>DASYEE010000163.1:0-79169 GCA_036499165.1 Galbitalea sp. | reverse complement strand
AAGGTCACCGAGTACGACGCGAAGACGACGGCCCAGCAGGGCGCCCTGCGGGGCAACGCCGACACCGCGGCCAGCATCCGGCTGCTCGACCCGAACATCGTCTCGCCGACGTTCCAGCAGCAGCAGCAGATCCGTGGCTTCTACTCCTTCCCGGACACGCTGAACGTCGACCGCTACACGATCAACGGGAAGAAGCAGGACACCGTGATCGCCGCGCGTGAGCTCAGCCAGAGCGGTCTCGGCGACGCCCAGACCTGGTACAACAACGCGCTCGTCTACACGCACGGCTACGGCGTCGTCGCGGCCTACGGCAACGAGCGTTCGGCAGACGGTTCGCCGGTTTTCCTCGAGTCGGCGATCCCGGTGAAGGGCAAACTCGGCAGCTACCAGCCACGCATCTACTTCGGTGAAAACTCGCCGAACTACTCGATCGTCGGCGCACCCAAGGGATCAAGCCCGGTCGAACTCGACTATCCGTCCGGCGCGACGAGCTCTGCCAACAAGAAGACGACATTCGAAGGCAACGGCGGCCCGAAGCTCGGCAACCTGTTCACGCGGCTCCTGTACGCGATTAAGTTCCAGTCGGAAGACATCGTGCTCTCGACCGCGATCAACAAGGACTCGCAGATCCTCTACGATCGCGACCCGCAGACCCGCGTGCGGAAGGTTGCGCCTTACCTGACGCTCGACAGCGACTCGTACCCGGCGATCGTCAACGGCCGCATCGTCTGGATCGTCGATGGCTACACGACGACAGACCAGTATCCGTACTCGACAGTCAACGATCTCGGGGATGTCACGGCTGACGCGGATACCGCTCGCACAGAGTCGCTGCAGAACTTCAACTACATCCGAAACTCGGTCAAGGCCACGGTCGACGCCTACGACGGCAAGGTGACGCTCTATGCATGGGACGCGAGTGACCCCATCCTGAAGACCTGGGAGAAGGTCTTCCCCACGACCGTCAAGCCGGAATCCGACATGAGCGCGCAGCTGCTCGCGCACGTTCGCTACCCGGAAGACCTGTTCAAGGCGCAGCGCGAGATCCTCGGTTCGTACCACGTCGAGGATGCGGCATCCTTCTACTCCAGCGACGACCAGTGGGTCACGCCAGCCGAGCCGACGCTCACCACCTCATCGGCGGATGCGACGAAGCTGCAGCCGCCGTACTACCTGACGATGCAGGTCCCGGGGGAGCCCGCACCGGCGTTCACGCTGTACTCCACGTACGTACCGAAGTCTTCCACGTCGAACTCGCGAAGCATCCTGACCGGGTATCTGGCCGTGGACTCTGATCCCGGGCCCGACTACGGCAAGCTCACGCTGCTGACCCTGCCCAAGGAGACCACGATTCCGGGGCCGGGCTCTGCCGAAAACCAGTTCAGGACCGACACGGCGTTCGCGAACGAGGTCGCGCTGCTGCAGAAGGGCCAGACCAAGGTCGATCTTGGCAACCTGCTGACGCTTCCCGTCGGTGGCGGCCTGCTGTACGTGCAACCGGTCTACGTGAAGTCGACGGGTGAGACCAACTACCCGCTGCTCCGTGAGGTGCTCGTGAGTTTCGGCTCGAAGGTCGAGTTCGCCCCGACTCTGGATGCCGCCCTGAACGACCTGTTCGGTGGAAACTCAGGGGCGACGGCAGGCGACAACGGTGCGTCATCGAGCCCAACCCCGTCGTCGTCGGTCGGTAACGCGGACAACCCTGCGCTCAAGAATGCGCTCGAGGCCGTTCAGAAGGACCTGGCAGCTCGCCAGGCCGCCTACGCGAAGAACGACCTCGTCGCGGCTGCGCAGGCGGACAAGCAGCTGCAGGCCGACCTCGAGACGGCGTTCCTGGCGAGCAAGTAGCTGGCTTTGTCGGTGCATCGCGGCCTTCGCGGCGCACCGGCACCGCGGTCTGTGCTAGCGTTAACTCTTGTGCCGCGGGGTGGAGCAGTTCGGTAGCTCGCTGGGCTCATAACCCAGAGGTCGCAGGTTCAAATCCTGTCCCCGCAACCAAAATGCCTGATCAGAAGCTTGTTTTCTTGAATTTACGAGGAGCAAGATTTGAATCAGTGGGCAAAAATTCGCCTAGATAGTCAGGATTGGCTATTTTCCGGGTTGAGAACTGAAAGATGGCTCGATGCGCCTCGTGTGCGTTCGAGCCATCTTTTCCTTTGCGGCGCTTTCGAACTCCGTGGTTCGATTTTCTTGACTGGCTCACGGATATGAGCGGCCGGCCGCGAATGACCGTTGGCACCTTTGGCGACATCAGCGTCATTCAAGCTTCGAGCGGCAGCTATCGCGCCGAAGCGCGCTACCGTGACTGGGATGGCAGAGTCCGAAAGGTAACCGCCAGTGGTCCCAGCAAAAGGGCTGCGAAGTTCGCATTGAGGGAGAAGCTGTCCACTCGTATGAGGGTTGGCGCCAACGGGGGCCTTACGTCCGACAGCTCATTCGGTGCGCTTGCCGAGTTGTGGTTAGAGGACATCGCTTTGAGCAAGGAACTCGCCGACGGAACTAAGGAATTGTATGGGCGTGAACTACGCACCCTCGTCATGCCCACCTTCGAGCCCTTCGCGCTCCGAGAGATCACTGTCGGGCGTGTTGACCGGTTCCTGAAACTCCAGGCCGGACGGTCCTACGCTCGAGCGCGGCATTCGAGAGTCGTCCTCAACCTCATGTTCAATTTCGCGCTTCGCCAAGAAGCAGTGGTTCGAAACCCTGTGACCGGAACCACGAGACTGAAGCGGCCCAAAACGAACCCGAAGGCGCTGAACCTGGAGCAGATCGAACAGATCCGGTTGGCCGCCAAAGGGTGGCGCACCGGTGGTTCCCTCAACGGTCCGAAACCCGACGGACAAGTGCGTGATCTCATCGAGGTGATGCTCGGCACCGGCGCCCGGATAGGCGAAGTGTTGGCGATCCGTAAGGGTGACATCAACGCCGCCACGGCGCCGATGAGAGTTTCCATCGCCGGCACCATCGTGGTCCTGAAGGGGCGGCCGGTGCACCGGCAGGATCGCCCGAAGACCGATTCTTCCAACCGGACTGTCGCGGTGCCGGAGTTCGCCGCCGACGTGATCCGCCGAAGGCTAGAGGTCATAGCGAATCAGGACGACGATCATCTACTGTTCTTCAGCAGGAACCGAACGCCCCTCGCGCCCTTCAACGTCCGTCGGACCTTACGCGAAATATTCAAGGCGGCTGGACTCGAAGAGATGAAGATCTCGCCTCACTCGTTCCGTCGCACGGGTGCGACGGCGATCACCCGGGGTGCCGACCTCGAAACGGCCGCCGAGTTCCTGGGCCACACCTCCACCACGGTCACCCGAGAGCACTACGTCGAGGTCGAGGAGATTGTGAACCTCGCGTCCGCGACAATCCTGCAGGCACTCGCACCCGTCGAATGAGCTCGAGGTGATCTGGAAAAACTGAACCGCGAACGCCTCCGGTATCTAATGAGTCGTACTCAGGTTGGTCAGCGTTCGCCGCAAGTTCGAGTCGATGGCTAGCTTTAGTCTCGTTGGGTGAACGGCTATACCCCTCTCGCACAAGCCGTCCTTGGCGCCCTGTCGCTGCCCTTGGTCGCGACCGTCGGAGGCTGGCTGCTTAGCCGGCTGTCCGCAGAGCGCCGACTGCTTGCACAGGTGGAGCGGTTGGCCCATATTTATCCCTCTATTCCGGAGAGCCTGGCCAAAGTCGAGTACGCCGAACGAGTAACCGCGGCCGTTTCTGCGCGCTGCGAAGGAATTCGTCGAAGGGTGTACGCGCAATCTACGCAATCTGCGAGCTTGGAACGCATTCCTCCAGCGCGTAAGTATTGGCGCATCTCAGCGATAGCTCTAACTCATCGTCTTCACTCACTCGGTTTGCTGAGCGAGTGGCAGTATCGCTCCACCCGCTTGACGCTCTCGGACCGCGGCTTCCGCTCAGGCGAGCCGGGCGGAATCGTCCGCGAATCCTCGTTCATGCTCCGCAAACTTCTGTACGGGGATTCCAAGCTTGGTCTCGCGGCCGTATCCAGCAAACTCGCGATCGACATGCGTGACTTGGCATCGCTTATGCAAGGTCTCGTTCCAGTGGCGACGTAGCGCTGAAGGCTTCAAACGTCCCGTCGCGTTGCGCGACGAGTTCGCTCTGTCGCGACGGCTGTTGCGAGAGATGCCCTCGGCGGCGCCGCGTGATGCGCGGCGTCGCGGGCACGACGAGAGCGGATCTTGGTGCTGCGCGTGTGGGGTTCCGTCCCTGCCTCACCGGGACTAAACCGTCCTGAGCGGACCGAGCTCCTGGGAACTGTAAATCACGTCTTCCAGCAGGTCCGGATAATCGAAGAGTTCGGCGGGTTCGAAGAATCGCGTGAGTTCTGCGCGGGCAGTTTCGGCGGAGTCGGAGGCATGCACAATGTTGCGTTGAGAGCTCAACCCGAAATCGCCTCGGATCGTACCGGGAGCAGCGGAACTCGCTTTCGTGGTACCGATCATAAGCCTGACAGTCTCGACCGCCTCAGCGCCTGAGACGGCGATGGCGATGCTGGGACCGCGCGTCATGAATGCCTCGAGTTCTGCGTAGAACGGCTTGTCGGCGACGTGAGCGTAGTGCTCTCTGACGAGCGACTTCGAAAACCGGAACATCTTCAGTCCGATGATCGCGAGCCCCTTCTCCTCGAAACGGCTGATCACTCGGCCGACAAGATCTCGCTGCAGAATGTCGGGCTTGAGCAGCACTAGCGTTGTCACGATCATGCGAGCCCGATCAGGCGGTCCGGGCTGCATGTTTCGTCAGAGCGACATAGTCGTCGTCCCGCACGGTGACGTGCTGGTTCTCCTCAAGAAGGTCTAGGTCGGACTGAAACAGATCCCAGGTTCTGGCTTTGTAGCAAGTGGGGTCCGCCTTGATGACACCGAAGTACACGGCTTCCATCCGAATCCATCGCTGCTCGGATCCGTCGAGGAACTTGAGCAGCTGATCGACGCGCAGCCGGCGCTCTTCGATCAGTACGGACAACGGGGACAGCGCGTGCTCCATGTTCATTTCCCTTCGATTGCATCTGCGGTTACTGAGTTCGGAGCGTCGTCATCGGGTGGATCGATTATCTCCGAAAGAAAGATGTCGGCGATGGCGGCGCCAATAGTTGCCCTGATGGTCTTGTCGAACGCATCGCGGTCGAGCGGGATAAAGAAGGCCCACAGTTTGAGGCGCATAGTATCGGCCTGATCGAGCCCGAGCGCGATCGGCGACAGGCGCTCGAGTTCGACCATCGACCTTCTGTGCCACATGGAGATCTGAGAACTGCGGACCGAGAACCGGAAACGGTGCGTCACCATCCAAGTACCGGCCATACCACCGACATTGGGGTGCAGCCGATTCAGGTTCGACTCGATCTGGAGTTCGGCGTCGGGGTGGCTTTCCAGTCGCACGCGTGCCAGCAGGCCGAAGTCCGCGGCAGTCTGAACTTCGCCCGCGACATAGGACCGTTCCGGGTCGTCCTTGCCCAGTTCGTGGTTCGCGTCTCGCGCCTGCTTGTGCACCTGCAGTTCCCATGCGTAATCCTTGCTGCCGGTCGCCGCGATGTACTCCTCGTAGTTGCGCCACGCCGCGATGGTGGCCCGGTCGCCATCGACGGCGACACGGTAGAGTGCCGCAATCCGTGCAGTCTCGTCGCCGAGCTCCTGCGACCTCAGCGCGCCGGAGAGGAACCGGACGACCGCCGCGTCGTCGACCCACTCGGAACCGCCGTAGCGGTGAACAGCACCCCAGTTCGAGACGTAGTCGAACTGAGTGAGATCGATTCGATCGTCGGCGAAGATCGAGTGGACCACGCGGCGTAGCGCGGTATCCGCCGCGAGCGCGCTCGCGTGGAAGTAGACCCATCGGTAGGCGCGCTCGCGGTTCGTGAGCAGGGACTCGACCGCCGACACGGCATGCGAGCCGAACGCCACGATCCACTCCGCGACGGGCTCACTGCGCAACTCGATGCTCATGGACTCGATGATGCGGTCAACGTCCATCGCACCGAATTCGGTCCCTGCACGGGAAGAGTCGCGGACGAGGTAGTCGAGTCGGTCCGCATCGATCGGGCTGGAGATGATCCGGTGGATCGCACTCGCCCACTGGTGTTTCTCACGGACGTCTTTGCGCGCGCCATGGATGATTTGGCGGGTGAGCCAGGACGAGAGCTTCGAGCCTGCCGACTCTAGCGCAAGATCGGAGAGCACCAGTCCGCAGACCTCGTGGAACTGCAACTCCGGAGACTGCGTCGAGATCACGCCGAACTGGGCGAGCGTAGTCGCGCTGAATATGCGCTCTTTGAAGGCCTCGAACTCGGGTTCGAGTGTGTGGGAATACGGCCCATGGCCGACGTCGTGAAGGAGGGCAGCTGCGCCGACGCACACCCGCATTCGTTCGGCGAAATCTCTGCCCCACGCCTCGTGGGGCGCCTTCGCATTCTGGGCGAGAAAATTCTCGAAATGGTCGTCCTTGCCGTACGCGGCGATGTCTTTGTAGACCTCACCGGCCAGCAGCTGCCGGTTCTGCAACGTCGAGTTCACCCACGCCCGGTCCCACGCCCGCATCGCCAGGTGCATCACCCCGAGCGCGTGTTCGTACCTGTTTCCCGTCAGTGACGGGTAGGCGACGTAGCCGCATCCGTTCTGACTGATCCTGCGCAGTCGCGTCACGATGGGGGAGTCGACCAGGTCGATCAGTTCATCGGGGATCGCAATGTAGCCGTAGATGGGGTCGCGATACCGCCGCGCAATGCCCTTGCTCACGCGGCCACCGGGGTCACCGTCAGATTCGCCGCGACGGCGTCCACGACCCGGGGGTCGATCGGATCAGAGGAGTGGACGCGGAAGAGGTTCTGGCCGGACTCGATCGTCTCGCCCAGAGCCACGCCGAGTGTCAGTCCGCCGACGCCGAGGCGGGTGGGGAGACCGGGGGTGCCGGTCGCGTACCCGTTGAGGCGGGTGTTGACCAGGTCGGCCAACTCGACCACGCTGCGGGTGCCCACGATCCCTGAGGCGGTCGCGGGTGACTCTGAGACGTGCAGGCCGCCTAGAATCGCGGCCTCAGGATCCACCTGAAGGCGAGCGAGGAAGTCGGTGTCGACCGAGTGCTCGCGCCACAGCGCGACGAGATTCTGCATCAACTCACCGCTGCACCAAGCATCCTCGATTCTGCCTCGCACGGACTCGGCAGGCAATTCACTGGCCTCGGCGAGTCGCGCTGCGAATTTAATCGCCTGATCCAACTCGCTTCGCGGCAGCGCGCCAGCGGGGCGCGGGGTCGCCAGATCGTGAAGGATCTCGACGATCTCGGCGGCGTTTCCGATACTGCGCCACGCGATCGACGATGTCGGTCGCCGCGACAGTTCGATCGGAAGGCCGAGGTCCGAACAGACAGCGGTTGCGTCCCGGATGAACCGGTCTGCGGCGTCGGGCGAATCGAAGAACGCGCCATCGCCGTGGAGCACGTCGATCAGCGTCAGGTCGGCCCGTAGCGCGTACTGCTTCGCGATGATACTGGCCGTGATGAGCCCGGCCTGTCGCACCGTGCCCGTCTCTCCCCGCAGAAAGTAGAGAGCCTCATCGCGGGGACAGAATTCGGCGTCGGCGGTGAAGTAGCGCACCGCAGGTGGCGCGCCTGTCCACTCGGCCAGCTCGCTGGCGGGCTGGACCACGAATCCAGGCAGGATTCGCAGCTTGTCGCTGGTTCCGCCGGTATGGCCGAGTCGCCGAGCGATCAGGAAGCTGGAGTGGAAGCGTGCGTCGCCGCTGAGCAGACGAAGAACCGCAGGAAGAATGATCGCCTGCTTCTCGGACACTCCCCCGGTAGGATAGCGCCTCACGCTTCTGCTCGTCGCAGGATTCCGCTCGAACGCGGGTTCGGCGAGGAACCGGGTCAGGTTCAGTGTCTGAGGCTGGCTGATGCCGGACAGTCTCACCGAGGTGAGCCAGAAACCGATCGATGCTCCGGCCGCGGGATCGGAACTCGCGGACCACGCACTGAGGGCGTCCGAGAACTCGCCCCAGAACGATGGGTCATCCTCGCGCCACCGCCGCGTCACGTTCTCCACGGAGTCGGTCGTGTCGTCAAAGTCATCAAGGTTGGTCGATCGCCCCGCGCGGGAGTGGCAGCGGAGCGCGCCGAGCTGGGCGGGTGTCGGCTGCTCGGACAGCGAGATGCGTCGATCGGCTTGGTCGAACGAGGTGTCGAGTTCGAGCGAGTTGGATCTCATCGCGTGATCCTGTCCAATAGCTTCGCGACATCCTTCGCCGTCGCGTCCGCAGAACCGACCATCTGCTCGTGGACGATGAACTCGATCCCGTGTTCGTTGCAGTATTTCCGGGTCGCCTTGTACATGACGTCTTGCAGTTTCGGATCCGACCCGATTTGATTCTCGCCGTCGAAGGTCCGCCCGCGGAGTCTGAGCAGTTCTTGCCAGGTCGCCGGATCCACCGTGACGAACACGACGTGCGTCGGGTCGGGAAGATGCGCGAAGTCCGCCTGGGCGCCCTGCAGCGCTGCGGCGAAATACGGGTTGGAGGGCGGGATCATCCAATTCATCGCCTTGTCGCTGAGGTACCTGGCTGCGAGCTTGTCGTACATGCTGTCGACGACGGAGGTGCCTCCTTTCTGATGGAGACGGGATGCCTCGAGGTACCCGGGGACGCGTTCGTTTCTGAACCACTGCAGCGCGAGGTAGGGCCCGAACGCGCCGAGCTCGTTCCGCTTCATGACGAGGTCGCTCCACTGCTCTTCCTCGGGCTCGAGGAACGCCTTCTGGTCGAAATGTTCGGCGAGCGCTGCCGCCGTCGCGGACTTTCCGCAGCCGGGAACTCCCATGAATCCGATGAACATGAGCGACTAGAAGAGGGTCGCCTGTGCGGCGTCGTCAGGAGTCTCGAGCGGATCGAATTCAGCATCGATCTCGAGTCTCACAGCGGAATGGTCGGTCAGCTTCTCCGGCCCCATCCGCCATTCATGAACGATCCGCGCATCGCGGACGCGACCGGCGAGAGGCGGTGACACGATCGCGTGATCGAAGCGGTAGCCGAGGCCCTGGTGCGATGTCCACGAGAACTCCTCGGTCCCGGCGTACACGTCCGCCATCGGCACCAAGGCCAGGTCTGCATACGCCTTCCGTTCGAAATCGTAGAGCGACGCATAGTGCCGAAGCTCCCGGTCGTCCACGAAATTGAGATCACCCACGACGAGCAGCAACTCGTTCTCGTTAGCAGCGTTCCGGACATGTTGTACGAACGACTCGAGCCATCCCCGTTTCGCCTCGACTTTCTCGTCGCTGTTGCGCCCGAAGGGATCGCTCGAGACACCGTAGGCACCGATGATGGAGACCTTGGGTGTGGACTCCAGCGTCACCTGCTGGATCCGGTCCGGAGCCTGGGATGAGGCAGAGTACGGCACGACGGACGCCACCAGTGTGGTGAAACCGTCGAACGGTTCCGAGCTCCACCCGACGACGTGGTAGCCCTCGCGCCGAAGTCCGTCGACAAGGTACTTGCTCGACGCTGACGCCTTGGCCTCGGTCAGGATGACGATATCGGACCTGTCGGCCAGAAGCGCACCAAGCTGTCGCTTCGCCCGATCGAGAGCCGGTGAGTTGATGTTGAGGGCGAGAACCCGGATCATTCCGCATCCGCCAGGGTAACGGCCGTACCGTCGTTCCGCACGATCCCGGCTAGTCTCTCGACACGAGCGATCTCTCGCTCGACATACCACTTCGCCTTGTAGAGATCATCGAGCTCGTTATCTTTGCTGCCGGCCCGCCACAAGTACTTGATGGCGTTGCCACGGCAGAAGTTCATGTTCTCGATGATGTCGATGGCCTGGATCCCCGCATCATCGGTGCCGTAATACGGCGGCCTGACGGCGTCCGGGTAGGCAGATTCGGCCATGGCTCCTCGATGTCGGGTCGGTCGTTGAGCGTACTTTACCGAATTCTGCTCAACGACGAGGACTCATTCCATCCGGCCGCGTCGAAAATGTCCGAATGGGTACCCCGACCCCTCCTGAACCCCGACGATTTGTACCCCATCACCTTCGATCGTGGGTCGCGCCTAACCGCCGCCGGGGAGGCGCTCGAGGTTGACAAGCGTTCAGGCATTCGATTTCCGAGCATGTGGTGCACCGTGTTGTCTGTACTGAGCTCGTTGCTCACGGCGACCGGTCCAGCAGCATGCAAGGCGCACGTTTAACGCCCAGTTGGACTAGGGGAAAACGTGCATGATCGGGCCGCCCGCAACGCCGAGTTCGAGGGTGAGAACGGCGGTGTATGTCGGTCCAATGTCTTCCGGGTTGTCCCACTCGTAGATAACGGTTCGGAGGGTATTCAGATACCGGCCGATCAGAACGGCCACAGCATAGGGGCCATGATAGGCGAGGTGAATTTCAGCGCGCCCGTATTGAGCAGCCAGCCGCTTGATTTGGTTTGCAATCTGGACGCTGAGGCGGCCGGCCTCCCGGGCGTCGATCGGGTTCTTGGGGCTAGGGGAAATGCGTGCGGCGGATGCGAAGCGTCCAGATCGGTCGCTGATGAGACGGCGGAACCCGGAGTCGTCAGCGTTCTCAGTCAGCGTGACGAAGACAGCGACTCTCGCTGGCCCGTCCGCCTCGGTTGTGTACTCACCGGCGATGGCCTCCGTGATCATCGTATGGAGGTTGGGGTCGTCTTCGATCTTGGATGTCCATACCGCGCCGCGAAGGTCCGTGACTTGGACGTGCCCGATTTTCGTTTCGGGAAGGGCGGCACCGATCGCGAACGCCACGGAGAGGTGCATGCCGCCGCTGATGCTGACCGTTGAGGCGCCGGAGGCTCGGACGGCGTCGCTGGTGAGGGGCAAGGTTTGTTGGAGATTCTGCAGACCTGCTCGGGAGGGAAGTTTGCCTTCGAGGGCGGGCTTGATCCTGATGTGCAGGTCGGATTGGCCCGCGTCCAGCGCGAATGGTTCGGGCCTGGTCTGTGTGGTGATGGTGAAGATGCCGCCAGCGGCGCCGATGCCGGGTTTGAGCTGCTCAACTCGGTGCATGAGGATGTCGCGCACGATCTCTAAACGTCCGGCCGAGGTGCGGCTGTTGCTTTGTTTCTTGTCGCCGAGTGTGCGTGCGGGTGCGAGGGCGAGAAGGCAGTCGGGCGCCATATAGTTTGGCGCCGCTGCGTCCTGGGGGTCGGGTACTTCGTTTGCGATGCTGAGGCTGAATCGTGGGTCCTCGTCGAGTTGGAGAAGCCGGGGGAGCTCGCGGTCTTTCACCACCGTGCTTCTGGCGATTTCGGGTGTCACGATCAGGACGGCGGCGGACAGTCCTGCGGTGAGGGCTTGTTCGAGTCGGTCGGTTGTTGTGCCGGCTCGCAGGTCGCTTCGGTCGCGCCAGACGACGAGTCCCGTGGCTCGGAGCAATCCTTCGAGCGAGTCAGCTCGGGGTGTGCCGTCTGACTGGCGGTAAGAGATGAAGACGGGTCCGTCGCCGCGAACGGCGCCTTCGGGCAGGGGTCCGAGTTCGATGCGTTGGCGGTCGGGGGTTGCAATGGTGGCCTTCTCGGTTGCGACCCTCCCCAGCCGTTGACGTTTGGCGATGATTCCGGCGAAGCGTGGGGTTTTGGCTGGTGAGTGGACGATGAGAGCGACCGGTGCGGCGGTTGCTTTTGCCGTGGCACGAATCGCGTTGAGATCAATGCTGCTTGGTCCTAAGGGTGCGGGGTGGCTGTGCCATTCGCCGACGTAGCCGGTCGGATCGTCCGGGTCGCGTGCGGCCAGGAATTCGCGGAGGAGTGCGTTGGCTTGGACGTCGTCTCGGACGTATCGGTTCGTGCTGGCGGCGTGGGTCGTGACGACGAGTGCGTGGGTTACGACGATATTCGCGCCCTCGTGGTAGCCGAGGAGGATTCCGCCGTTTTCCAATGGCAGGCTTTCGCAGGTCACTGCGGTAATGAGGTCGTATGCCTTTTGTTGGAGGACGATAGCGGCGCTTTGTCTGGTCACGAGGCGGGCGCTGTTTCTGGGACGAGGTCGCGCACTTCCCCGGATAAGTCGACCGGTTCGTTGAGGAGTAGTCCCACTGTATGGCGGACTGTTGCCGCGGCCGCTTCGATGACGGCGTTGGGTGGTGTGGGGGAGATCGGACTGCCGCACCCCGCCTCAAAGTAGGTGACCGCTGGCTTGCTTGCTGATCGAGCCGAGTCCGGCAGCGATGTGCCGCCCGCGATCGGGGGGAGTACATCAATGCGGAACGTGTTGCCGTCGTTCTGGAGCGCGGCGGACAGGAATGATGTGCCGAGTGCATCGGCCGCTTTGTGGAACAGGGCGGTGATCGCGAAGTCCGCAGTTGCGTTCACGACGAGGTCGTGATCGCGCAGTAGATCAATGGCTGCGTCGCCCGCCGTGACCGCCTCAATCTGAGCATCAACCTGTGACGGGTCGATTCCGTGGTTTCTAACCAGATGATTCTTGACCGCGGTGGCTTTGGGCAGCCCGACCGCTTCAGGGCCGACGAGATGACGCACGAGATTACCGGGCATCACGACATCTCCGTCGATGAGAGTGAGGTGGCCGACACCGGCGCGGATCAACATGTCGGCGATGAACGATCCGAGCGCACCGACGCCGACGATCGCGACACGAAGTGGGTTGAGATCGGCCGCGCGCGCTCCTGATCGGGCGGACTTCGCGGCTGCAGTATCGGCGCCCGCCTGCAGTCGGCGAACCTCGATACCGCCCGACGTGCTGGGCCAGACCTCAAGGACGATGGCGCCTTCGTGTGATCCGCGGTTATAGACCAGCACGAGGAGACGGATCGAGTGCTCGCGGATTCGCCTATCGAGGTTGACGCTCGGGTCAATCAGGGCGGCGACATCCTCCCAGCTGCGGGGAGGGCTGACGACATCGCCGAGGGCGGCGACGTAGCCGAAAAGATCTTTCAGATGTCCCTTCGCAACCTTGGCCGGTCGGGTTCCTTTCCCGGCCAACCTCATCGTGTTGTTCGGGGCGTGCACGAACCGCACCAGCGAGTTGCGGTATTTATCGAGATCGCCATAGAGATAAAGGCGCGTGTCCTTGGCTGGAGTGAAGTACCGATCAAGGTCAAGGTCCGGCCGGTCGTCAACCCAGCCGGCGTCCGACTTCTCGAACCAGGCGGCGATGTGTTCCAGGAAGGCATCGGCCTCCAACCACCACAGATCCTGGTGATCGTCATCGGCGACGAGACAGAGGGCACCATCCAGTTCCCGATGCCACGACCACGGCACCGCATCATTGTCAGTGGGAACGACGCGCGGTGGTCTGAACGGGAATCGTGACGGCAACGTCAGGCTCACTTCAGTGGGACCGGCGCGGTGGGCGATGGGCCCGCTCCATCCGGTGTCTCGTTCGATGAACCCGGCACGGATGAGTCCCTCCTCGAAGTGCTGCCTCGAGTGGGCGACGAAATCCGAAAAATCGTCCAGGCTCAACCGAAGGTCTGCTTACCCGCCGGGACCGTGCGCTCGCCCGGCGTCGCGGAGGCGCGCTTGCTTCCGTCTTCGTTGAATCCTGGCGGCATCCGAAACACAATCTGGTCGTCACCGTTCTTACCCAGTAGCGCCTGGAAGGCCAGAGCGGCTTTGCCTTCATCCGTTTCCGCAAGCGCTGCATCGGCCGACGTAGCGGCGGCCGCGAATTTTGTACGAAGTTCCTCGAGTTCCTCGTCAGTTGCCCGAATCTTGATCTTCTCGCCGGGCAACGTCGGATCATCGACCCCGATCCCGTACTTGACAAAATTCTCGATAATGGTGCTCACTGCTCGTAGCGTCGACACGTAGTACTCGGCGTGGTCATTCCCGGACACGGACCCGGACTTGAACGCCTGAAAGGTGGCCACCTCAATGAAGAAACCACCTGGCTTCTTGTGCTTGCCCAACTGCGCACGGCGAGTCTGGCGCAGAAGTTTGACTGTCGGCACGTAGTAGCCGTCGTGGGCTGCGTTCATCTCGCTGGAGAGGGAGGTCAGCGCTTCGGGGTTCGTGCGAACCCACTTGTCCGCGTCGCCTTTCTGCGGGATCTCCCACGTCTGACCGTCGGCATTGGGGCGGGCGGGAACCGCGTCAACGTAGAGGTCGTACTCGGGGAAGGAGACTTGAAGGCTCCGATCTTGCCGTTTCGTACGACGGTGGCCTTCATCGTCGGTACCGAATTCCGCGTGAAGAACTTTGAAGAACTGGTCCAGGATGTCCGTGGACGTGACATCCCGCGGAACGTCGGGGAGCCTGCCGAATACGTCGACATCCTTCACGCGCTTGATTGAGACGCTGCGCTTGTAGGAGCCGATCAGAACCGGGGTGATCCCGTACCCGGAGAGCGTCGGGTCTGCTTCCAGGGCACTGCGAACCTGCTGATGCGCTTCGGGTGCGTTGATCTTGTCATCGCCGGGCTCGATCGAGCTCAGCGCGTCCTTAAACTGCTGCTTGAGGTGGGCCATCGGACCCTCCGATCTTGGGTTGGGTAAGTCTTGTTCGTCGAGTATCGCTTGGGCGTACGACAGCCTCCGGATCAGTGGCGACCGGAACGGGCATGCAAAGCGGTTCTTGGGACGCGATTCGTTTCTGTTGCGGCTATTTTTCCTTCCGCGCTCCTTTAAACGGTGTCCCGTTTGCTTTGCCGTCCATGAAACGTCCAGTTGTGGTGTCGCGTTTCACAAAGTCGCCGGTTTTCGGGTTCTGGACCTGTGATCGGCCTGTGACCTCGCCGCGCCGGTATCCCTTGCCACTGTTGGTTGCCATTTTGGTGCCATCCTTGTCGAGTAGTTAAAAGAGCGTCCACATGATTGCGTGTACGCGGACATGCGTACAAGCTATCACTCTTTCGAGAAGGATGTACGCTAAATTGCGAACATCGACTACGGAGGCGCAGTGAGCACGAGTTTCGGGGAGCTGATCGGCAACGCTCGCAAAGCCCATCAACGATCGCTTCGCCATTTGGCTGAGGAGCTAGATCTCTCGCCGTCATACCTCAATGACATCGAACACAATCGTCGCGTGCCGTCCGCTCAGGTGGTCATCGCGCTCGCGTCCGCGCTTGACCTCGACAGCGATACGCTGCTCGCTGCTGCCGGTCGCGTTGGTGACGACGCGGAGGTGTACCTGAAGGCCGAGCCTTCTGCCGGCGTCCTGCTTCGTACCGTTTCCAACGGGGGTTTGAGCGATGAAGACCTGCGAAAACTCATCAAGTCTGCGCACAAGATCATTCGTGACCGAGATAGCGAGACCTGAAATGGAGTGGTATCTAGGCCCCGAGGGTGATCAGCGAATATGGTACGAACAAGCCGAGATCGAAGATCTGATGAGTGAACAACTCAGGAGCGCGCGTCAACGGCTGACCCTGGCCAACCCGATTCCCGATATCGAGGCATTCGTCGAAAACCACCTCGGGGTGGACTTGGATCAATACGCCACGCTCCCGTCGGAGGTCCTCGGACTTACCGAGTTCGACCAAGCTGCGGCTCCCAAGATGAAGATTAATACCGAGCTGACTGAGGCTGCCGACGCCGATCCGCCGAGGCCAGGGATGCGGGGTCGGTGGCGCGCGACAATAGCCCACGAGGCAGCCCATGTCCTACTTCACCGTTACCTCTTCGATCCGGCTATGTCGAAAATCCGTCAGGGAGACTACCGCGATCCACTGGCCGCAGACACGACCGCCACCACTGAGGTCTTGAAGAGGGTGCAGTGCCTTCATCGGGATGTCGATCCCAGGCGCAGCACTCCCAGTCGCGTCGCTCGCGACTGGCGCGAGATTCAGGCGAATCGAGGAATGTCCGCACTGTTAATGCCTTCCGGCATCTTCAAACGTGTCGCCCTCATGAACGGCGCGATCATGGGGCTCGCACCCGAAACCGACTCTCCTCAAGGCGTTGACCTCGCGGAAGCAATGGCGGGCGCATTCGATGTCTCGCGTCAGGCCGCGACTCTGAGACTTCGCGCTCTTGAACTGTTGGTGTAGTCCAGCGTTCCTTTAGAAGAGCGATCAGATGGTGTCGGGCCTGAAAGGCCCGGCCACCATTTGCGCTTCGGCGGGGAGGTGGCAGCGCTTGCGCGGCCTTCGCGGGCGCGCCTATCTAGCGACAGCGGTCCTAAACACCTTCGCCGTGGGTCGCTGCGTCAATGACAACCTGGAGGAGGCGGAACGCGTCGTCCAACGATTTGGCGAGGCTGCGAAAATTCAGATCTGCGCTGGGAGCTTTAAGGACACCGGCATACCGGAAGCCAGTGCCGGCGTTGTCAAGTGCGGCCAGGAGTTCGAGAGTGCGAATCACATCGGCCGGAATCTCCTGAAGCCCGAGCGCGACGATGTGCTCATCGTGCTCGGCGATGAGCTTGACCAGGTTGTGCCCAACCTGACGGGGATCTTGAAGGCGCTTATCGACGATGTCCGAGCGCAATCTGTCTTCAGTTTCTCCTCGACGCCGACGCAGGGTCGCGAGGTCACGGATGTTGGCCTTCAGTTGAAGTTCAATCGCCTGCCGCCACAGGAAGAGAAAGGGGAGAAGCATCACGTCATCCCATGGCTGCGCCTGATAGGACGCTTCGAGGCGATGACCCGCATCGGAGTATCCGATCGCAACGAGTCGCTCGTCCATCATGTATTCGTTGTACTGGATCAGGTTTGCGAAGCCCGAAGACGCGTGCGCTGTGAAAAGCGTTTCGTTTGGCGTGTCCATTACACGATCATCTCGTTTTTCGAGCCGGCACGACTGCCGCTTGCTGATCCGATCGCCAACCTTCATGCACGGGATGGGGCGGCCGATTGCTGAATGGGACCCCCACAACTGGGTCACGGGTAATCGTCATTGCGCCTGTTGGCCTGTCGTCGGTAACTACTAGCGTGTACCCCATCCTGGAATCAGCGGAGAGATAACAGGTCAGTGAGGGAGGAGACCGGTGAGCGAGATACTCGGAGAGCTTGCGCAGGTTCGAGCCGCGTTCGCAAAGCCGACACTCGCCCTCTTGGGCAAGAAATGGGCCCCGGTAGTGCTGGCCGTGTTTGCATCCACCTTCTCTCGAGAACAGGAATCAATCTCCGCCGAACGGTTTCACTCCCAAGTCGAGGTCTTCCTTTCCGAGTTGAAATCAGTCGGGGAAGCCGTTCCAGATGACACGGCTCGCACGCTGTGCCGACGATGGGTGGAGGAGAAGTGGCTCATACTTTCTTCCAACGAAGAACAGGCCGAGGAGTATTCGCTTACGTCTCACTCCCAGGAGGCAATCGACTACGTCAACCGCCTCTCTGGCGATCGATCGATGTTCAGCGAGTCACGCATTCGAACCATTCTGGATGCTGCTCGGCGATGTGCGATGGACGCCAACCCCGACCGTGAAGAGCGTCTCGCGAGACTCGATAAACAGATCGCCCGGATGACGGCGGAACGAGGTCACCTTGCTGCGGGCGGCGAGATCGCGCCGGTCTCCGATGAACGGATCATCGAGGAGTACCTCAACCTCCGTGACTTGATCGCGCAGTTACCGGCCGACTTTCTTCGAGTTTCCGAGTCCGTGAAGACTATTCACCGCGTCATCCTGTCCGAGTTCCGTGAGGAGGGCCGACGGACTGGGGAGGTGCTCGATGATTACCTCAACCGGTCACAAGATTTGATGTCCACTTCTGCTGAGGGGCGCGCGTTCACCGGCGCCGTTGAACTTCTTCGCGACGATCGTCTTCTCAATGAGCTTCGCGATGACCTCGGCACGATTCTCGAGCATCCATTTTCCGCGACGCTCACGCCGTCCGAGGAACGCGACTTTCGCGACACTGTCAGCGGAATTCGAAGAGGAATCGAGATTGTGCTGTACCAGCGCAGTCGACTCTCGAGCACCCTACGGACACACATCACCCGTCACGATGCGCTCAGGGACCGGGAACTCGACGACGCGTTGAGGCAGGCCAAGGTGGCGCTGGCCGACTGGATGATCACGTCGGGGCCCCGAACCCGGGTCAGTTTGAACATTGGACTACCACCAGTCGACGTCGGCCATCTTCGCCAGCGCTTCTACGACCCGAAGGGGCACGCACCCCCGCCGCCCCTCGTCGATACCAGTGCGGAGGCGGATGCTCCGATCAGTCTCCAAGATTTACGCAATCAGGGCGGCCCGAGTCTGCAGGAGCTTCGGCAGCGTCTCGGCGAAATACCAGAGTCTGTGACAGCCGGGGAGTTCTTCGCTGAGGTCCCTGTGGCCCTTCGTCGTCCGGTCGAAATCCTCGGTCTCATTCAGATCGCGTCCGACTCCAACCACCTCGCGCATGATGAACTCGGCTCGGTGGAGCTGTTCGAGGCGATTCGTCCGGATGGAAGTGTCCGGGTCTTTTCGGCGCCGCGGATCGTGTTCGACCCCGCGTTCGCTGACGCCAATTTCGGAGACGCTGATGACTGACGCCTTCTCAGACGGTCGTTCTGATGGCACTACTGCATGGGACGTGGATATTGAGGACGTCCTTGAGCCCAGCGCGCTGTTCGACGGCGACAGCGGCCAGCTTTCTCTCGACGTGCGGAAAACGTTCGTCTCGCTTCTCAAGAAGCGCTACATCTCCTCAGAGCACCATCCCACCGATTGGCGCATCGTGATCGACAACCAGCAGTTGCTGGAGTCACGGTTCAACGACATATTCCTCCAACTCGTCGTCGATCGGGACTACGAGGTCGCCTACAAACGACAGGCGGTACCGGATGGGGGAGGAACGTTCCCCACGGTGTTGCACGACACAACCTACAGCCGTGAGCAAACCGTGCTGCTGGTGTACTTGCGGAGCGTTTTTCGCAGCCGTCGCGCGTCGGGCGAGGAGTCGGTGTTCGTCGATCAGTCCGACCTCATCGAGGAAATCGCCAGCTACAGGCCGGCTGACACCACCAACTTTGTTCGCGATGACAAGAGTGTTCTCACCGCGATCGACGCCCTGTCCAAGAGTGACATTCTTTTGAAAACGCCCGAGCCCGACCGCTACCGCATTTCACCTATCATCGAGGTCCTTCTGCCAGTGGGACGGGTTCAGGAGCTTATTCAATGGCTCGCGGCCCGCGACGGCACACCAACTGACGCCTGGGAAGCTGACGAACTTAGTGAGGCAGGCACGACATGACTCTTGTTGAATCGCAGGCTCGGTCAGACCCCCAGAACCAACCGGCAGAGCGTCAGTGGAGGGCAGAGCGCCTGCAAATGGTGAATTGGGGTGGATTTGATGGCCACCACGACATCGCGTTCGCATCAACCGCAACCTTGATTAGTGGAAGCAGCGGAACGGGGAAATCAACACTCCTCGATGCCTATATTGCATTGATGATGGACAGCACGGTGGCTTTCAATGGTGCTTCCAACGACAGCGTCATCGGGCGAGCCAGGAGCAGCGAACAACGCAACGTACTTTCCTACGTACGCGGCAAAGTCGACACCAGCCGGCAGCCCGGAACAGGGCAACTCCAGGACGAAGTCCTGCGCGGACGCGAGAGCAGCACGTGGTCGGCCGTGGCCATGACCTGGAGAAGCGACCGAGCCGAACACGTGACGGCGTTGCGAATCTACTTCGCCCCCGCCAGCGCCCAGCAATTCGGCGATATCACCATGCACATGGCCATCGTGACTCGCGCGTTCGACCTTCGAGACTTGGAAGAGTTCGCCGCCGAGCGATTCCTACGTCAACGCATGTCAGCGCGCATCTCCGACATTTCCTTCTACGACTCATATCGCACGTTCGCCGCAGCACTGCACACTAGGTTGGGGATCGGTGCTGGCGGAGATGGCGCCAGAGCGCTCAAGCTCCTCGCCCGAATCCAAGGCGGCCGCCAGGTCACCACCGTCGATGGACTCTATAAGACCATGGTCCTCGAGGAACCTCGGACCTTCGCTGTGGCAGACCGTGCCATTAACCACTTCGATGACCTACAAGCGTCCTATCAGACGATGAAGAACGCCGAAGCACAAGTGAACGTGCTCCAGAACATTCCCGAACTGTATGACGCACACGTCAGTGCCGAGCGAGAAGCTGCGCTCATCGACACCTACCGTGTCAGCTCGGATCAACCTGACACCCCGTTCTCGTATTGGGCCCTATTGCAGCGAGCAACTCTGCTTGAGGCCGCCGTTGACGTCAACCGTGTGGCACGCCAATCCACCAGTGACGAGCGTCTTCAGGGCGGCCGCACTCTTGTCACATTGAGGAGCCAGCTGGCGGACCTCGTCGAAGAGTTACGGGCAAACGGGGGAGACGCGGTGGAGTCGCTCCAACGCGCCCTTGCGAGCCAGCTGCAAAGCCTGGACGAAGTCAGAGCAAACCGGATTCGGTTCCACATCCGCACCGAGATTCTGCAGCGCACCATCGACGACCAAGCCCAGTTTGATCAGCTCAGGGTCGAGAGCGAAGCATTCCTTCTGACGTTTGCCGCCCTCCAAACCGACATCGATGAGCGAATCGGGCAGCTCGGTGCCGACACGCGACAATTGCGTGCCCACGAGGAAGAACTCGGTCGGGAATACGACTCCCTCCGAGGTCGAGACGGACTCATCCCGCACGAACTCCATGCAACACGGCTGTCGGTTGCCCGCGCACTTGGACTTGAACCATCTGCTCTCCCATTTGTCGGGGAGCTGATCGACATGGATCCGCGATACGAAAACTGGCGCGAAGCCGCCGAACTGGCGCTAGGAGGCTTCGCCGTCACGATGCTCGTCGACGAGCGACGGCTAGGAGACGTCCGGCTTGAAATCAACGCAATGAGAATGAGACGACGAATCTCGTTCGAAGGTGCCGATACAGGACAGATAGGACCAGAAAACTCGTCGCCCGATCACCTGCCAAGTCGTTTTGTCTCAGCAGACAACCCCCTCACCGGCTGGCTCATCAACAAGCTGACGGAGCGCTTCAACTACTACTGCGTCTCCGATCCGGCAGAACTCGATGACGTAGCACTTGGCCTCACAATCACCGGGCAAACCAAGCAACGCCGACGCGGCGCGCACGGAGGTCACGGCGCCCCGCGGGTTCTCGGATTCTCCAACGCGGGACGCTTGGCCGAGATCGAACTTGAGCGCGAACAACTCGCCGCGCAACTCGCCACGCTCAAGGAGCAACTCACGACCCTGAGCGAGGAGCGCAGCGAGCTCACCCGAATCCGCGACGCACATCGAGACGTCCTCGATATCAGCTGGGCCAGCATCGACGTCGGTGCGGTCGAACACGACATCCGGGACAAACAACAGCAGCTCACCCACATCCTGCAATCCAATGACAAACTCTCCGAGCTGAAGAAGCAAGAAGCGGACCTCGCCAAGCAAGTCGAAGATCTTGGCTACCGAGTTCGACAACTCGAAGACACCCAGAAGCAACTGGACCGCGAGCATGGTGAGCTAGTGGAAGAGCAAGATCGAGTCCACACCCGATTGTGGGACATAGAGGAATCCAACACCACCAGCCTCAGCGACACCCAACGAGAACGACTGAACCAAGAGTTCGCGAGCATCGACCCAGACCCGTCACTGGTGCAACTCAACCGCTCTCTCGAGCAGCTAAAGACCCGTCTGCTCTCGCAAAGCACCCAGGCACGTAAAGATGCCGACAACGCGTCGCGAACGCTGAAAACCACCTTCGAACGGTTTCAAGACAAATGGCAACAACCAAACCTTGGCGTCGAAGTCGACTCCTATCCCGGTTATCTCGAAATACTGCAAGAACTCATCGCTGAAGGCCTGCACGAACGGCAGGAGCGATGGAGTCACCAAGTCAACGACTGGACTGGTCAGGAACTTCTGGCACTCAACGGTGCCTACGCCGACTCCATCGAGGAAATCGAGTCCCGACTCATCCCCGTCAACGAAATCCTCGGCCGCCAACCCTTCGGACCTGGCAAAGACCGACTGTTCATCACCCTGCGGCGAACCGAAGGCAAAGACGTAGGCGAGTTTCGCAAAGAACTCCGCTTTCTCTCCTCCGGCACCACAAACGTTCTCGACTACGTCCAGGCCGAGGCGCGCTACCGACGGCTGCAACGATTCATCGACCGCATCCGCCGATCAAACAAATCCTCCGAGCGCGACTACCTCATCGACGTCCGCCGGCACGTCCACATCGAAGCCGAACGCCGTGACACGACGGGACGCCAATTGGGCGTGTACACCAGCCTCGGAGGAAAGTCCGGCGGAGAGACGCAGGAACTCGTTGCCTTCATCGTCGGGGCAGCGCTGCGCTACCAACTCGGAGACGCAGACGCGTCACGACCAAGTTACGCACCGGTTTTCCTCGACGAGGGCTTCGTAAAATCGGACAGCGAGTTCGCCGGACGTGCCGTGTCAGCATGGCGCGGACTCGGCTTCCAACTCATCATCGGAGCGCCGAACGACAAAGTCACAGCGATCGAGCCCTACATGGACCTCCTCCTTCAAGTGACCAAGAACTCGAAGAACCACTCGTACGTTTCCGACATCACACCCACTACCCCTGCCCCAGCAGTCGACGCTCTCATATGAAACAACCCACCGATGTCACCAAAGAGATCTCACGACGACTCGCCCAGCGTTGGCATGAACATGAAGCGGACGAAGAGTCAATCCTTTGGCCGCACACTATCTCGCTAGGTGAACCGACTAAGTCCGAACTAGAGGCCGACTTCGATGTGGCACGACGCTGGGCGCTGGGCTGGCGCCAATGGGCGGCCGACAACAAGCTGGAACTCGGCTGGAGAAACCGAAACGTCAACAGCACAACGCAAAGCCTGCCGACCCATGTCACCGTCCCCGACATAGACACCGCCGCAAGGCTTGTCGGGATCGCCTGGACAGAGAATCTGAGAGTTGCGAGGCAACGATTCCTGCGGCTCAAACAAGATTTTCCCCATGCAGCTTCGCCTAAGACGCTTCGCGCCATCACGACCCTTAGCGATGCCGACTTCGACCTGCTCTGCGGCGCTGCCAGATGGTTTGGAGCTCACGACTCGTCTGGTCTCACGCCACGGCAGGTCCCGGTGGAAGGTCTCCACGGCAAGTGGTTGAACACCAACATCGAACTCGTGCGCCAGTTGTCACAGCGGGAAAACCTGGGCCTCAGCAAACGACCGGCGATTATTCGTTTCAGCTATCTCGACACTGACCATTTGTTGGCCGGCGGTCGTCGCCACGATAGCGCCACCATCGGTGATGTCGTGTCGCTCGCATACAAGCCGGCCGTCCTCATCATCTCCGAGAACAAAGACACCGCCATCTTCTTCCCTGACGTCGTGAAAGGCATCGCAATTCAAGGGTCGGGCTTCGAAGGCGTCAGCACTTTGGCGAGATTATCGTGGGTGCAGGAATGCCCGGCCGTTTTCTACTGGGGTGACATCGACGCCTCGGGCTTCGAGATATTGAATCGGCTCCGCTCTAACGGTGTGCAAGCGGAATCCATCTTGATGGACCGCGACACCTTCGAGTCGTATCAACGATTTGGAGCAACCACGGATACCCACGGCAACCCACTCGTCCGC
Source organism: Galbitalea sp. (assembly GCA_036499165.1). Lineage (GTDB taxonomy): Bacteria > Actinomycetota > Actinomycetes > Actinomycetales > Microbacteriaceae > Galbitalea. Next base: position 55,703 of record DASYEE010000163.1, on the reverse strand, counting down.
TCTCCTCGCAAGACGCTCGCGTGTCTTACCGAACCCGAATCGTCCATCTATCACGATCTCACCGATCCCCAGTGGCAGAACGTGCGCAGGATCGAACAAGAGCGCATTCCGCTTCAGGTGGCCGTCGCCGCGATGTCCTCTCAACTCGCCAAGGCGCGATAGGCTGCTTAGCCCCGCCGAGACCACTCGGCCTGATGAGCAAGGTCACGGCGGCGGGCGCGTGGTGAACGGCTGACCGGGAGCAGCATCCTTCTCCCATATCCGTAGGTCCCAACTCACCGAGACTATGGTTTGGTGATCCCAGAGGTCGCAGGTTCAAATCCTGTCCCCGCAACCAAAGAAAAGGGATCCCATCTTCGGATGGGGTCCCTTTTTGTTTTACGGGGATCCTGTTTCCTCTGTTCCTGCGGCAGGCGCGAAGCTGCTCGCCGTGACCGCCATTACCGGGAATGCGGCTCATGTGTCCGGCGGAAGTGAACCGCCAGAGCGTGCCGGCTATCGGGGGTCACGGGACGCTCTGGCGTGCATCCGACGCTACGGAATCGACGGCACAAACAGCAGGGCTTGACTGCGGCGCAGGTTGTGCTGGTGGACAATCTGGTCGAGGCGCGGCCCGTTCGGGTGGCACCCCTATTCGGGTAATGACTATTGAGGGCAGATCAGTGATGCTCCTACCAGCGGAAACCCGTCGGAGAGTCGACATCCGCTGCCTTGAGGGGGGCATCGTGGGACGTCGACGTCTTGTCAGCATTGTGACCATTTCCGGATTGGCCGCAGCAATGGTGCTCGGCACCGCAGCCGCGGCATCCGCCGATCCGGCCGGCCCGACTGCCGTCGGCGACTACTGCTACACGGCAGACACCTCCAACGTGGATGCCGGCGCGACCGTCACCGGTTGGGCGGGCAGCTGCGATAGCAGCGGCACCGGCAACACGGCGCCCACCGACGCGGCAGCCAGTCTCGCCAGCCTGCCGACAACGGTAGATCTCGGTGGCACAACGTACGCGGTGACCACGGTCGGCCAGGAGGCTTTCGAGAGCAGCAACATCACCTCGCTGGTGCTCCCGGATTCGATCACCTCCGTCGGTCCATACGCGTTCGAGGACGACTACCAGCTCACCTCCGCGTCGCTGCCGGACTCGCTCGTCGACATCGGCGATTTCGCATTCTTGTACACGAGTATCGAAGACATCGTGATCCCGGATTCCGTGACCAACGTTGGTCAATATTCGTTCTACAACGACGAGGAGCGCACAGCGCCGCTCAACTCCATCACTCTCGGAGACTCGGTGCAGACCATCGGCGAAGAGGCGTTCCTTGCCTATGGATGGGATGCGAACGCCCCCACCGTGACCACGCTGACCATTCCGGCGTCGGTGACGAGCGTCGGCTATGCCGCGTTCTACTACCTTCCGCTGACCGACGTCTACTTCGAGGGAGCTGCGCCAACCGTGGACAGCTACGCGTTCAGCTACTACAACCCGACCATGCACTACAAGAAGCAGTTCGGTTCAGCGATCGTCGACGGCGGATACACGAGCCCGACCTGGTACGGCTACAACACCTATTCCGAGCTCACGCTGAGCTTCAACACAGACCACGGCAGCGCGGCACCGGCCGACCAGGCCCTGAACGATGGCTCTGCCGCAACCGCGCCGACCGATCCGACCCGCGACGGCTACACCTTCGACGGCTGGTACACGGCGGCCACAGGTGGCGACAAGTGGAACTTCGACACGGATGTCGTCACGGACGACACCACGCTCTACGCACGGTGGACCGCCAACCGCGCAACGCTGACCTTCGACTCGGAAGGCGGCAGCCGCGTGGGCGCGTTAACCGTGAACATCGGATCGGCCGCGGTTGCACCGACCGCACCGACCCGCGCCGGCTACACGTTCCACGGTTGGTACACGTCGGCCTCGGGCGGCGACAAGTGGAGCTTCGCCGATGCCATCAGCGGCGACACCACGTTGTACGCCCAGTGGCTGCGACTCCCGATCGTCTCGGGCTCCGCGCTCATCGGAGGCAAGGTTGGCGCAAGCTACAGCGCGACGGTCAGAGCTGGCGGACCGACCGCGACAGACTACGAGGTCACCGCGGGAGCGCTACCGCAGGGTCTTTCACTGAACTCGACCACCGGCGCGATCACTGGTGTTCCTGAGGCAGCGGGGTCGTTCACCTTCAAGGTGAGCGTAACTAACCCAGCAGGTACGCTCTCCGCGCAGTACTCCATCGCTATTGTCCTTCCGGATCGCGCGCTGAGCGTCAAGACGGACCAGGCATACGCGATCCCGGGACAGAAGGTCACCTTGAGCATCTCCGGTCTTGCGAACGGCGAGGCATACACGGTGACGCTCGGCGGAGCGAGACTCGCCTCTGGCACCGCATCGACCCTCGGCAAGGCGAGCCAGCACGTGACGCTGCCGAAGACAACCCACACCGGCGCGGCGAAGCTGATCGTCACGGGATCGACGCGGGCCCGCACCGGATCCGCGACCGAGTCCGTGGTTTCGGCGAGCCATAAGCTGACCTTCAGCGTCAAACCGTCCCATCTGGTCGGCTCCAACCGAAACGTCACGATCACAGTGCACGGACTCGCGTCCGGCGAGCCGGTCAAAGTGGTCTTCCGTGGACACCGCGTCTCCAACAAGACGGCGCACGCCGACTCCCATGGCAACTATAAAGTCACCTTCTCAGCCGGATGGTCGTGGGGCTACCACGCCGTCACGGCGGTCGGTTCATCCGCCCACCGTCACGGCTCGGTTCGACTGGACGTCGAGTCGCGAAGCAGGACGCGGTAGATCCTGCCTTCTGTATGAAAGGGATCCCATCTTCGGATGGGGTCCCTTTTCGCGACCGCGGGCATCCGTTTCGGACCGCCGCTTGTGCCCCGATTCGGGGGAATCGCGAGGAGTACTCGCAGGTTTAGAGTGTGCTCATGGTTTGGGGGAACTACGAGGCTCGCGGCGCGCGCGGCGTGCTTCTTGACGTGCGCCCGTTCCGTGTCCTCATGGTGTGCACTGGCAACACCTGCCGTTCGCCGATCGCCGAGGCAGCGCTCCGTGAAGCGCTTCGCGGAGGACTGGATGCCAGCTACGCACGACTGGATGCTCGGGGCTTCGCCGACCAGGTGATGATCCGCAGCGCGGGGACCCTTGCAAACGACGGCTCACCGATGACGCCAGAGGCCGTCGCGGCGTGCGCGCGACTGAGGGTTCATACGGGCGGCGTCGACGGCGCCGCGCATCGCTCGCACCGGCTCACGGCATCCGACATCTCCGAGGCAGACCTGGTGCTCGGCATGACGCGCGAACACCGGGATGCCGTGATCGCGCTCGAGCCGCATGCCGCAAGGATGACGTTTACGCTGGCCGAGTTTGTGCGCGTCGCGACCGCGCCCGGAATCCTGGTCGGGCAGTGCAGTTTCGACGGCGAAGACTTCGCGGCGCTCTTGCGTTCGCTGGTTGGCGTCGTTGCGGCGGCCCGCGGTTACGTTGCAGCGCCCAACACCGCGAGCGACCTCGACATCGAGGACCCGTTTGGCGGATCCGGGCGGGTCTATGCGCGCGTCGGATCGGTGATCTCGACCGCGACATCCACCCTGGCCTCGACGCTCGTCGGGATCATGCACGACCGCTAAAGGCTACGAGCGTGCCCGGACGAAGTCGCTGACGAAGGCGGCCGTGTCTTGCCAGCCCGTGACGGCGTGGGTACGGATACCGGTTGCGATCACCGGATAGTCGTTGCCACCCTCGTCCAGGCGGTCACCGACGAAGAGCATGCGATCGATCGGGATGCCCGTGAGGTCGGCGAGTTTGCGCATGCCGTACGCCTTGTCGATGCCCTCGCGGGTGATGTCGATCGAGGTTGAACCGCCCGAGCGAACCTCGAGATCGGGGAGGAGGGGAGCGGTGGCCGCGCGAAGGGATTCCTTCTTGGCGCCGGTGGGGTCCCAGGCCTTCTTGGCGTCGACCGGGGCATCCTGTCCGAGGGCCGAGAAGGTGATCTGCGAGCCGCGATCCTCGAGGATCGGACCCCAGGTCTTCGTCTCCCAGAGCCCGAGCGTCTTTGCGCTCTTCTCGAGAGCCGAAAGCGCGGCGTGCTTCTGCTCTTCCGTCAGGTTTTCCGCGTATTGCTGCTTCCAGCCGTCGTCGTACCGGTAGTACTGGGTTCCACAGGTCGGCAGAAGGTGAAGTCGGGGGAAGAGTGCCTCCGCGCTCTCGGGTAAACCGGCGATCAGCTGCGACTGGAACTGGCCGAACTGGCCGCCCGAAATGACACACACAGGCACGATCGCGAGGAGTTCGCCGATGAGCTGCGCCATCCTCGGGTCGAGACTCGACTTGGAGGGCGCGAGCGTGTCGTCGAGGTCGAAAGCAACCAGGTCGACGGTATCGGGGGCGGCGGTGGCGGTCGTTTGGGACATCTTCACGATGTTAGCGGGCGAGGCTGCACGCCCGCGTTGGTGGCACGGGCACGTTCACTTATCGATGACGTGAACGAGCTCTTCGATGAAGCTCGCAAAGTCGATCGAGCGTTTGATCAGTTCGAGAACATCGCCACGATCAGCAAAAACCTCGACGAACTGGTCGAAGACCTCCTGGAACGAGCTTCGGCCGCTTGAGGAGAAAGCGATCAGCGCGATCACGTTCACGCGATTGTCTCCCCACTTCATGGGAGTCTCGTTGACCGCAATCGCGATCGACGTCTTCGATGCGCTCATGACCATCGCGTGCGGCACGGCGATCGTGTCGGTGAAGGCCGTCGACGACATGAGCTCCCGCTCGACCGCGCCATCCACGTACGACTCGTCGATGATTCCGCGCTCGACCATGAGACCGCCGAGCAGCCGAATCATCTCGACCTCGGAGTCAGCCGTCATGTTGCGCAGGAACAGGCCGTCCGAGAAGTACAGGAGCAGGTCATCCTTGATCTGGGCGCGCTTGCGATGACGGCGAACGCGAGTGATCGCACGACGGATGTTGTCGATGTCGCCGTCGGTCAGGAACGGCTGGATGACGACGACGTTGTCGCCCGACCCTTTGCCCGTGATTGTGGTGAGCACGAGGTCCGTCGAGAAGTCGAGCCAGTCGACATCCGTCCTTGTCACAACGATCTCTACCGAGAGCTCTGACCCGAGGGCGCTCTCGATGCGCTCGCGGAGGATCGTGTGCATGTCGTAGTAGCCAGGGCACACGATCGCGACCGTGAGGCGCTCCTCACGGCGCGACTGGCGTTCGAGGAATGATCCGAGGTGGAGTGCGATGTAAGAGATCTCGTCGTCGTTCATCGTGATCGACTTCGCGCGCTGGATCTGCGACGCCATGAAGACGGCGACGTCGTAGATCATCGGGTACGAGGTCTTGATCGATCGCACCAACGGGTTCCGCGAATACGAGTTGTCCTGCGCCCTCGCCACGAGGTTCCCGAGATGCAGCGCGAGACGCACCATGAACGCCTCGTCGTTGAGCTCGACGAGGTATTCCTCGCTCACCTGCGCGACAACGGTGCGCACCAGCGCGAGGTTATCCGGGTCGACATAGTGCTCGACCACCTCCTCGACGGGAGCGCCCTGGCCGGGCGTGATGACCCGGGTGGTCAGGAGCTTAGCGAGGTACTCGAGGTCTGCGTCGCCGAGAATCACGTCGAAGTGCGTGCTGATGAGCGTCGCGAGCCCGAAGGTCACCGGTTCGCGCTCGGGGTCGCGGGGGTGGGCGCCGGCCCCGGGCAGACGCTGGTCGCGGATCACGCGGTCGACGGCGATCGCCACGTGCAGCAGCACGCTGTTGACGCCGTACTCGTTGACGAAGTAGCCCTGAGAGTCGAGCATGGCGATCAGGTCGGTCTTGAATGCTCCGAGGTCGTCGGAGGCGAATTCCCGTTGCACATTCTCGAGTTCGAGGAACCCCTGCGCGCTCTCGCTGTGGAACAGCTTGCTGAGCAGTCGCCTGTGGTCGCTTTCTGCGCCGGTCAGGGTCACGACGCTTCCGTGCCTCGCGAGCGAGACCCCGGCATCCTCACCGAGCGCCTTGACCTTGCGCAGGTCGTTCTCGATGGTCGACTCACTCACGAACAGGCTGTCCGCCAGGGCGTGGATATCGAGGCCCTGTGGCGCCTCCGTGAGTCGACGGACGAGGTGATGGACCCGGTCGCGCGGGGTGTCGAAGTCACTGTCTTTCGCCCGTGCGCCAGAGACGAACGTCGCGTACGCCTCGCGATTGAGACGGTAGCCGCTGGTCGACGCCGTGATGATCGTGAGTGGATGCGCGGCCGCCTTGGCAGCGGTGACGTAGCTGCGCACACTGCGCGTCGTCACGCCGAGCTGGTCGGCCAGCTCCGCCGCTGTGACCCAGCCATCTGACTGCACCAGGTGATCGAGCAGGCGCTCATACTTATCGGTCATCGCACCGTCACTGTAACCGCGTTCCGCTCGTCGTGGGTCGGTCGCACAGTTTTTTCCGCACCAGCGGAAACACGTCTATTGGATGCCGTACGGCCCTCCGCTCAATCATTGACCTGAGCGTTCGATGTGAATCGAAGGCGCTCGCGGTGCCACCCCCGGCGCCGACAGCACGGCATTCGGTACGCAAGGAGGCGACCCCGATGGACATGATTCTCGTCGTATGCGGTGCTGGTGCCTCGAGCACTTTTCTTGCGAGTCGCATGCGCACCATCGTCGCAGAGCGCGGGCTCGACCTCACGGCACGTGCCGCGAGCAACCTCGATCTCGGCTCTCGCCTCTCAGACGCTCGCGTACTCCTGGTCGGGCCGCACCTCGCATCCAGTTTCGCCGAGCTGAAGGCGGCGGCTGCGGAACACTCCGTTCCCGCTGCGCTCCTCCCATCGACAGCCTTTGGACCGACGGGCGCGCTCGAGGCGCTCGAACTCGCCATCGGCCTGTTGGACGCAACTCCAGAAGGATCCACACATGCCTGAACGCACCGTAACCATCGCATCCGCTCATGGGCTGCACGCTCGCCCAGCCTCGCTGTTCGTGCAGGCCGTAACCGCGTCCGGTATCCCGGTCGAACTCACCAAGGGCGAGAAGACCCTGAACGCCGCGAGCATCCTCGGCGTCATTTCGCTCGGAATCAATCACGGCGACCAGATCACCCTCAAGGCGGAGGGCGACAACGCCGACTCCGTGCTCGACTCGCTCGCCGAACTCCTGAATACGGACTTCGACGCGTGACTGCATCACACGCCCTCGAAACGCGCTCCCTGACGGGAGTGGGGATCGGTCGCGGCCTCGCGGTCGGCCGGGTCCTGCGCATGCCAGACCCGCTCCCAGAGCCATCGGATGCCGCAAGCGGCCTGGGTGCTGACGAAGAGAAGGTGCGCGCGGCCGGCGCTCTCGCCGCGACGGCAGCCGACATCCGCCTCCGGGGCGAAAAGGCGGGCGGCTCGGCAAAGGATGTCCTCGATGCGCAGGCCTTCATGGCGGAGGACCCGACGCTGAAAGACGATGTCAACGCCCGCATCGACGGAGGCCGTACCGCGGAACGCGCGGTTTTCGAGGCATTCGTGCAATTCCGCGACCTGCTCGTGAGCATGGGCGGATACATGGGGGAGCGGGCTACGGACCTCGACGACGTCTCGCAGCGCGCGGTCGCGCACCTTCAGGGCGTCGCGGCTCCCGGCGTGCCGGACCCGGATCATCCCTTCGTCCTGGTCGCCCGCGATCTCGCGCCGGCTGACACGGCGCTTCTCAATCTCGACAAGGTGCTCGCGCTGATCACGAGCGACGGCGGACCGACCTCACACACCGCGATCCTCGCGCGGGAGAAGTCGATCGTTGCCGTCGTCGGAACGGCCGGTGCCCTTTCCCTGGAGGACGACGAAACGGTCATCGTCGACGCATCATCGGGGGTCGTTACGGTCGATCCGACGGACGCAGAGCGAAGCGCGGCCGAGGAGACCCTCGCAGCTCGCGCCGCAGCTCCCGACGTGCCGGTCGGCCCCGGGCGGTTGGCGGATGGCACGGCGATCCCGCTGCTGGCAAACCTCGGCGCTGTCGACAAACTCGCGGAGGCAGTCGAGAAGGGTGCAGAGGGCGTCGGGCTGTTCCGCACGGAGTTCCTGTTCCTCGATTCGAGCAATGCGCCGACCGTCGAGGAGCAGCAGGCCAAATACGAAGCGCTGTTCGCTGCGTTCCCCGGCAAGAAGGTCGTCGTCCGGGCGCTGGATGCCGGCGCGGACAAGCCGCTCAGCTTCCTGAACGATGAGCCGGAGGAGAATCCGGCACTCGGGCTCCGCGGGCTCCGCGCCCTCCGCGCGCACGAGCCGATCATGCGCGACCAGCTCACGGCGATCGCCAACGCCGCGAACGCCAGCGAGGCGGATGTCTGGGTCATGGCCCCGATGGTGTCGACGGTCGAAGAGACCCGCTACTTCGTGTCGCTGGCGAAGGAGATCGGGCTGAAGACCGCTGGCGTCATGGTCGAGGTCCCCGCGTCCGCTCTCCTGGCCGACCGCATTCTCGCCGATGCCGACTTCGCGTCGATCGGCACCAACGACCTCACGCAGTACACACTGGCCGCTGACCGCCTGCTCGGCTCCGTCGCGTCGTTCCAGGACCCGTGGCATCCTGCGGTTCTCCGGCTCGTTGGCGAGGTCGGCAAGGCGGGAGCCGCGCTCGGTAAGCCCGTCGGGATCTGCGGCGAGGCAGCGGCCGACCCCATGCTCGCGGTCGTTCTCGTCGGCCTCGGAGCCACGACGCTGTCGATGTCTCCCGCCGCGCTCGCCGATGTCCGCGCGGAGCTCAGCCGCTTCACGAAAGAACAGGCAACAGGATTCGCCGAACTAGCACTCTCGGCAAATAGCGCCGTCGAAGCCCGCGCAGCGGTGCTGGCGGCGGCAACCCCCGGCACCACCCAACCCACAGAATCGGAGTAAACGAAATGACAACGACGTCTGTCGCACCGCCGAGCACGGCCCGCGTGCGCGTGCAGCGGTTTGGCACGTTCCTCAGCGGAATGGTCATGCCCAATATCCCCGCGTTCATCGCGTGGGGCCTCATCACCGCCCTGTTCATCCCGACTGGATGGACTCCGAACGGCGTCCTCGGTGGCTTCGGCACAACCAACGGGGTAGCCAACGTCGGCCTCGTCGGCCCGATGATCACCTACCTGATTCCCTTGCTCATTGCAGCCCAGGGTGGCCGCATGGTCTACGGGCTCCGCGGCGCCGTCGTCGGCACGGTCTTCGCGACCGGTGTCATCGTCGGTTCCCTCGGCACCACGATGATCCTCGGCGCCATGATCTGCGGGCCTCTCGGCGCGTACATCATGAAGCAGCTCGACCGTCTCTGGGAGGGCAAGATCCGGGCCGGGTTCGAGATGCTGGTCAATAACTTCTCAGCGGGCTTCCTCGGCTTCGGCCTCGCGCTCGCGGGGTTCTTCTGGCTGTCGCCGTTCTTCTCCTGGATCAGCGACGTGCTGGGAGCTGGAGTCAAGGCGCTCGTCAATGCGCACCTGCTCCCGCTCGCGAGCATCTTCATCGAGCCGGCGAAGGTCGTCTTCCTGAACAATGCGATCAACCACGGCGTGCTCGACCAGCTTGGCGCGCAGCAGGTGAAGGAGTCTGGCAAGTCGATCCTGTTCCTGCTCGAGGCGAACCCCGGCCCCGGTGCGGGCCTGCTGCTCGCGTTCACCTTCTTCGGTGTTGGAATCGCACGTGCGACCGCCCCAGGAGCGTTCATCATCCAGTTCCTTGGCGGCATCCACGAGGTGTACTTCCCCTTCGTGCTGTCGAAGCCGATCCTGGTTCTCGCGGTCATCGGCGGTGGCGCGACCGGTGTTGCCACCAACGTCGCGTTCCAGTCGGGCCTCGTGGCTCCGGCTTCTCCTGGCTCGATAATCGCGGTGATGATATCCACGTCGAAAGGCAGCTACCTCGGCGTCATCCTCTCGGTTGTTCTGTCTGCTGCGGTGTCCTTCGTAATCACCGCGGTCATCCTTCGGGCCAGCCGCAAGCGCGATCTGGCTCTCGAAGCGGAGGCGGGCGAAGATGTGTTCGGCGCCGCAGTCGCCCAGAACGCGGCGAACAAGGGCCGTGACAGCCGCGTCGGCGACCTGCTCGGCACAGCGGGTGCGCACAGCCCCCAGGCCGATGCGGATGTCTCGGGCGGAAGCACGGTCACCGTCAAGGGACCGATCACCTCGATCGTCTTCGCCTGCGACGCAGGCATGGGCTCGAGCGCCATGGGAGCCACGGTCGTACGCAACAAACTGAAGAAGGCAGGCATCACCGGTGTTACGGTCGAGAACAAAGCGATCGCTAACCTCACGGACGATATCGACCTGGTCATAACCCAGTCGCAGCTGACCGATCGGGCCCGCGAAAAGGCCCCAAGTGCGCTGCACGTCTCGGTCGACAACTTCATGTCGAGCCCGAGATACGACGAGGTTGTCGCCGATGTCGAAGCCTCGCAGATCATCAGGTAACGCCGGCCAGTTGAAACGCAATCCACAGTAGCCACGGGCCCCCGCCCAGAAAAGGAACCAGGTAGAGCCAATGAGCGTGTTGGAACTCTCGCAGATCGACCTGCACGGATCGGCGCGCTCTGTCGATGATGCCATCGATGAAGCCGGTCGGATCCTCGTTGGAACGGGAGCGGTCACCGCCGAATACCCGAACTACATGCACGATCGCGAAAACCTGGTGTCGACCTATATGGGCAACTTCCTGGCTATTCCGCATGGCACGAACGAGGGCAAGGACACGGTGCTTGACTCCGCGCTCTCGTTCGTGCGCTACGACGACCCGATCGACTGGAACGGCAACCCCGTTCGCTTCGTCGTCGGCATCGCCGGAAAAGATGGCGGACACATGGACGTGCTCTCGAGCATCGCCCTGATCTTCAGCGACGAGGAGCAAGTGGATCGGCTCCTCGTCGCTGAAACCCCGGAGGACGTCTTCGCGCTCCTCGGGGATGTCAATGCGTGATGGAGGCGCCACGACCATGAAGGCAGTGCACTTCGGTGCGGGAAATATCGGCAGGGGATTCGTCGGTCTCATCCTGCACAATGCCGGATACGAAGTGGTTTTCGCCGACGTCAACGCAGACCTGATCGACGCGCTCGCAGCCAGCAGCAGCTATCTCGTACGGGAGGTAGGTGCGGGCGCGTCGACCAGCACAGTCGATAACTATCGTGCGCTGAACAGCCGGACGAACGAAGCGGCGACGATCGCCGAGATCGCCACAGCGGATATCGTCACGACCGCGGTCGGCCCCAACATCCTGCGCTTCGTCGCACCGGTCATAGCAGCGGCTCTCGCCGAGCGGGAGCAGTCCCTCGCGCCCCTCGCCGTCATGGCCTGCGAGAACGCGATCAATGCGACGGATCTGCTGAAGGCGGAGGTCGTGGCTGCGCTGGCCGACGACTCGCTGCTCGAGCGCGCCGTGTTTGCGAACACGGCGGTCGATCGGATCGTCCCCGGACAGCCGGAGGATGCAGGACTCGATGTCACCGTCGAGACATTCTTCGAGTGGGCGGTGGAACGGCCGCCCTTCGGCGAGCACGTTCCCGTCATCCCGGAGGCGCACTTCGTCGAGGATCTCGCGCCGTACATCGAGCGCAAACTCTTCACGGTCAACACCGGTCACGCGACCACGGCGTACCACGGGTTTTTGGCCGGGGCGTCATCCATCTCGGATGCCATCGCGATGCCTGCCGTCCTCGCGGAGGTCAGAGCGGTGCTCGCTGAAACCAAGGAACTGCTGGTGGCTAAGCACGAGTTCGACCCCGCGGAACACCAGGAATACATCGACACGAACATCCTGCGCTTCGCGAACGAGGAGCTGACAGACACGGTCGAACGGGTCGGACGCCAGCCGCTGCGCAAACTCTCGCGCAACGAACGCTTCGTCGGGCCGGCGGCCGAGCTCGCCGAGCGCGGGCTCTCGGCGGATGCGCTGGTTCGCACAATGGGCGCTGCACTCCAGTTCGCGGTGCCGGATGACCCGCAGAGCGTCGAACTCGACCAGCTACTGACGTCGATCGACGCGGATGCATTTGTGCGCCAGGTGACGGGGCTCGAGGAGTCGCACCCGCTCTATGCCGACGTGCTCGCCGTGGTGGAGAGGGTCAAAGCCGAGCGCTAAGTGGAGCTCGCAGGACCGGTGCGCTCCGTATATCCTCGCGCGAGCCGCGCGCCCGCCTCAACCAGCCAACGTTCGGCGTCATCGCGCGAGGCGGCAGAGCTGCCCGCGAGATCGGTCAGCGACACGGCGTCAGAGAACGCGTCCGTTGGTGCGTCCACGAGGCCGGCGACGAGGGCTACCGGTATCGCGGAAGCCTTACCGAGAGCGAGAAGGTAGCTCGGAACTTTGCCGGCGGCCGACTGGGTGTCGAATCGACCCTCGCCCGTGATCACGAGGTCGGCGGATGCGACTGCCGACGGCATCGCGAGGGCGTCGCCGACCGCGGCGGCACCTGGCGACAGTGCCGCGCCCCAGAGCAGGAGGCCGTAGCCCGCACCCCCTGCGGCTCCGGCCCCCGGCGCGGCCGGAGTGCCGCCGGCGATCAGCGAAAGCCTGCCGAGTCCTTGGTCGAGGTCTGCGACATCCTCCTGGGATGCGCCCTTCTGTGGGCCGAAGACAGCGGCAGCACCGAGCGGGCCAAGCAGCGGATTCGTGACGTCAGACAGCACCGTCGCGCCGCCGACCGGCAGGTCACGCAGCGCCGATCGATCGACCGTGGCGAGCGAGGCAAGCCCGCGGTTGCCTGGCGCGATGGGTGCCCCGCTGCCGTCGAGAAATCGAGCTCCAAGAGCCGTCAGTGCTCCCGTGCCGCCATCCGTCGACGAACTGCCGCCGATGGCCAGCAGCAGCCGGGTGACCCCATGGTCGAGCGCGTCAGCGATGAGCTGGCCGAACCCGACCGTGTGCGCATCGAAGGGAAGCAGCGGGTCGAGGAGGGTGATCCCGCTTGCGCCTGCGAGCTCGACGACGCCGGTGCCATCTGGCAGCAGCAGCCACGCTGCATTCACGGGGCGGTTGTCAGGCCCCGTGACGGTGAGCGGCATCCTGGTCGCGTGCGGAAATGCCATCGCGAACGCCTCGACGGTGCCCTCGCCGCCATCAGCCATGGGCAGCAGTGCCAGCTCGTCACCCGAACGCACGGATGCCCAGCCCCGGGCAATAGCGGCAGCGGCGTCGCTGGCCCCCGCTGAGCCTTTGAAGGAGTCCGGAGCGACGACGATTCTGGCCATGCGTACAAGGGTGGCATACCCGCCATAGGCTGATCGCATGCAAGCGAGCAGTGCGAACGCCGGAGTTGCGATCGCGGTCGCGCAATTCGCACCGATCAACGACGCGGGCGACAACCTCGAGACGATGCGCTCGCTGGCCGAGGCCGCTGTGGCTCGAGGCGCGAGACTCGTCGTCTTCCCCGAATACTCGTCATACTTCGAGGCACAGCTCGGGCAGGGTTTCGTGGATGCCGCACAGCCGATCGACGGGCCGTTCATCACCGGAGTCCGGGCGCTCGCCGCAGCCCTCGACATCCACATCGTCGTCGGGCTTGTCGAGCAAACGAGTGAGTCCAGCCGCTTCTCGAACACGCTTGTCGCCCTCTCGCCTGCCGGAGACATCCTTGCCACATACCGCAAGCTCCACCTGTACGACGCATTCGGTGAGCAGGAGTCGGCGTGGGTGCTCCCCGGCGAGATCGGGGTGCCGCAGGTGTTCAGCTTCGAGGGCTTCACCGTGGGCCTCCAGACCTGTTACGACCTGCGTTTTCCCGAGGTGACACGTCGACTGGTGGATGCGGGGGCCACACTGGTGCTCGTACCGTCGGAGTGGGTACGCGGGCCCCTGAAGGAACACCACTGGCGCACGCTGGCGGTCGCCAGGGCGCTCGAAAACACCATTTACCTCGCGGCGGCCGACCATTCGCCGCCCATCGGGGTCGGCAACAGCATGATCGTCGATCCCATGGGGGTGGAGCTCGCGACCGTCGGTGAGGTCGTGGATGTCGCCGTCGCGACGATAAGCCCCGATCGCATCGCGTCGGTGCGGCTCCTGAACCCGGCTCTCGCCCTTCGCCGCTTCGAGGTCATTCCCCGCGCGTGACACCGGAATGCGGGGTGGGAGCGCTCTGTCTACTCCCGCCGTTCTGTGCGTAAGGTTGAGCCAGACGGTGAGGGGACACCTATGGCTGACTGTTCATTTCGGGTTTTGGTCGTTGACGACGATCCCGATGTGGCGCTCTACACGAGCACGGTGCTTGAGCGCAGGGGCGGATGCACTGTGCTTGCCATCACCGACCCCACGAAGGCACGGACAGCGGTAGACGAGTTCAGGCCAGACGTCGTCGTGACCGACATCGAGATGCCGGGAATGACGGGGCTCGAGCTGATCGCCCAACTGAGGGCAGACCAGCCGGACCTCCCGGTCGTCGTCATGACGGCGCACATCTCGGTCGATTACGCCGTCGGGGCTCTTCGCAGCCAGGCGGACGAGTTCCTGACGAAGCCGATCGCCTCTCCCGAACTCATCGCGATCGTCCAGCGGCTTGCGACCAGCGGCCGCACCAACCGCGAGGCGGGTCGCCCGCGGGAATACGTGCTCGCCATCGGCGCGCATCCAGACGACGTCGAGCTGGGAGTGGGCGGGATCCTCGCAGCACACCGCGACGCGGGCGACACCGTGGTCATCCTGACCATGTCGCGGGGCGCCCGTGGCGGAGCACCGGATGACCGTCAGAACGAGTCGCTGCGATCGGCCGACCTGTTAGGAGCCAGGCTCTTCCTCGAAGACCTCATCGACACGGAGATCACCAACACCGGGCCAACCATCGCGATCATCGAACGCGTCATTCGCCAGGTGAACCCGAGCATCGTCTACACGCACAGCATCCACGACCGGCACCAGGACCACCGTGCTGTACACGAGGCGACGATTGTCGCCGCCCGATCCGTCGACACCGTCGCGTGCTACCAGTCACCGTCGGCCACCGTCGATTTCAGGCCATCGAGATTCGTTTCGATCGACGGGTATGTCGAGACGAAGCTGCAACTCCTCGCGGCCTTCCATTCGCAGGCGGGCATCCGCAAGTACCTCGAACCCGACTTTGTGACCTCGACGGCCCGATACTGGTCGCGTTTTTCGAGCACGAGTGAGATGTGCGAACCGCTCGAGATCATCAAGGACGCTGACGACCTCTCCGTGCAGTCCCGCACGCGCCCCGCGGTGAGCCACCGTGAGGCGACGGGGAGTGCCACGTGAGCGACGCAAAGACCCGGGTGCTCGTCACGGGCGCCGGGGGAGCGGCGGGCGTCGCAGTCATCCGGTCGCTTGCCAGGCGTGCAGATGTCGACCTGTTCGCCGGCGACATGGACGGCTGGGCGGCTGGCCTCTATCTCGTGCCAGCGGATCGCCGCAGGCTGCTGCAGCCGGGGCTCGCACCGGACTTCGTGGACGCGATCGCTGCCCTGTGTCGAGAGGATGCCCTGGACGTCGTGATCTCCACCGTCGACGTCGAGCTGCCGCCGCTGGCACGGCGCCGCGCCGATCTTGCTGGAGCGGTCCTCGCTGCGGCATCCATCGACACGCTCGACGTGACGCTCGACAAGTGGCTGTTGGCCGAGCGCTGCGCGCCACTGCTGCGGGTACCGACGACCCGCCTTCTCGACGCCGAAGGAATCGCGGCCGACTGGGACTTTCCGGTGATCGTGAAACCGCGCCGCGGCGCGGGATCCCGCGGAGTGCACCTCGTGCGTGACCGCGAGGAGCTCGAGGCTCACGCGCCGGACGACTCGCAGCTGATCCAGGAGAACCTGCCAGGCGATGAGTTCTCGGTCGACGTGCTGGCGGATGCCGCTGGCAACGTCGTCGTCGCGGTGCCGCGCACGCGTGCCCGCGTCGACTCCGGCGTCTCGATCGCTGGTCGCACGCTGCACGACGACGGCCTCGAAACGACCGCAGCGGCAGTCGCGAAAGCCATCGGTCTCACCGGCGTCGCGAATGTGCAGCTGCGGTACGACGTGAACGGCGTCCCCGCGCTGCTGGAGGTCAACCCGCGATTTCCCGGCGCGCTCCCGCTGACGATCGCGGCCGGCGCAGACCTTCCGTCGCTCGCCCTCGACCTGGCGCTCGGTCGTGAACTCCCCGCCAGGCTCGACTTTCGCGATCTCGCGACCGTGCGCTTCCTTGAGGACATCTATCTCGACCCGGCGGAGATCCTCGTCTCAGAGCATGCGGCCCACACCGATGAGTGACGTGCGTGCGTCGGGCCTTCTGCGCGGTGACTATCACGTGCACTCGAGCTGGTCGAACGACGCGGTCAGCAGTGTCGCCGAGAACATCACTGCCGCCGCAGCTGCCGGCCTGAGCGAGCTTCGGCTCATCGATCACGTGCGCCAGTCGTCACCATGGGTGCCCGAATTCATCGCAGAGGTGCGGCGCCAGCCGGCCCTCGATGGCCTTGCCGTCTATACCGGGGTCGAAACGAAGATCCTGAACTCGCGCGGCGAACTCGACTTGCCTCCGGGCGTCGGAATCGGCGACGGCGTCGACGCGATCGTCATCGCGGACCACCAGTTCCCCGGGACGGATGGCGCGTGGACGCCGGAACTGACGAGGCGGAAGCTCGACGACGGGCTCGCGACATCCGATGCGCTCGACCTGCTGGTCGGTGCGCTCGTTGCGGCGATGGAGTCGGTCGAATCGGGCCAGCTGGCGCACTGTTTCTCGATACTGCCGAAGGTCGGGCTCGACGAGGCCGACCTTTCCGATGAGCACCTCCGCGTGTGGGCGAACGCTGCCGCGGCAACCGGTACCGCGATCGAGGTCAACGAGAAGTGGGGATGCCCGGGGCCACGTGCGCTCCGCGCCGCTCTCGGTGCCGGTGCGACGTTCGTCGCCTCCACCGACAGCCACGTCGCGACCGACGTCGGCCGCTACGATCGCGTCGTTGCGCTTCTCGCCGAAGCAGGGGTGCCATCGTGAACTGGGGCACATTCGGCTACGACGTTGTCGAAGTCATCTTTGTGATCCTCGTTGCGACGGGTGCAGTGCCTGTGCTGGCCGGGGCGATCTCGTTCGTCGCAATTCCGTTCCACTCGGTCAAGAACCACTACAAAAAGGCCGGCCCATGCCTGCCTCGTGTCGCGATTGTCGTGCCAGCCTGGAACGAGGCGGCGGTACTCGCCGAGTCGATCGAACGCCTGATGGGCCTCGACTACCCGCTCGATCGCTTGCGGGTGTACGTCGTGGATGACGCCAGCACAGACAACACGCCAGAGGTCGTCGGTGCCAAGGCGCTGCAATACCCCGGCTCCGTGTTTCACCTCCGCCGCGACAAGGGAGGCGAGGGCAAAGCCCACACGCTGAACCACGGCATCCGCCAGATCCTCCTGGATGACTGGATGGAGGCGCTCCTCGTCATGGACGCCGACGTGATTTACACCAAGGATTCGCTGCGCAAGATGACACGGCATCTCGCCGACCCCAAGGTTGGAGCTGTTTCGGCGTATATCCGAGAGGGGAGCGCAGACAAGAACTACCTCACTCGCTTCATCGGCTTCGAGTACGTCCTCTCTCAGCCGGCGGCGAGGCGCGCGCAGAACGTGCTCGGCGCCCAGGCCTGTCTCGCGGGTGGCGCCCAGTTGCACACGCGCGAGAACCTGATGGCGCTCGGCGGAGAGATCGACACGTCATCGCTCGCCGAAGACACCATCACGACGTTCGAGACCCAGCTTCGCGGCCGTGAGGTCGTGTTCGAGCCGCTCGCGATCGTGCTCTCAGAGGAGCCGGGGACGATCGACGCGCTCTGGAAGCAGCGCCTGCGGTGGGCCCGGGGCAACGTCTCGGTGACCGCTCGGTACAAGAAGATCTGGTTTCGGCCATCCAAGGTGCACAATCTCGGCAGCGCAGCGTTCGGCATCGTGTGGTTCAGCCTGTGGCTACTGCCTGTTGCAATGGTGACATCGTCGGTCGGCCTCGTTGGTCTCCTGCTCATCCACAGCCAACTCGCCGTCATCGTCTTTCGCGCGCTGTGGATCGGAGCGGCGGCGACCTTCGTGTTTACGCTGGCCCTGGCGGCGCAGCTCGACAGCGGCATCTCGCGTCGGGCATGGCGCGAGGTCATCACGTTCCCCGGCATCATCTCGATAGTGGTCATGCTCACGGCGTTCTTCCCGAAGCTGACGGAGGTCGACATCCCGGGCATCTTCGGGCTCACGCTGAACGACGCGAGCCTGTTCATCCTCACCCTGTCCATCTACATCTGGATCCCGTTCTCGATGGTCGGTGCCTGGATCGCCCGTCGGGTCGAGAGCACGTGGATCGGCGGGTTCCTGTCGCCGCTCCTCGTCTACCTGGTCGGATACGGCTCGCTGCTGTGCGCTGTGACGTTCGATTCGTACATCAAGGAGATTCGTCACGCCGAGGCGAAGTGGGACAAGACTGAGAAGACCGGAAGGGTCGTGGCATGACGCGCGCCAGGGACATGGATGTGCCGCTCGACCCGAGGCATCCGAGCGACGAATACCTCGAGCGCGAGCTCAATGACGACCGTCGTGGCGAATACAGGCTGCTTCCGAAGACCGTTTTCGCTCTCGTGTTTGTCGCCGTGCTCGTCGTGATCAGGCAGGTGTTCTTCGTATGAGCGGTGCCGCCAGCAATCCCATTCGCGTTCTCGTCGTCGAAGACAGCGAGGACCAGAGCGATCTCCTGCGCGCGTACTTCGAGAAGGCGGGCTGCCAGGTCGCAACCGAAACGACCGCAGAGGCAGCAATCGCCGCGTACCAGGAGTGGACGCCGGAACTCGCCGTCATCGACCTGGTGCTGCCCGGGATGGACGGCTGGGCCCTCGTCGACAGGCTCCGCGCGGATGTTCCAGACTGCGCGATCGCCGTGACCTCGGTGCTTGACGAACGCCGCTATCCGGAGGGAACCGCGAGCCTTCCGAAGCCATTCACGAGGGCGCAACTGCTCGCAG
The DNA here is from genome assembly GCA_036499165.1 of Galbitalea sp. Taxonomy (GTDB): domain Bacteria; phylum Actinomycetota; class Actinomycetes; order Actinomycetales; family Microbacteriaceae; genus Galbitalea. The sequence continues at coordinate 36,753 of DASYEE010000163.1, read as the reverse complement.
TCCTCGAAACCAGCGTGCCGAGGTGGAGCGCCGGATGACCGCCCGGGTAGTGATAGCAGATGACGACGTCGACATCAGGGCTCTCGTACGGATCTCCGCGACGCGGGCTGGATTCGAGATTGTCGCAGAGGTGGGCGACGGCGACGCGGCGCTGGCCGCCGTGCGCGAATTCGCGCCAGACCTCGCGATCCTCGACGTGACAATGCCAGGGCTGACCGGTGTCGAGGTCTGCCGTGCCGTGCGCGAAGACCCGGCGCTCGACGCGGTCCGTATCCTGCTGCTGTCGGCAGCCGTCGGCGAGGTATCCATGGCTACCGGGCTCGAGGCCGGTGCCGCGGCCTACTTCGAGAAGCCGTTCAGCCCACGGGAGCTGACGGCAAGCCTGATCGGGGTCCTCGGCGGAGCACCGTCATGAGATCCATCTTTGACCGCATTCGCGGCATCCTGACCGTCGATCACCCGTCTCCCGCGTTGAAGCAGTTGCCGACCCCGATCGCGCTCGTGATCTCGCTCGTGATCGTCTGGGCGGTGCCGGACATCGCCATCCTGAACGACGTCTGGGCGATTATCGGTGTGGTCCTTGTGACGCTCGCCACGGCCCTGTCAGCGATCCTGACCTGGAAGACGCGGTATGCGAACTGGGCGGTCCTCATCCCGGTGATCGACTTCATCGGCATCGGGGCGTTCCGCGCAGGCACCGGAGGCACGGCGTCGATTTTCAGCGCCATGATCATCCTTCCGGTCGTCTGGGTCGCAGCGGAAAAGGGGCGTGGCTACATCGCCCTGGCCGGGGCGGGCGCCGCTGTCGCGTTGATGATGCCGTACATCTTCGGCGTCGCCGAGATCACGAACGCGGGCGACCTGATTCGCGGGGTCTTCTCGCCGTTGATCTTCATCTTCGCGTCCATCATCATCAATGAGCTCGCACGCCAGAGCAGGGCCCAGCTGTCGTCTATCCACTCGCTCGCCGACGAGAAGGAGGCAATGCTGCAGCGGACCTTCGAGTACGCGAGCCAGCTGGAAGAGAGCGAGGCCAAATACCGCTCGGCAGATCGACTCTTCCGCGGCGTCTGGGCGGCCGTCACGGAGCAGTCGGTGATCGGTACGGACATCACGGGGCTCATCGACGCCTGGAATCCCGGTGCGACCAAGATGTTCGGCCTCACGTGGCGCCAGGCCGAGGGTAAGCGCTACATCTTCGACTTCCACCTGCAGGAGGAGCTGGATGCGCGCGCCCGCGAGCTGAACTACCCGCCGGGTGAGACCGTGCTAAACCCCGGATTCTCGGCCCTGGTCGAATCCGCACGCCTCGGCAATGCCGAGAGTCGGGACTGGACGTACGCGCGCGACGATGGGACGACGTTCCCCGTTTCGCTTTCTGTGACCAAGCGCATGGATGAGGCCGGAGCGACAGCGGGGTACCTCTTCGTCGCCGCAGATGTGACCCAGGAACGCGAAGTGTCGCGCCTGAAGGATGAGTTCGTCGGGCTCATCTCGCATGAGCTGCGCACGCCGCTCAGCTCGATTCTCGGGTACCTGGAGCTCATGAAGGACGACGACGAGCATCCGCTCTCCGACGAGCAGGTGCAATACCTCGGGGTCGCCGAACGAAACGCGCATCGGCTGCTCAGGCTGGTCGGCGACCTGTTATTCACCGCGCAGGTCGAGTCAGGTAAGTTCCCGCTCGACGCCCGGCAGGTCGAACTCGAGTCGATTGTGCGCGCCGCTGTCGAATCGGCGCGGCCCGGCGCCGCGGCGGGCGGGATCACCCTCGTCGAGCAGCTGACGGAGCGATCGCCCGTGACTCACGGCGATCCGGTGCGACTCGGGCAGGCATGCGACAACCTGATCTCCAATGCGCTGAAGTTCACGCCGCGCGGCGGCACGGTGACGGTGACACTCTCCGAGACCGAAAAGGATGCGGTGATCACCGTCAGCGACACCGGTATGGGCATCGCGGAGTCCGAGCTCGACCAGCTCTTCTCCCGGTTCTTCCGGGCGAGCACCGCCACGCGTAACGCCGTGCCGGGGGTCGGGCTCGGACTCACCATAACGAAGGCGATCGTGACCGCCCATCACGGCGAGATGGATGTCCAGAGCGAGGAGGGCGTCGGCACGCAGTTCAGCATGAGGTTGCCGCTGGCCTCAGCCGTGTTGTCGCCGAGCTAGAGGCGAGGCGGCGGCCTAACCGCGCTGCAGGTTCGTCAGCTGGGCGCTCGCCCGCTCCAGCAACTCCATCTTCTTGCAGTACGCGAAACGCACGAGGCTTGAATAACCGGATGCCCGTTCCTCGCGCACGAAGGCGGTGATGGGGACGCCTACGACGCCTGCGAGGGCCGGAAGCTTCCTGCACAACTCCGCGGCGTTGGAGAATCCGAGCGGTGCGGCGTCGGCGATCACGAAGTAGCCGCCTCGCGGATGGGAGACGGTGAAGCCCGCGCGCGACAGGCCGGCAGCCAGGAGGTCGCGTTTGCCCTGCAGCACTCCGGCGGCGTGCAGGAAATACGATTCCGGCAGTCGGAGCCCGACCGCGATGGCTGGCTGGAACGGCGCGCCGTTGACGTAGGTGAGAAACTGCTTCACCGCGAGGATCGCGCCCGCAAGGTCTGCGGTCGTCATGACCCAGCCGATCTTCCACCCCGTCACCGAGAACGTCTTGCCGCCGCTTGAGATCGAAACGGTGCGCTCGCGCGCTCCAGGCAGGGTCGCGATTGGAATGTGCGGCAAACCGAAGGTCAGGTGCTCGTACACCTCGTCCGTCACGATGATCGCGTCGTGCTCGTGGGCGAGTTCGACGATGAGCTCCAGCGTCTCCCGCTCGAGCACGGTGCCGGTCGGATTGTGCGGATCGTTGACGATGATCAGCCTCGTGCGGTCGGTGACGGCCGCGCGCAATTCGTCGAGATCGGGCAGGAAGTCCGGTGCCCGCAGCGGCACCGTGACATGCGTTGCCTTCGAGAGTCCGATGATTGCGGCATAGGAGTCGTAGAAGGGCTCGAACGTGACCACCTCGTCACCCTCATCGGTGAGAGCGAGGATGGTGGCCGTGAGCGCCTCGGTCGCTCCGGCCGTGACGATGATCTCCGTGCCCGGGTTGTAGTCGAGGCCGTAGAAGCGCTTCTGGTGCTCGGCGATCGCGTCGAGGAGCACGGGCATGCCACGTCCGGGCGGGTACTGGTTGATGCCGTCGGTGATCGCCTGGCGGGCGGCTTCGAGGACTTCCGCCGGGCCGTCCTCGTCGGGGAATCCCTGCCCGAGGTTGATCGCACCGGTGCTCGCAGCGAGCGCCGACATCTCGGCGAAGATGGTTGGGCGCAGCTGGCCGTTGCTCCCGAGGAGCATCGCGCCGCGCGCCGCCCGCTCCCATGAGCCGTTCACCGTCATGCCGCAAATGTAGCGCGTGGCGCTCGAGGCTGCCGGTATGGTGTCGGTACCCGTGGCCATCCGCCGCACCTCGCCCAGTCGAGAAGGAGCATCATGGCAGAGCGCAACCCGCCCCGTCCCGTCAAACTCCCGACCCTCTACGACGTTGCCGAGAGCGCCGGAGTCTCGCACCAGACCGTCTCCCGCGTGGTCAAAGGCGAGACCAACATCCGCGCCGACCTCCGCGAACGGATCGAGTCGGCGATCCGTGAGCTCGACTATCGTCCGAACCTCACCGCGCGCGCGCTCGCGAGCGCATCGAAGCACCGAATCGCTGCCATCGTCTACGAATTCCTCGAGGTGGGGCCGAACAGGATGGCGAAAGGCGCAAGCGACGGAGCCAAGGAGGCGGGTTACCTCCTCGACATCGTCAGCCTCGATCCGCGCGACGAGCAGGGCATCGAGGAGTCGCTGTCGATCACGGGCCAGCACGATCTGGCCGGGCTGCTTGTCATCGCGCCATCCGATCAGGTCATGGAGTTAATCGGCCGGGTCGGGTTCACCCTTCCGGTGTACATCGAATCCGAAGCGTCGCCGGAGTCCTCCGATTCGGCGGTGAGCCCCAACCACAGGGCGGTCGTTGGCGTCGTCGACTATCTGCTGTCGCTCGGTCATCGCCGGTTCTTTAACGTCGCAGGACCGGATGGCTGGGTTTCGGCGCGCAAGCGCGTCACGGCATACGCCGAGGGGCTCGAGGCAGGCGGCGGAATCTCGCTCGGAACGATCCCAGGCAACTGGACATCCGAGTCCGGGTACGCCGCCGGCATGCAGATTCCGCTCGACCAGGGAGTATCGGCCGTTGTTGTCGGCAACGACCAGATGGCGCTCGGCGTACTCGCGGCGCTCGCGGATCGCGGCGTCCGTGTGCCGGAGGAGATGAGTGTTGTCGGGTTCGACGACATCCCGGAGGCACAGTATTTCAGGCCGTCGCTGACGACGATTCGACGCGACTTCGAGCGGCAGGGGAGGGTGGCGCTCGAGCGGCTCCTGGCCGAGATCACGGGAGACGCGAGCGGGGTCTCCGAGCTCATCGAGCCCGAGTTGATCGTGCGAGGTTCAACGGGCCCAGCTCCGCGGTGATTCGCTTTATCTGATCTGCACTGCCCGTCGACAGCCGCATGGGCCGCGAACTCCCCGGCATCAAAACCCAACAGGATGCGTACAGCGCGGACAAATAGAATGTTCAGGTTTGGGCACGATGCTTGGCCCTGCTGAAAGGAGCTCTCCCATGACCGACGCACCAACAGAGCCCACGCCCGCGCCCACCTACTACAGCTCGGTGACGCCCCCGCCCAATGACGACAACCAGTCGCCTGCCACCCCGCCGGCCAAGAAGCGCACCAACACCGGTGTCGTAGTTGCTGCCGCCGCCATTGCGGCGATCGTGGGAGGTGTCTCCGGCGCCGGCATCGGCGTCTGGGCATACTCGGCCAACAACTCCAGTTCGACCGGCAGTACTTCAGGCAGCAGCCCAGCGAGCATCACGGTCAACGACTCGAAGAACGCCACCACGATCACCGCGGTTGCCGTCAAGGCTTCGCCCTCGGTCGTCACCATCAACGTGAATGGAACGGATGCCGCGGGCACCGGCTCGGGAATCATCCTGACCGCTGATGGCTACGTTCTCACCAACACGCACGTCGTCACCCTCGACGGTGAGACCGGCACGGCGAAGATCCAGGTCGAGACCAACGATGGCCGACTCCTCTCAGCGAAGGTCGTCGGAACAGACCCGACGGATGACCTCGCCGTTATCAAACTGCAGAACGTGAGTGGCCTCCAACCCGCACAGTTCGCCGACTCCTCGAAGCTCAACGTGGGCGACACTGCGATCGCGATCGGCGCACCGCTCGGCCTCGCCGGGACGGTCACGAACGGCATCGTCAGCGCACTCAACCGCAGCATCACCGTCGCATCCTCTGCCGTGCCGAAGAGCTCGGGCGGCGGCGACGGCAGCGACGGCGGCAGCGGCGGCGACAGCCCATTCAACTTCTGGAACTTCGGTGATGGCAGCGGCGGAAGCGGCAGCGGCGGCAGCAGTAATACCGCTTCGTCGACGATCTCGCTCTCGGTCATCCAGACTGACGCGGCCATCAACCCCGGCAACTCGGGCGGTGCGCTTCTCGACAGCGATGGCAAGGTCATCGGCGTCAACTGTGCAATCGCCAGCGCGAGCGACTCATCGTCGACCTCGGGCGGCCAGTCGGGCAGCATCGGCGTCGGTTTCGCGATCCCGTCCAACGTCGCGCTGCGGATCGCTGACGAGATCATGCAGCACGGCAGCGCGACGCACGGTCTGCTCGGGGCGACCGTCGGCGACGTGACGAGTGATGGAAGCGCGACGACGTCGAAGACGGTCGGCGCATCCATCCAGTCCGTTACCGCGGGCGGAGCGGCAGCCAATGCCGGGATGCACGCAGGCGACATCGTGACCAACTTCAACAACATTCCGATCACCGGCAGTGTCGACCTCACCGCGCAGGTTCGCGCTCTAAAGGGCGGAAGCAAGGCGTCGATCAGCTACGTGCGCGATGGTCGAACAGTGAAGACGACCGTGACGCTCGGAACGTACAAGCCGTAGCGGCAGCGCTACAACCGCACCTGGCACCACCGAAGCGGCGGGGCTCCCGGAACACCCGGGAACCTCGCCGTTTTCGCATCGGCTGGTAGGCTCGACCGACCCGCAGAACTACGCATTGGAACCGATGGCCACCGAGGACGACACCGCGCCAGGCGTGTCATATGTCATGCCGGTTCTCAATGAGCGTGAGTACATCGAAGGCTCGATCCGCACCATCCTGAGTCAGGATTACGCGGGCGAGCAGGATCTCGTGCTCGCTCTTGGCCCCTCGTCAGATGGCACGACGGAGATCGTCGAGCGACTTGCCGGTGAGGATCCCCGGATCAGTTTCGTTCACAACGCCAACACCGACATCCCGGCCGGCCTCAACCTCGCAATCGCATCGACGGGTCATCCGATCATCGTTCGAGTCGACGCCCACTCCGAGCTCTCACCCGGCTACACGACCCGCGCGGTGCAGACCCTCGGTCGCACGGGCGCGGCGAACGTCGGCGGCATCATGGTCGCAAACGGCAAGACTCCGTTCCAGACCGCAGTCGCCCGCGCGTACAACAGCAAGTTCGGCCTCGGCGGGGCGAGCTACCACAGTGGTGGCAACGATGGCCCGGCAGAGTCTGCATATCTCGGAGTGTTCCAGCGCGAGGTGCTGCGCGAGGTCGGCGGGTACGACGAGTCGCTTCGCCGCGGGGAAGACTGGGAACTGAACCTCCGCATCCGGCAGGCCGGCCACACCGTGTGGTTCGACCCTGAACTGAAGGTCACATACTGGCCGCGCGAGAACTGGCGCAAGCTGACACGGCAGTTCTTCACGACAGGCGTGTGGCGCGGCGAACTGGTGCGCAGGCACCCACGACAGACACCGCTCAGGTTCTTTGCGCCACCCCTGCTTGTCGTCGCCTTCATCATCAGCATCGTGGGTGGCACGCTCCAACTGACCGGCGCCATCCACTGGGGCAAGCTGAGCCTCCTTGCCTTCATCGTGCACACCGGACTGCTCGCGTACATCCTGCTGCTGATCTACCTTGGGCTGGTGTACGAGAACGGCAAGTCGTGGCGTGACAGGTGGCTGTTCATCCTCGTGCTTCCATCGATGCACCTCAGCTGGGGAGCCGGCTTCATCAGGGGGCTGTTTCGAGGCGGGCGGGACACGATGGACACCTCGCGCACCGATTCTTAGCGCCGGTGCTGGCATAGGTCAGTTAGAGCAGGCCCTCGGCGATGAGGCGCCGCACAACTCGTTCGCCGGCGTGGCCGTCATCCCGAGGATTGAAGCGCGCGCGCCACGCGGCGTACTGGTCCGTGTATTGGGCTGGGTCGCCATCCCTCAGCTGGCGCACCAGCTCTGAAGCGTCGTCGAGAACGGGCCCAGGGGCCACGGCAAGCAGGTCGAAGTAAAAGCCACGCACGTCGTCGCGGTAGTGGGCGAGATCCGGCACGAAGAAGAAGAGCGGCTTGCCCGTGACGGTGAAGTCGAACATCACGGACGAGTAGTCGGTGATGAGTGCGTCCGCAACAAGGTAAAGCTCCGAGATGTCGGGGTAGCCCGTGACGTCGATGACGCGGTCGGCGACGACGTCGGTGCCCGGCTGCATCGTGCGTGAGTGGCCGCGGATGAGGGTCACGTAGCCTTCGCCGAGCTGCTGGGCGAAGCTCGCAGCGTCGAGGTGGTCGACCTTGCCTGGCCGATCATCACGCCAAGTCGGCGCGTAAAGCACGACGCGCGTGCCGGGGGTGATGCCGAGTCTCGCGCGGATCTGCGCCGGATCTCCCGTGAGAAGGATGTCGTCCCTCGGATACCCCTCCTGCCAGATTGGCCCCGTGAACGCGTACGCGGAACGGAAGGTGTCTGCGCTGAACTGGTTCTGGGCGAGCATGATGTCCCACCGGGACTTCTCGCGGTGGGTCGCGACGGCGGCGAGCAGCCTGGTGCCCGGCCGGTCGAGAGCGATCCTCTTGAGCGGAGTGCCGTGCCAGGTCTGCAGCACGGTCTGATCTGGCCGTGCAGCGAACCGTTTGCGGAGCCAGTCGTTGACGACCAGTACGCGCGCCGATGCGCGGGCCTGCCACCACGCTGCGCTGCCTTCGATGACGGCCACAGCGCCGTCCGGCACCTCGACCGAGGCATCCGCGACGCTCCAGTACCGCGCGACGTCGGGCCGCAGAGCGGCGAGGGCGCGGTCGATCCCGCGCGGGTTCGACGATGCGTTCTGCCCGAAGTAGCTCTCGAAGAACACGGCATCGCAGATGCCCCGCTCTGACCGGTACGACGCCAGGAGGGCTTTCTGGTGTGCCGCACCGATTTCGTCGGTGGCGAGCGGGGCCGCGAAGTCGACGGCTACCGCGTCGATGCTCGAGGACACACTCGCCCTGAACTGCTTCTCGCGAAGCACCGCGGGCACCGGAAACTCGGTTGAGCGCACATCGAGGCGCCGGCCCGCCGCATCCTCGAGCCTCAGCAGGTAGCGCCCCGACGGCGGGGGCAGCGCGGGGCCGCCCCAGCGTGAGGCCAGGAGGGGCACGACCGCGTGCCAGCGATCGCCGTCGACGATGAGCTCACCGGCCAGGTGCTGGCGTTGGCCCTGCAGAGCGACAGAGACGGGGTGATCTGCGCCGAGGCCGCCGTCTGCGATGAGCAGCGGCGATGCGTCTGCGGTGATCGTCAGCGATTCGACAGTGAGCGACGCCGCGGTGGGCGACTGGACCGCTAGTGGCTGCCCGGGGGGCGACTGCGTGTCGGAGTCGAGCCGAGCCAGGATGCTCGCATAGACCCGCGCCGTATTTCCACCGTCGCGGAAGGCGTGGACGCGATGTGCGAGCCACTCTGAATGGTCGAGCAGCGATCGCGCCGCAGCCGGGTCGCGATCGCTCGTCTCCAGCAACCCGAGCAGCCCGTTCCACGATGTCACTGCAGCACCGCCGCTGAAGTCCCTGAACGGTTCGTAGACACCCCTCGTGGCCGAATACTCGGCGACATCGGGTGCGAGGTAGAGAATGGGCCTGCCCGTCAACGCAAAGTCGAACGCGATCGACGAGTAGTCGGTGATGAGCACGTCGATGCCGGGCAGCAGGGGCGTGATGTCGTTTGCGAGCTCGCTGCCGAGCATCCTGATCCGGTCGGATACTGCGAGCCCGGGGGAGTAGTCGCCGACGCCGTGCGGGTGGGATCGGATAATGAGCAGTGCATCGACCCGCTCGAGGTAAACAGCGAGGGCCCGCCAATCCGCAGCGGTCGGGATTGCCGGATCGGGTTCGCCGTCGCGCCAGGTGGGCGCGTAGAGCATGATTCGCGAGGTCATTGCCCGGGAATCCGCGATGAGTGAGGCTAGCCGGTCCTTTGCCGCGGAGGTCGAGCCGGTCACGACGACGTCATCGCGGGGATCCCCCGTGATCGCAACCCGCTCGGACGGGAGGCCGAATGCCGTGCGCATTCGCGCCGCAGACAGGGGAGAGGCTGCCGCAACGAGACCGATGCCGCGGGAAGTGCGCGCGTAGGCGCCACGCAACGCGCTCCGCACGAACCCGAATCGAGACAGGATCGGAACCGAGAATGTCGCGCCGGAGTCGAGCTGGATGTGCTTGAACGGGATACCGTGCCACAGCTGCACCACGAAGGCGCCCCGGGTCCCGTACCGGTTCGCGTCGCCGAATCCGTGTGTGACGACGATCACGCGCGCCCGCAGCGTCAGGCGGAACCCGCGCCAGCTCGACTTGAGGACGACCGGGATGCGCAGGGCACGGGCATCCGCCACGTCCCGGGCGTTTCGCGCCAGCCACACGACACGAATCTTCGGGTCGACCGCGCGCACATGCTGGAGCAACGCCAGGGAGCCTTCGCCGACGCCGCTGCCCGAGCCGAACGCCCAAAGCCGCTGCCTGCGGGTGACCAGCGCGCTCGCCGCGGCTCCAAGGACGTACAAGGGGAGTGCCAAGACCTTGTTCAGGTTGCCTCTGGCGAAGGTGAAGCGGCGCACCTGACTGACAGTATCAGCCACCCTGAACGTTCATCGGGGCGTTGTACCGTTATCGAAGCCCATTTCGTACCGGAAGGACACCCGTGCCGCTCAAGCAGGAGTTCAGCACTGCCCGCAAGCTGTTGCAGAACATCGTGCGGACGAGACGCAACCGGCGGCGAGTGGTCGAGGCGTCAGTCGCGCATCCCGTGCCAGCGCCCGGCACGGTGCAGATCGCCGTCTATTTCGCTGACACCAAAGTAAACCTGTACCAGTTGCGCCAGTGGTACGAGCCGCTCGCGGAACTGGCGAAGACCTATCCCGTCGCAATTATCACCCGTTCGCCGAGTGCGACCCTGCCGCTGTGGGATGAGGCGCCAGTGTCGACCGTTTACCTGCGCAGCATCGCCGAGCTCGAACAGTTCGTCAACGAGCAGCCTCTTCGCATCGTGTTCTACGTCAACCAGAACGCCAAGAATTTCCAGATGTTCCGTTACGGCCGGATGTGGCACGTTTTCATCAACCATGGTGAGAGCGACAAGATGTACATGACGACCAACCAGTTCAAGGCCTACGACTACAGTTTCGTTGCGGGAGAAGCCGCCCGCGATCGCCTCAGCGGCAAACTTTGGGGCTATGACCTCGACGCAAAGACCCGTTCCATCGGTCGGCCGCAGGCCGACCACTTTGCTGGGCCGCTGCCGTACGAGCCGGATGGGCGTACCGTCGTCCTCTACGCGCCGACCTGGGAGGGCGATCGCGAGGCTGCCGCATACGGATCGATCGCAACGCACGGGGTCGCACTGGCAAAAGCTATTGTTGCAAGCCCGGGCCACCGCCTCATCTACCGCCCGCATCCCCGCAGTGGCGTGCTGGATCGCGATTACCGAGATGCCAATGAGGCGATCATCGCCGCGATCGCGGCTGCGAACGTGGCAGACCCGTCCGCGCACCACGTGTTCGACGACGGCCCGCAGCTCGGCTGGCAGCTTGCGGCCGCGGACGTCGCGATCACCGACGTCTCCGCCATGGTCTACGACCGCCTCGCCACGGGCAAGCCGCTGCTGGTGACGCGTCCCGTTTCCGCGGCCGCGGACGTCGACGAATCCGGCTACCTGGGGCACGCGGAGTGGTTATACGCCGATCGCGCGGGCGATGTCCTGACGGCGGTCGCCGCGGTGCAGCACAGCGAAGAGGCGCAGCAGAACCTTCGATTCTGGGTTGAGAAGCACTTCGGTGACACCACTCCCGGCGTCGCGACGCGGCGCTTCCACGCAGCGGTCGACGAACTGGCCGAGCTCTGGGAACGCGAAGCGCGACTGCATGCGTCAGACCGTCGAGAGCCGACAGCGGGCAGCCTTGAGGACGATGACGGCGAGGACTCTGCGCCGGACGAGTGACTCCTCCTCCACAGGCGTCAAATCGCCGGGGTTTGCCACCGCCTGTCGAGAGAGTTCGTCGTGGTCGTCCCGCGCGGACATGATGTCGTGGTGACAGTCCACAAACGCGTGCTCGATGCCGCGTCGCATCAGTCTGCAACGCCGGTCGACTCGCTCGCCATTCGGGTTGCCGGTCGCCACCTCTATGACCGCGTCAGCCACGGCTACGTGCATACCGGTGCCGGGCGCGAGTCTGTAGTGTTCGATCGCGTCATCCGAGGGTATGAGGCCGCGTACGCCGTGCCGCGTGAGATTCCGGCGGCCGCGCCGATGGACGCAACGGAGGCGCGCGCTGTGCTCGGCCAGGATTTCATCGTCGACGTCCCCGGCGCGGTCGAGCGTGCCTTCGGCATCCACGTCATCCAGGCAGACGACGTCGCTGGAGACTGCGCGATCCAGGTGGCTGGCAGACGCGTGATCCTCGTCGGAACGACTCCGAACTGGTTCTTCCGGAACTGGTCGATCGCGCATGAACTCGGCCATATCCTGCGAGGAGACCTCGATGTGGCTGTCGATTCGGCGGCGGCCACCGCCGCCCCGAGGACGGTCGAGCGCGCCGCGAACGCGTTCGCGGCAGAACTGCTGCTCCCGAAGGGCGTGCTGTCGGCCCGCGACTGGGTCGCCGTCGGTGAGAAGGAGCTCGCCGATTTCGTGTGGCGGTCTGGTGTTTCGACAACCGCACTCGGTCAACGCCTCGCGTCGCTGAAACTCGAGACGGCGCCGACCGTTCGCCGGATGCTGGGGACGAAGACCGCGGCCTTCGTGCGTCGCGGGAGCGAACTTGCCGCCGACCCGGAGTTGCGGTCGTCGCGTGCCGCAGAGAGCGCCGCGGTGCGCTTTCCCCGGGATCTGCTGGACGCGCACCTTTCGGGGGTTGCGGCGGGCAGTATGGACGCCGCCACGCTCGAATGGATGCTGGGCTAGAAGCTCACCCGCCAGAGGTACTCCTCACCATCGGGGCGAAACCAGCGCACCAACCCGATCGTCGCCCTGGCCAGGTTGTCGCCGGCGATCACGATCTCGAGGGCGTCGCCCGGCTCGATCGTCGCAGGCGCCGTCGCCGGCATGAGACCGGGCCCGTAGAGCGCGAAAGTGACCGCCACGAGGTTCTCCCGCCCGAGATTGCGCAGCGAGTAGTGGCCATCACCGCGCTCGAAGCTCCACGGCACGCGGTAAGCGGATTCTGTGCTGAGCGCTGCAAGCCGGAGCCGGGTCATCCTCGAAAAGTAGCCGCCGCATCCGACCCTCCCAGCCCTACTGTGGAGGCGCGGGAGCAGCCAGTCCCTGGGGAGGAATAGACGAAGTCGTGGCTTCTGGCACCGACGCGAATGTGGCCTCGAGCACGAGGGGGAATTGCGGCGGCGGCGAGCCGAACGCCGTGCGAGAGCTCTGTACGACTCGTCGACCGAGGAGGTTGTTCCCTGCGCCGCCGATCACTGCGCCGATGCCGAAGGGGATCGCCCGCCCGATGATGCTTGCCCCCTCACGCGCCGCGAACCGCTTGAGGAAGTGGCTGCGCAGGCGCTTGGCGACACCGCCGACGGCCGACTTCGGCATGCTCCTTGTCACCATCTCGCCCCAGAATGCGCTGCGGCCGGGCCCCGCGCCGACGACCTCGCCCGCGAGTTGCTCGACTAGGTCGCTCCCGGCCGTGCCGAGGATGAGCCCCATGACGAGCGTCCGTGAGCGCTCGGGGTCGCTGAGAGCGATTCCGTGGACCTCGGTGACAGACTGGGCGAACAACGCGCTCGCCTCGAGAAACCCCCCGGTCTCAGCAGCCGACAGCGCAACGGATGCGACTGTACCGACCGCCGGGATCGCTGCGGTAGCGCCGACAAGCGCCCCGCCGGTCGTCACTGCCGCGAGGTAGCGCTTTTCGAGGATCCGAATGATCTCGGCCGGCGTCGCAGCCGGCTTGCCCTTGCGGATGCCCCGAATGTGCGCAAGCACAACCGGGCGCTGCACGGAGAGCAGCCTGTCGATGGTGCGGTCAAAGGTCGGAGGGACGCCAGGGACGATTGTCATACTTACGATTCGTAGTCTGAGTTATAGCGGTCGACAACGTCTTGAATTGGGCCGTCGAGTATGAGACCACCCTTATCGAGGTAGAGCCCGCGGGTGCAGAAACGCAGCAGGTCTTTCTCGTTGTGGGAGACGAAGAACATCGTGCGCCCCGCCGAGAGCAGTTCGTCGATGCGCTTGTAGCACTTCTCCTTGAACCGGCGATCGCCGACAGCCAGCACCTCGTCGACGAGCAGGATCGGTTCCTCGAGGCGCGAGATGACGGCGAATGCAACGCGCACACGCATCCCGCTCGACAGGTGCTTGTACGGCGTGTCGAGGAACTCGCCGATCTCGGCGAAGTCGATGATTTCATCGAAGCGCTGTTCGATCTCCGCCGTGCTCATGCCGTGGAGGCCGGCGGTGAGAAACACGTTCTCGCGCACGCTGAGGTCGTCGACGAAACCACCGGTGATCTCGATGAGCGGCGCGACCCCGCCCCGCACATCCACTCTGCCCTCGTCCGGCAGCATCACATCAGCCACCAGCTTCAGCAGTGTCGACTTTCCCTGGCCATTGCGTCCAACTACGCCGATCGACTCTCCCTCCGCGATCGAGAAGTTGATGTCGCGCAGCGCCCAGAACTCGTCTGGTTTGGAGCGGCGGCTGCTTTCAGAGAAGAGATCCTTGAAGCTTCGGCGGTGCCTGCGGTTGCGCTTGAACTGGATGCCGAGGTTCGTCGCGGTGATCACCGCTCCGGTTGCGCGCTTTTGTGTCGCTGTTGCCCCTGTAGTCGTCATGGTTAGAGCTCCTTCAGGACGGCTCTGATGTTGCGTCGGAAGGTCAGGAGACCGATTGCGAGGACCGCGAGCGAGATCACGATCGACGGAATGACGGAGGCCCAGTCCATTTCACCGGGGAAGAACGACCCGCGATAGAGCGACATGATCCCCGTTAGAGGGTTGTAATTCAGGAGTTGCTTGATCGTGTCGTGCTTGTCGAACTTTGCTAGTCCATAGACGATCGGCGAGGCGTAGAACAGGAGGCGCAGGACCAGCTTGATCGCGCGCTCCAGGTCGCGGAAGAAGACCACGATCGGTGCGATGATCAACCCGATGCCGACAATCAGGACCGCCTCGATAGCCATGGCCAGAATCGAATAGAACGCTGCCCAATGCACGTGAGCCGGCGTCGGCGTGAACTGCGTGATGATGACGAAGATCACGAGCACGGGGATGCTCGCCACGAATTCGATCCCCTTCGACAGCGCGACCCGCAGGATCCAGATCGACCTCGGGATGCTGGTTGACCGGATCAGCTTCGCGTCGCGAATGAACGCCTTGGTCATGTCACCGACTGCCCCGTTGAACCAGGTCCATGGGAGGAGGGCTGACAGCAGGAAGACGATGTACGGATCCTCGAAGGGCGTGCCCCGGCTGAACAGGATCACGAATACGAAGTAGTAGATGCCGGACATCAGCAGCGGATCGAGGATCGACCACAGGTAGCCGAGAGCGGAGGTCGTGTATCTAACCTTGAGATCGCGCTTGGTCAGCAGCCACAGGGAATGCCGATAGCGGGCACCGGATGATTTCTCACGGCGCGCGGGAACGGCAACGGTCACGGGTACCTCACTCTGGTCATGCTACTAGCGACAAGAGTGTCACACCGAAGGCCCAAAGCCTGCGAGTTGGCCTCGAAGCGTGACTCAGACGAAGAGGTTCGCTCGCTCGAGGTCTTCGGCGAAGTCGATTTCGACGGCGTACAGGTCGGAGATATCGACCGGCTCGATGTGCAGCTTGTCTTGCTCGATCGCAAGTTCGATGCCCCGCTCGAAGTAGTCCTGGTCGTCAACGCGCTTCAGGTGACGAAGCAGCGTCGCCTTGTCGTCGCGCGAGATGTAGTTAATGCCGACGGCTTCGCCGAGGCCACCCTTGACCGTCTTCGACAGGTCTTTGATGTACCCCTCGGCGTCTGTCGTGTATTTGACCTCTTCGTCGGAGACCTTCGACGTATTGACCGAGACAAACGACTGGTCGCGCTGGATCATCTTCGCTGCCCGTTCGAGGGCCTCAGGGTCGAATACGACGTCGCCGTTCATCCAGAGCACGCCACCGGGTGCTGATGCCTGAAGGGCGCGCATGAGGCTCTTCGACGTGTTGGTCTGGTCGTACTGCTCGTTGTATACGAACGCCGCCTGCGGGAACGCTTCGATGATGTGCTCGAGCTTGTAGCCGACGACGATGGTGACCTGCGCGTTTTTGCCAAACGCGTGGTGAATGTTGTCGAACTGCTGCTGCATGATCGTGCGGCCATCGCTGAGTTCTGTCAGCGGCTTCGGAAGGGAACGACCGAGGCGACTGCCCATGCCAGCGGCAAGGATAACTACCTGCGTGCTCACGTCTTGTCTCCTATATGTTGGTGCCCCGATGCGGTGGTCACGATGGTCGTTGACATCACTCGCTCTGGCTAACTAATCGCTGAATCCTAAGAATTTGCTGACCGTTAACGTTGGGGATTACGTATGGACACTCCGTTGTGCTTGAGATCGAGGCTATCGGGCGCACCTGAGAACAGACAGGGCAACCCGAGGGTTGTTGTCGTTTCGTGATACTAGCTTCGCCGGGTGAACACGCCGTTTACGACGGTTACAGCTTGATACGGTTGTGGTGTGGATCCAGAACCTGACGCGCCCTCAGCTCCCCGCCCGCCGCGCACTCCGAGGGCTTCCACAAGGTCGACGACCGCGAAAACGGCGGGCTCGTCCGCCGCAAAGCCGGCCTCCGCGACGGCGGAGCCAGCTGCCAACAGCGCGACAGGAGCCGCGTCTGGCACCACTGCAGCGAAGCGAGCGCCGGTAAGGCGAACGCGGGCGAAGGTCGCTGATGCGGGCGAGGCGTCCACCGCAACTCCTGAGGCCAAGACCCCGGCGAAACGCCCCGCGACGAAGCGACCGGTGACCAGGCGACCAGCGCAACCGAAGGGTGTCGCGCCCGAGGCCGCGCCATCCGCTCCGACCGCGCAACCTGAACCTCCGAAGCCCCGCGAGGTCGTGCTGAAGATCGAGGGCCTGGTCAAGCGATTCGGCGACACCATCGCCGTCGCGGGAATCGACCTGTCGATCAGCGCGGGCTCGTTCTACGGAGTGGTTGGGCCGAACGGCGCTGGCAAGACGACGACCCTGTCCATGGTGACCGGATTGCTGCGACCCGATGCGGGCTCTGTGACCGTCCACGGCATCGATGTGTGGAGCGATCCCGTCGCGGCCAAGCGAAACATGGGCGTGCTGCCAGACCGCCTGAGGCTCTTCGATCGGCTGACGGGCGCGCAGCTGCTCTACTATTCGGGCGCACTACGCGGTCTCGATGCGCAGACGGTCGCCACGCGCACTGCCGACCTCGCGAGCGCCTTCGGATTCGAGGATGCGCTCAATCGCCTCGTCACCGATTACTCCGCGGGCATGAGCAAGAAAATCGCGCTCGCCGCGGCGATGATCCACTCCCCGCGACTCCTCGTGCTCGACGAGCCGTTCGAGTCCGTCGACCCGGTGTCGGCCGCGAACATCACCCAGATTCTTCGCAAATACGTGGATGCGGGCGGCACCGTCGTCGTATCCAGCCACAGCATGGACCTCATCCAGCGTATCTGCGACGATGTCGCTGTCGTGGTGCACGGTGCCATCCTTGACTCCGGCACCATGGACGAGGTGCGCAAGGGCAAGACGCTCGAAGAGCGCTTCGTCGAACTCGCGGGCGGCCGCACGAGCCCGGAAGGCATGGAGTGGTTAAGCAGCTTCTCCGACTGAAGCTCCGGCTGATGGGCAACGCGTTCAAGCGGAGCCCGTGGCAGCTGGTCGGCCTCATCCTCGCGCTCGTCTACGGGCTCTCGCTCGCCTTCCTGGTGGTCGGCTCGCTGTTCGGGCTTCGGCTGGCCGAGATCCCTATCGCCTCGACGGGTGTCACCGTATTCGGGTCGCTGCTCGTCATCGGATTCATTGTGGTTCCCCTCATTTTCGGGGTCGACGACGTCATGGACCCGCGCAAGTTCTCGCTCTACGGGTTGCCCAACTCCAAACTTGCCTCTTCGCTCGCGGTCACGGCACTCGTCAGCGTGCCGTCGGTGGTCGTCACCCTCATCGCTCTTGCCCAGATCGTCACCTGGAGTCGCGGCCCGCTCGCCGTGTTACTTGCGATCCTCGGGGCACCGATCATTCTCGCCACCTGCCTGCTGTGCGCTCGGGTTTTCACCTCTATTGCGGCGTTCCTGCTCTCATCGAGGCGCTCGCGAGACACGACGGGTGTGCTGGGTCTCGTCCTGCTGATCCTGGTCACGCCGGTCTTCCTGCTGCTCTTGAACGTGAACTGGCAGAAGGATGGCCCGGCCATCCTCGGCAACATCGCAGCGGTCCTCAGCTGGACGCCGTTCGGTGCGGTCTGGGCGGCGCCCGCCGATGCAGCGTTCGGGCTGACGGGACCAGCGTTGGCCAAGGAGCTCATCGCCCTCGCGACCGTCGCCATCCTGTGGTTCGCGTGGCGCTACCTCGTTCAGACAATGCTCGTTACGCAGCAGCGCCAGCCGGAAGCGCGCAGCTACCGTGGCCTCGGTCTATTCGCCACCGGTTCGTCATCGCCAACACTCGTCGTCGCCGAGCGCAGCCTCACGTACTGGTTCAGGGATGCGCGGTACCACGTGTCGTTGCTCGTCATTCCCGTGATCCCATTCCTTCTCATGCTCCCACTCATCGTGGTCGGCGTGCCCGGCGAGCTTCTGGCGCTCCTGCCTGTGCCCGTCATGGCGCTGTTTCTCGGCTGGACGATCCACAACGACGTCGCGTACGACAACACGGCGATCTGGCTGCACGTGGCCTCCGGCATCCGCGGTCGTGCGGACCGATTCGGGCGGGTAATCCCACCGCTGCTGGTTGGGGTGCCGTTGGTCGTCGTCGCCAGCTTCATCTGCGCTCCGCTCTGGGGTGACGATCGCATCCTTCCAGCGATGCTCGGCACCGGTCTCGGGCTGCTGCTGACGGGTCTCGGCCTGTCGAGCGTCATGTCGGCTCGCTTCCCGTATCCCGCCGTTCGTCCGGGGGACAGCCCGTTTGCGGCACCGCAGGCTGTGGGATCCGCCTCCGCGGTTATCCAGGGGTTCGCCTTCCTGATCACGGTGATCCTGGTCTCGCCGACCCTGTATCTCGCCTTTATGTCGCTCGCGCATCCCGGCACGTTCGAGTGGCAGTCACTCGGCTGCGGAATCGTGCTCGGCGCCCTGTTCCTCTGGGGCGGTGTGGCCTGGGGCGGTCACATCTTCGATAAGCGCTCGCCTGAAATTCTCGCGTTCAGCGTGCGAAACTAGAGCAATGAGCGACACCGAGCCAACTGGCGGAGGCACAGACGTTCTCGATCGCGAACTCGAGAAGCTCCTCAATGACGCAAAGATCGAAGAGGGCGACCACGAGCGGTTCTCGCACTATGTGCCGAAGAACAAGATCATGGAGTCAGCCATCACCGGTAAACCCGTGAAGGCACTCTGCGGCAAGCTGTGGACTCCCGGTCGCGACCCGGAGAAGTTTCCGGTCTGCCCGACCTGCAAAGAGATCTACGAAAAGATGAAGCCCTAGCTGGGCCCTTCCAGGTACTGGGTCGGGATCGCCGGGTCACCCTTGCTGAGGCGGAGAGCGTCGTCCGGGAGTTCCGCGATAGCGGCGGCCCGATGCTCGCGTGCGGCCAGCGTGCCGGCCGTACCGAGGTACCGATCGGCGATCACGCCCGAGGCTACGAGCGGAACGAGCAGCGGTCGTTCGTGCTGAAGCAACTCCGGGTGTCCGCCGACGTAGATCGTCTCGGCGGCAGCCCGCCCGTCGCGCAGAGTACGCACGGGAGTCTTGCGGCCGCCGATCGTGGCCTTCTCCGGGGATTTCTTCGCGACGGAGATCCACGCGCCATCGTCGCCGCGGCGGGCAACCAGCTTGTAGACGAGGCCGGCCGCCGGATGTCCCGAGCCGGTGACGACGGACGTGCCGACACCGAACGAGTTCACCGGAGCCGCGCCGAGGGCGGCAATCGTGTACTCGTCGAGATCATTTGTCACGGTGATCTTCGTACCGGTTGCTCCGAGCGAATCGAGTTGCTTGCGAACCGCGGCCACCTGCGCGCGGAGGTCGCCGCTGTCGATGCGCACGGCACCGAGCTTCGGTCCGGCGACGCGCACGGCGAGCTCGACGGCATTTTCGACGTCGTACGTGTCGACGAGCAGCGTCGTGCCGGGCCCGAGCGCCGCGACCTGTGCCTCGAACGCCTGCTCCTCGGAATTGTGCAGCAGGGTGAACGCGTGCGCCGCAGTGCCCATCGTCGGGACGCCCCATGTGCGTCCGGCCTCGAGGTTGCTCGTCGCGTCGAACCCCGCAATGAACGCGGCCCGGGCGGCGGCGATGGCCGACCGCTCATGCGCGCGACGCGAGCCCATTTCTGCGAGGGGGCGGCCATCCGCGGCATTCACCATGCGGCTCGCCGCGCTCGCGATCGCGCTGTCGTAGTTGAGGACGCTGAGCGCGAGAGTCTCCAGAATGACCGCTTCAGCGAACCCGCCCTGCACGACGAGCAGGGGAGAGCCAGGAAAGTACGCCTCGCCCTCGCGGTAGCCGCTGATGCTGCCGGCAAAACGGTAGTCCGCCAGCCAGTCGAGGGTTGGCGCGCTCACGACGTCGTTATCGCGAAGCCAGGTGAGCTCGGCCTCGTCGAACCGGAAGTCACGAATGAGGTCGAGCAGGCGCCCGGTGCCCGCGACAACGCCGTAACGGCGACCGTCTGGCAGCCTGCGGGCGAAGACCTCGAACACGCACTCGCGCTCGTGCACTGCGCTGCCAATGGCCGCGTCGATCATCGTGAGCTCATACCGGTCAGTCAGGAGAGCGCTCGTCATCCGACCAGCCTATTGACTCGGGCTGTGGCCCGGCTGCCGTGAGGCTCCAGCGCCGACGCGGGTAGAGTTGCGTGTTGTGACTGACGCGCCAATCGGAGTCTTCGACAGTGGTGTCGGCGGGCTGACGGTGGCTCGGGCGATCATCGACCAGCTCCCGCGTGAATCCATCCTGTACGTGGGAGACACCGCGCACTCGCCGTACGGGCCGAAGCCGATCGCCGAGGTACGCGAGTACGCACTCGCGGTGCTCGACGATCTCGTTGAGCAGGGCGTCAAACTGCTGGTGATCGCCTGTAACACCGCGTCGTCTGCGATGCTGCGGGACGCCCGTGAGCGATACGAGATCGGGCGCGGGATCCCCGTGGTCGAAGTCATTCATCCGGCTGTTCGCGCGGCTGTTCGCCAGACCCGCACCAAGCGGATCGGCGTCATCGGAACGCTCGGCACGATCAATTCGCGGGCATACGACGATGCGTTCATTGCGGCATCCGACCTCGAGATCTTCAGCCAGGCGTGCCCGAGATTCGTCGAATTCGTCGAAGGAGGAGTGACGAGCGGTGCCGAATTGTTCCAGGCAGCGGAGGAGTATCTCGCGCCGCTGAAGGCTGCGGGAGTCGACACCCTCGTACTCGGCTGCACCCACTACCCGCTGCTCGCCGGAGCGATCCAGTATGTGATGGGTGAGGATGTCACGCTCGTCTCGAGCGCGGAGGAGACCGCGTACGACGTCTACCGGATGCTCGTCAAGCACGGTCTCCTGCGCACATCCACCGACCTGCCCACTCACCGCTTCGAGGCGACAGGGGCGAGCCAGGACGACTTTCTCCGGCTCGCCAGTCGCTTCCTCGGGCCAGAAGTTCGACGCGTCGAGCTGGTCGAGACAGGCACCATTCCCGTGGTCGAACGGCCCGGGATCGATCGGGCAACGGCCCGAAACGCTGAAAGCAGGCAGAACGCATGACCCGATCCGACGGCCGAGCGGTGAACGATCTCCGCGAAATCACGATCGAGCGCGGCTGGAGCAAGCAGGCCGAGGGCTCGGCGCTGATCTCGTTCGGCAACACCCGGGTGCTCTGCACCGCGTCCTTCACCAACGGCGTGCCGCGCTGGCTCGCAGGCAAAGGCAAGGGCTGGGTCACGGCCGAGTACTCGATGCTGCCGCGCTCGACGAACGATCGGATGGACCGCGAATCGGTGAAGGGCAAGATCGGCGGCCGCACCCATGAGATCTCGCGTCTCATCGGTCGCAGCCTTCGCGCAGTCATCGACATGAAGGCGCTCGGCGAGAACACGATTGTGCTCGACTGCGACGTGCTCCAGGCCGATGGCGGCACACGCACCGCCGCCATCACGGGCGCATATGTCGCGCTGGTCGACGCCATCGAGTGGGCGCGGGAGAAGCGCTTCATCGGGCAGAAATCGACGCCGATCATCGACAGTGTTGCGGCGGTCTCCGTCGGCATTATCGACGGCGAGCCCATGCTCGACCTGGCATACGTCGAGGATGTCCGCGCCGAGACTGACATGAACGTCGTCGTCACGGGCCGCGGCCTGTTCGTTGAGGTGCAGGGCACGGCGGAGGGCGCACCGTTCGACCGCAATGAGCTGAACTCACTGCTCGACCTGGCTCTCGGCGGCGCAACATCGCTGGCTGAGTTCCAAAAAGCCGCCCTGGCGGGCTAGGAGCCGGACGCCGTGAAGATCGTTCTCGCGACCCACAATGCGCACAAGGTCGATGAGCTCAGGAATATCCTCGGGCCACGGCTCGACGGTATCGAACTGCTCGGTTACGACGGACCGGAGCCGATCGAAGACGGCGACACCTTCGAGGCCAACGCATTGATCAAGGCTCGTGCGGCGTTCCTGCACACCGGATTGCCCGCGATCGCCGACGACTCAGGGATCTCAGTGGACGCGCTGGGCGGCGCACCCGGCATCCACTCCGCGCGGTATGCGGGCACGCGAGACGACGGCGACAACCTGCGCCTCCTGCTCGAGCGGATGACCGGTGTCGACAATCGCATCGCGCACTTCACCTGCGCTGCGGCCTTCGTCGACGGCGCCACCGAACTCGTCGAACTCGGCATCTGGCCGGGGAAGGTGTTGCTCGCACCGTCCGGCGATCACGGGTTCGGGTACGACCCGGTGTTCCAGCCCGATGGGATCGGGACGAGCTCGGCCAAGTTGACCGCGGACGAGAAGAACGCGGTCTCGCACCGTGCGATGGCGTTTGCGAAGCTGTTCGACGCCATCCGCACCCTCTGAGGCGCACGCGGATAGGGTTGGACCCGTGCCGAGACCCCGCGTGCGAACGACCACCGTCGCGCTCCTCGGCCCGGCCTTCGTTGCGGCGATCGCCTACGTGGATCCCGGCAATGTCGCGGCAAACCTGTCGGGCGGCGCGAAGTACGGTTACCTGCTCGTCTGGGTTTTGGTGGCCGCGAATGTGATGGCCGCGCTCATCCAGTACCAGTCCGCAAAGCTTGGCCTCGTGACGGGCCGCAGCCTGCCCGAGGTGGTCGGCGAGCGGCTCGGCACCACCGCGCGCCGCGCGTTCTGGGTGCAGGCGGAGTTGATCGCCGCCGCAACCGATCTCGCCGAGGTCGTTGGTGGTGCGATCGCGCTGCAGCTGTTATTCGGGCTGCCGCTCGTCGTTGGGGGCCTCATCATCGGCGTGGTCTCGATGGCGCTCCTGGCCGCACAGAGCCGGTTTGGACAGCGGCCGTTCGAGTACGTGATCGTCTCCCTGCTCGCGATCATCGCCATCGGATTTCTCGCCGGGCTCCTTGTCCACGCGCCGAGCGCAGCGGGAGTGTTCAGTGGGCTCGTACCGCGATTTACCGACGGCGGCTCCGTGCTCCTGGCCGCGAGCATTCTGGGCGCAACCGTGATGCCACACGCAATCTACGTGCACTCTGCCCTTGCCAGGGATCGCCACGGGCGATCGGAGACCTCCCTCGCGCTGGGTAGGTTGCTGCGGGTAACCCGCTGGGATGTCGCGATCGCACTCGGCCTCGCTGGCCTGATCAATCTCGGAATGCTCCTGCTGGCCGCAGTGAACCTCGGTGGCCAGGGCGGCACGGACACCATCGAGGCGGCGGCGGCCGCGATCGGGCAGTCGCTTGGGCCTGTGTTCGCCGTCGCATTCGCGATTGGCCTGCTCGCATCGGGCCTCGCATCGACGTCCGTGGGCAGCTACGCGGGCGCGACGATCATGAGCGGACTGCTGAAGCTGCGAATCCCTCTCGCGCTGCGGCGAGTGCTGACGCTCATACCGGCACTCCTCATCCTGGGATTCGGCGCCAATCCGACCGCGGTGCTGGTGATCAGCCAGGTGGTGCTGAGCTTCGGCATACCGTTCGCGCTGGTCCCGCTCGTGCGGCTGACAGGCGACCGCGAACTGATGGGGGCGCACCTGACGAAGCCGGGCATGCGCGTCGTCTTGTGGCTGATCGTCGCCCTGATCGTTGCTCTCAACCTCGCTCTCATCGTCCTCGCACTCGCACCGGGCGCATAGGGTTGGGTGCGTGCCAGACGACAACATCCCCCTCGACGCCTCACCATCCGACCGCATCACCGAGGCCGCGAGGCGCTTCGGCGAACGGGAGGTAGCCGACCGCGCGGCCGCGCTTCTCGGCGGCGCCAACGAGGGTGAGGAATTCCTCCTCTGGGTCGGTGGCGTGCACGCACAGGGGATCCTGGATGGCGCACCGGCGCTGTACTGGCCCGAGGTCTGGGGCGCTCGCGCCCTCCTGAAGGTGTGGGACGATTCCGCCGCCCCGGCAGTGCGTGATGGGCTCGCCAATCAGGCTTGGCGCGTGCGCGAGATGTGTGGTCGCGTCGTGGTCGAGCGTCAGCTCCCCTTCGTGGCAGAACTCGAGCCGCTCCTGATCGACGAGGTCGCGCGAGTCCGTTCGATTGCTGCGCGAGCCCTGTCGGTCGTCGGTGAGTATGAGCAGGCCGTTGCCGTCAAGGCTCTGCTAACCGATCCCGAGATCGAAGTGCGGCGCGCGGCGGGCGCGGCGCTCAAGGCGTTCTCGGCGAAGCTCGACCGACCGATCGAGTGAGCCGGTCGATTGAGACAAGGGCGAGCTACTTGCTGCCCAGCTCGTCTGGTCGAAGCGTGACCTCGTCGTCGGAGGGCAACTTGGTCGCCCCTGCGGCGTTCGCCTTGCGCGCCTTGTGCGCTGATTGCAAGTAGTGCACGAGGGCGATGACGATCGTCACCGCGACGACAGCGAGCAGCACGACGTCGATGTACTTCGTCACGAAATGCGCGACCGGTTTGATATTGCCAAGAAGGTACCCGACGGTGGTCACGCCTCCGCCCCAAACGAGCGCTCCGATGAAGTTGTAGAGCGTGTACTTGCGGGTATCCATGTGGCCGACCCCGGCCGCAACCGGCGCGAAGGTGCGAACGATCGGGACGAAGCGGGCGACGATCACGGCCAGCGCGCCGAATCGATCGAAGAAAGCGTTCGTGCGCTTCACGTTTGCGATGCTGAATAGACCGCTCTCCTTGCGCTCGAAGATGCGCGGCCCGGCGACGTGTCCGATGATGAACCCGACCTGGCCGCCAAGAAAGGCCGCAAACCCGATGGCAAGCGCGACCCACCAGATGTCGATGTGGATGAGGCGATTAGGACCGAAGCTCAGCAGGCCGGCGATGATCAGGAGCGTGTCACCCGGGAAGACGAAACCGACGAGCAGTCCGGTCTCGGCAAAGATGATCGCGCAGACCACGAGCAGTGCCCACGGTCCCGCGTCGGCGATCAGCATGTGCGGATTCAGCCAGGGGATGAGCGAGGCTTGCAGCAAGAAGGATCTCCGGTCGTCGGTTGCCGTTGGTCGTCAGTCGGCGGGCGGTCTGTCGTGATTTCTTCAAGAGTACTGGTCTCGGACTATGCGTCACCTTGCAGAGGGCAAAGTGACAACGGGATCAGTAACTGTGTCAGGACATTTCCTCAAACCTGTAACGTTACTCGATCGAGCGCGAGCGCAACGATCGCCACGGTATCCACGTCAGGCGCAACGGGACGAGCCCGTTCCTCTTCAAGGTCGTTAGCGGTCGTGGAAATCGGTCGCAGGGATGATTCGGACTGACCCCGAACAACCGAGACTTATCTCGAGTGAAGGGAACTCGGGCCATGGCTGGCAGACGCTTGATTCTCATCGGGTTCTGCGCGATAGCGGTGGGGCTTCTTGTCATCGGCGTTGTCGCCATTGCTGCAACGACCAACCTGTTCGTTGGCCTCATTGTGCTGCTGCTCACGCCCCTTCTCATCGCGTTCTGCGGCACTGTCCTGGTGTTCTTCGGCCTGTTCAGGACGCACGGGAGCAACTGGGCCGGGGCGGTTCGCCGACTCATCGGTCTGGCTGCGGTCGCGGGTATGGGCGGTGGCCTCGCCTGGGGTGCGCTGGGCGTCCTGTCGCAGCTTCCCGACTATGCGGCGGGACTGAATGGTGCGTTCATGTCGGGGGCGTGGGCAATCACCTCGACGCTCGTGATCATGGGAGTGGGTCTCGCGGCCGGCGGCAGTGTCGGCGCCGTTATCGCCCTTATCTGGTGGAATGCACATCGCCGAGCAGCGCCAGGGGACCGGTTCGCAGCTGATGCCTCGAACGCAGTTCCCCGCGATAACTGCCCGTGACCGGCGCTGCACCGCCGCGAACGCTGGGACTCAGGGCCCACTCAATCACTGCTCTCTCGAGCTAGATCAAAAAAGTGCGGGAGAAGGGACTTGAACCCTCACGCCCGAAAGCACAGGAACCTAAATCCTGCGTGTCTGCCAATTTCACCACTCCCGCGGGCAGGCACTAGCTTATCGGCGCCGCCGTGCTGCGTCGGGTGAGGAGGCGCGCGGCCGCCTTGATCGAGGTCTTGCGCGACAGCGGACCGCCGCTGAGGTCATCGAGCAGGATTCGCGCGCCGAGCGAGCCGTGCTCGAACGGGTCCTGTGCCATGGTCGTCAGCCCGAACGACTCCGAGAGGTCGTGATTGTCGATGCCGATCACGGAGAGGTCGCGGGGGATCGTGAGCCCGTGATCGGTCGCGGCGAGCATCGCACCGATCGCCATCTCGTCGGAGCTGGCAAAGATCGCCGTCGGGCGTGGGCCGGGTCGGTCGAGAAGTTCGTTGATGACATCGCGACTCGCGGTGAGTGAGAACAGTCCGGACAACATCCACTCTTCTCGCACGGGAATCGCCGCCGCGCTCATCGCATCCAGGAAGCCGCGCCTGCGCCCAACCGGAACCTCACGGTTGAGGCCTTCGTCGTCATCGCCGCCGAGTTGCGCGATCTCGCGGTGGCCAAGGCCGATCAGGTGCTCCGTCGCCTCGCGCGCGACAGCTCGCTCCTCGATGCCGATGTGGCGGATGCCGCGGACAGGCCCGCCGATCATGATCGTCGGGTGGCCGAGCGAGAGCAGCTGCTCGCGCTCGGCGGCCGTGAAGTCCATGCCGACCGCAATCAGGGCGTCCGTGCGCTTGCGCAGGATCGAACGGTGGAACACCCGCTCGCGATCCCCACCACGGCTGGCCAGGTTGTAGAGGATCATGTCGTAATTCGCGTCACGGAGGGCCGAATCGATGCCCTCGATGACGGTGGTGTAAAACCAGCGACTCACGGACGGAGCGACAACGCCCATCGCCAGGGTGCGCCCGGATGCTAGTCCGGACGCACTCGAGGATGCGACGTAACCGAGTTCGTCTGCGATGTTCTGGATGCGGTGACGGGTCGACTCAGACACGTTCGGCAATCCGCGCAGTGCGCGGGAAACCGTAGCGATCGACACACCGGATGCGTGTGCCACGTCATCGATGCTCGTCACGCTGTGCATCCTATCGGCGCAATCCCTTCATGATTTTCACCCCTTGGTCGCGCCGGCCAGGAGGCCTCGGACGAAGAACCGCTGGAGCGAGAAGAACACGATCAGCGGAACGATGATCGCGAGGAACGAACCGGCGGACAGCAGGTACCACGACTGGCCGTATGTACCGGCGAGGTCCGTGAGCAGCTTCGTAATCGGGAAGTTGCCGCCTGCCGTGAAGATCGTCGCGACGAGCAGGTCGTTCCACACCCACAGGAACTGCAGGATGGCGAACGAAGCGATTGCAGGGCGTGCGAGCGGGAGGACGATCCTGAAGAAGATCTGCCCGTGGCTTGCCCCGTCGATTCGTGCTGCCTCCATGATGTCGTTGGGCAGAGCCGAGATGAAGTTGTGCAGCAGGAAGATTGCCAGCGGCAGCGCGAACATCGTGTGAGCGAGCCAAATGCGGGCAAAGCTGCCGTCGAGCCCATTGAGGTTGAGCCCGGGGAACACCGCCCAGTTGCCGATGGTGATGCCGTTCGAGAACAGGCTCAGCAGCGGAACCAGCGCGACCTGGATCGGCACGACCTGCAGCGAGAACACTCCAATGAAGAGGATGTTCTTGCCTCGGAAGTCGATCCATGCGAAGGCGTACGCCGCCAGCAGCGCGATCGCGATGGGGATCAGCGTCGCCGGGATCACGATCACGAGCGAGTTCACGAACGACTGGCCCACCGTGATGGTGTCGGTGAAGGACAGGGTGTTCGTGTAGTTCGAGAATGTCAGATCGGGGTTGGCAAAGACGGTCCACCACCCAGACGTGTTGATGTCGGCGGGCTGGCGGAACGAGGTCACGAAGAGGCCGAAGGTCGGAATCGTCCAGATCACGGCGATCACGATCGCGGCAATGGTTGCTCCCTTGCTCGAGAGCCTCTTCTTGCTGGCGTTGAATGCAGCGGATTCGGCGCGGCGCTGGTCTTTTTCTGCCCGCTTCGCTGACCGCGGGTCGATATCGGTGGCGATCACAGTCCCAACCTCTGCTTCCGGATGTTGTTGGCGTTATAGATGAGGAACGGCAGGATCAGGATGAACAAGAGCACTGCCTCAGCCGACGA
The DNA here is from genome assembly GCA_036499165.1 of Galbitalea sp. GTDB lineage: Bacteria > Actinomycetota > Actinomycetes > Actinomycetales > Microbacteriaceae > Galbitalea. Next base: position 8,516 of record DASYEE010000163.1, on the reverse strand, counting down.
ACCGCCGGTCTGGGGTGGCAGGTTCTGGAACAGGCGAACCATTTGGTAGCTGATGACGCTGGTGTTGTTCTGGCCCTGCGTGGTCGCCGCGATGATGTCGTAGACCTTGAGGGATGCGATGGCGATGGTGATCCAGGTGACGATGATCGTTGGGCGGATACCCGGAACCGTCACGTTCCAGAAGCGCTCCCATGCGCTGGCACCATCGAGCTCTGCCGCCTCCATTTGCTCGTCCGGGATGCCCTTGATAGCGGCGGAGAGCAGCACCATCGCGAACCCGGTCTGGCTCCAGATGAGGATGATGATCAGCAGGGCATCGTTCAGCGGCGAGGTCTGCAGCCAGTTCACGGGCTGCCCGCCGAACCACACGACGATCTGGTTGAGCAGGCCGATCTGGGCGCCCTGCTGGTAGTCGTAGAAGAACTTGAAGATGATCGATGCGCCGACGAACGAGATCGCGACCGGCATGAACACGAAGACTTTCAAGACCTTCTCGCCACGGGACTTGTCGATGAATACCGCGTAGGCCAGCCCGATCGCTGTCGCAATGACAGGGGTGATGAGCACCCAGACGATCTGGTTGATCAGGGCGATGAGGCCACCGTTTCCGCCCGCGAACACGTAGGCGAAGTTATCGAATCCGACGAACTTCGATCCGTCGTTGCTGAGGAACGCGGCGATGATCGTCTGGATCGTGGGGTAGAGCAGTCCGATGGCGAGCAGGAGCACGGCCGGCGCCATGAAGGCGACGAGTTGCAGCATGGAGCCCCTGCCCTCACGCGCCCGGCGGTCGAGGAGATAGAGGCCGGCACCGAGCACTGCCGCCAGCGGTACGAGCCAGACAGCATCGTTGTAGACGCCGAGAATGAGAACGAGGATCGCGGGAACGGCGACGGAGACGACGAGTCGCATGATCGAGTATCCGCGGCCAGCGCGGGGCGCCAGCTCGATAAAGAACAGGATCAGGCCAACCACCACGCCGAATGCGACCAGGATGATGGGTATCTGGGCAAGCGGGGGTATGGTCGCCAGCCATTGGAAAAACGCGGACATAAGACGCCTTTCGAGTACGACAGTGGACTCTGTTGAGGGTGACGCTGGGGACTGTACTGGTGGAGCGGGGGCGGTGCGAGAGCCGCCCCGGCACGCGCTGGCCGGGGCGACTCTCGTCAGATATTGCTGGTATTACCTACTTCGCGTTGGCCCAGGCCGCCTGGATCTGGGTCTCTGCTGCTTTCTGCGATGTTCCGTTGGTCCAGTCGACGATGCCCTTCCAGAAGGCATTCTCGACGACGGTTGGCATTGCGTCATCCGCACCGAACCGGAACGTGGTGTTCGGGTCCTGGAGCGTCTTGATGGCGCTCTGCAGCAGCGGGTCGACCTCCTTCGTCGCGTCCACGCCCGTGTTGGCGCTGATGAACGAGGCGTCCTTGACCGTGATCAGGCTGTTGGCCCAGTCGGCGCTCGACAGGTAGGTCATAACCTTCTGTGTTGCTGCATTGCTGTTGAACGCGGCGGCGAAGTCGCCACCACCAACAACGGCGTTGCTGCCGGCGGTGACGGACGGAAGCGGGAATGCCCAGATGTCGCCGTCGGGTCCGACCTTCGGAACCGCGCCGGCCTTGGTCTTCGTCGTGGCGAAGCTCGCCTCGAGGAAGGTGGCCTGGTTGGTCATCGCGCACGATCCGTTTGCGACCTTCGCGGCGACGTCACCGAATGCGGTGGAGTTGATCGAAGCGACGTTGCCGAAGCCCGCGTTCACGTACTTCGGGTTCTTGATGATCTGCCCGAGGAGCGTGAATGCTTTGTCGATCTCTGGATCGGTGAACTTGGTGTCGCCCTTGACCCACGCGTCATACGTGGATGCGCCGGCCGAGGAGAGGACGACCTCTGCGAGGAAGTCGGCTCCCGGCCATCCCGATGCGGTGCCGGAGTTGAAGCCTGCACACCATGGTGCCTTGCCGGTCTTCGACTGGATGGTGCCGATGTCGGTGAGGAGGTCGGCGTACGTGGTCGGTACGGTGATTCCCCACTTCTTGAAGTCGGCGGGGGAGTACCAGACGTAACCTTTCACGCTGGCGTCGAGCGGCGTGGCGTACATCTTGCCGCCACTCGTGACGTAGCCCTGCCAGTCCTTCGAGAAGTTGCTCTTCACGCTCGCCTCGGTCGCAGACCCGAGGGTCGAGACCTTACCGGACGAGATGGCCGCCGAGAGGAGCCCCGGCTGCGGGAACATGCCGATGTCTGGCAGGTCGTCGCCCTGGATCTTGGTGGCGATGTTGGTGGTGAAGTTGCCGTCACCCGTGTACTTGATCGTGATGCCGGTCTGCTTCTCGAAGGCTGACCACGAGGCGTTCAGCTCCGTTGCTTCCGTTCCGGTGTCCGGACCGTAGATGGTGACCGTCTTGCCCTTCAGGCTGCCGCTGTTGCCGCCCGACGAGCTGCCGGGGTTTGCCGTTGTGCAACCGGCAAGGGCGATGGTGCTGACGACCGCGACCGCGAGGGTTGCGGTGACTCGGCTGCGTCGGGGTGAACGCAATCCGTTACGCGCTGCGGCGACCAATGAATCGCCGAGGGACACTCTTTCTGCTGTCAACTTCAAACTCCCATTCGAGTTATTTCGGTTGCGCCGTAGCGGGTGCATTCACGACGCTGTGTTCTTGTGAAGCTACCGGTACCCGGGTGTCGAATGCAAGCGTTTTACGAAAGCGCTTACATGGGTGTATACAATTCGGGTGAAGACCCAAACAGCAGGCCTGACCACCGTGTCTCTCGAACCCGCAATTCCAACTCATGGCGCCCACTGGTGGAACGACGCCGTCATCTATCAGATATACCCCCGTTCGTTCGCCGACAGCAATGGCGACGGCATCGGCGACCTGGGCGGTGTGAGCCAGCACCTCGACTACCTTGACTCGCTCGGCGTCGACGCGATCTGGCTGTCGCCTTTTTATCTTTCTCCGCAGGCGGATGCCGGGTACGACGTTGCTGACTATCGGCAGGTCGACCCGCTGTTCGGTACTCTCGACGACTTCGATCGGATGCTCGGCGCGGCTCACGAGCGCGGGCTCCGGGTCATCGTCGACATGGTTCCCAATCACACCTCGAGTGCCCACGAGTGGTTCGTCGAAGCGCTGGCGGCAGCGCCGGGTAGTCCGGAACGGGACCTTTACCTGTTTCGCGATGGCAAGGGCGCGACCGGCGAACTGCCGCCCAACAACTGGGAGTCGATCTTTGGCGGGCCGGCCTGGACGCGGGTCCCGGACGGCCAGTGGTACCTGCACCTGTTCGATTCACAGCAGCCAGATCTCAATTGGCGCAACCCCGCCGTCGCGGACGACTTCGACGGCATCCTTCGGTTTTGGCTCGACCGTGGGGTGGACGGATTCCGGGTGGATGTCGCCCACGGCCTGATTAAGCACGACGGCCTGCCGGACAACGACTTCGATCGAGCCGTCATGGCAGGTAGCGGAAACTTCGGCCCCATGTGGGACCAGGATGACGTCCACGACGTCTACCGCCGCTGGAACTCCGTGCTCGCCGAATACGGCGACGACCGTATCCTCGTGGCCGAGGCCTGGGTCTCGCCGCCCGAGCGTCTCAGCCGCTACGTGCGGCAGGACGAGATGCAGCAGGCCTTCAACTTCGAGTTCATGACAATCGGCTGGGATGCATCACGACTTCGCCGATCGATCGATGCGGCGCTGGCCAACAACGCGAGCGTTGGTGCAACGACGACCTGGGTGCTCTCGAATCACGACGTTGTGCGCCACGCATCGCGCCTCGGCCTCATTGACCCGAGCGGGTGGCCGAAGGGGATCAGCGCCAACGACGAGCAGCCGGATGCGGCACTCGGGCTCAGCCGCGCCCGCGCCCTTACGCTGCTGATGCTGGCCCTTCCCGGCTCCGCCTACCTGTTCGAGGGCGAGGAGCTTGGGCTGCCAGAGCACACGACGCTACCCGCCGAATTGCGGCAGGATCCGGCCTTTGCCCGCACGGCCGGCGCGGAGATCGGCAGGGACGGTGCTCGCGTACCTCTGCCGTGGCATGCGGACTCCCCGGCGTTCGGTTTCAGCCCGACGGGCGAGTCGTGGCTTCCCCAGCCCGAGATCTTTCGCGAACTGGCGGCGGACGTGCAGGATGGCGCACCGGGATCGACGCTGGAGTTCTACCGTGCAGCACTGGCTCTCCGCAGGCAGTTCGCGCTCGGAGCAGGAGACGTGATCTGGCAAGTCGCGACCACAGAGCTTGTGCACTTTGCGAACTCCGGCGTGCGGGTCGTCGTGAACTTCGGGCGGCATCCCGTTCCGGTGCCGCACGGGGTCACGGTCATGCTCGAGAGCGAGCAGGGCGCTGTAGTCGATGGCGAACTGCAGCCCAACCGGGGGATCTGGCTGGCCTGACCTGCTCCGGCTCCCTAGCGCACGGAGCGGTTACCGACGAGCAGCGCGATTCGATGGAACACCCGGTCGCGTGCGGTCGGCTCCCTGGCTGCCTCCGCCGCACCGTGCAGTCTCCAACGCTCGAGGATCGTCGCGACCTCCTGGAACATCTCCTCTGCCTCGTTCTTCGTGAGGAGCGCCGCTCCGAGGTATTCGCTGCGCACCGCATTTTCGTCTTTCGGAATGCGCTCGAGCAGCATGTCGCGCATCCAGTCGAGCTGTTCCTCGTTCAGGAGGTCGGCGGCCGGCTCACCGGGGGAGGCGTAGAAACCCTCGGGGTGTGCCATCCGCCACACGCGGTCGCGGCTGTCGCGGGCGAGTTCCGGTGCCTCCTCGAGGATGCCGGCCTTGCCGAGCGCACGCAGGTGATAACTCACCGCGTTGGCCGGCTCGCCCATGATCTCGGCCAGGTCCGCAGCGCGGGCCGATGTGCGCACCGCGAGCTCCCAGATGACCCGCTGGCGAAGGGGATGCGCGAGGGCACGGAGCATCGCCGGGTCGGTCACGTGGTACGAGGGCTCGGGCATATCGACAGCGTAGCAAATGCGCAAGAGAAATTGCGCAATATCTATTGCGCAACAATCGTTGCGCAATTAGTGTGAGCGGCATGACCTCAGCCGCAGCATCCCAGTCGTCCGACGCGCGCCCGCCATCACTGTGGGCGAATTCGGCGTATGTGCTGCTGATGTCCGGCAAGACGACGCAGATCATCGGCGCTGGGCTTGCATCCTTTGCGGTGCCTCTTATTGCGTTCTCGCTCACGGGCTCGATCGTCGCCGCGGGACTCGTGGCGACGGTGGGGGAGCTCGGCTATCTCATCGCGACGCTGCCGTCGGGCGTGATCGCGGACCGCGTCGACCGCAGGAAGCTGCTCATCGTCTGCTCGCTGATCGGCGTCGTGTTGTGGGCGTCGCTCGTGGTCGCGGCTTCGATGTCGATGCTCACGGTCTGGCAGCTCGGAGCCGTAGTGTTCGGCTCGGCCATCATCGGGTCGTTTTACGCGCCGGCGGAGAGCGCGGGCATCCAGCAGGTCGTCCCAACGGAGCAGTTGGGTTCGGCGATGGCGGCGATGGAGGGACGATCCGCGGTTGCGTCGCTGGTCGCCGGGCCGGTCGGCGGCGTGCTCTACGGCTTCAGTCGCTCGTGGCCGCTGGTCGCGAGCGTGGTCGGCTATGCGGTGGCAGGGATCTGCACGGCCCTCGTGCGGCGGCCCCTGAACGGCGACCTCACTCACACCAAGGCGTCGTCTGCTGTCTCGGCGCTCGCCGAGGGCATCCGATTCGTGCGCTCCGTTTCGTTCCTCCGCACCGGCATCCTGATCTTCTCGCTGCTCAACCTGGGCTTTGGCGGCATGCTCTACGCGCTCAACCTCCACCTCGTGTCGACCCACACGCAGCCGGTCCTGATCGGGTTGATCAATGCCGTCGCGGGAGCCGCGATGGTCATCGGCGCGCTTCTCGCCGGCCCGCTCGTCAAACGATTCCCATCTGGCCCGCTGTCGATCGCGTGCCTTGGCGTCGCGGTCGTCGGCATCGTCGGCCTCGCTGCGACCACGACGTACGTGTTCTACCTGGTCTGGATGGCCGTCGCGACCATCTTGATCCCTCCGCTAAACGCTGGGCTCCTCGGCTACTCGGTGGCAGTCACTCCATCGGAGCTGCAGGGACGCATGAACTCGGTGCTCGCGCTGTCGTCGGTCGCGGTGTCGCCGATCGCGCCGATCGTTGCCGGTGCCCTGCTCGGCCCACTCGGCGTGAACCGGACCATGAGCCTGTTTGCGGTGATCCTGCTGACCGGCGTCGTGCTCATGGCCCTCAACCGGGACATCCGTCGCATCGGTAAGCCGGACTCGTGGGCGGCAGACAAGATCGAGTGGCCGAAGTCGGAGGGAAACGCCGGATGAGCACGGATGACTCCGTGATTCTCTATCGTTGATGCATGACCTACGACTGGCTTGACCTGCAGATCCGCGCGCACGAAGAATTCGGTCGCAGACTCCAGGCCGTGAGCGACTGGCACGCCCCGACGCCCGACACGGAATGGGATGTGACAGAGCTCGCCAGGCACGTGATCCGTGAGCAGCAGTGGGTGCCACTTCTGCTGACGGGGAAGAGCATAGAAGAGCTGCAGGATCGCGTCGAACCGATCGATGACAGCGACCTGCTCGGCGAGTGGCAGAAGTGGTCGCGCATTGCGACAGAGGCCTGGGAGCGGGCGCCGTTCGAGGAGTCCGTGCAGCTTTCGTACGACACCGTGCAGATGAAGGACTACCTGAAGGAACAGGTGTCGGATGTGACCATCCACAGCTGGGACATGGCGCGGGCAACGCACTCCGACGAGCACCTCGACGACGAACTGGTCGAAGCGACCTGGACCATCTTCGAGCCTCAGCGCGAGACGCTCGCAGCGACGGGTCTGTACAACGACCCGGTCGACCTGGATGCCTCGGCTCCGCTGCAGTCGCGCCTGCTGGCGATTACTGGGCGGGATCCGCGGTAGGGATTCGCCCGGTCCGCGGCCGGCGCGGAACATATCGGGGCACATAGCGCCAGAGAATTCCAGCGCCAACGAGCCCGACCACGCCCATGACACCCGTCGCAATCGCGATCGACGCAACTCCGGTGAGGAGCGAGACCAACAGGGGAGCGGCCGCGCTGCCGACATCCCCCGTAAATCGCCACGCGCCGAGAAACGGCGCGGGGTTTCGCGCGTCGGCCAGGTCTGCACCCAGCGTCATGATGATGCCGCTGCCAATGCCATTGGCGACTGACAGGAACATCGCGACGGTGATGAACCACACCACGTTGCCGGGCAGGTCGTGACTGAACGCGAGCACGATGTGCCCGATGCCGAGACCGATCATGGATGGCAGGGCGCTCGCGAGACGGCCCCAGCGGTCCATGATCTGCCCGCTTGCATAGAAGAGGGCGAAGTCGATAGCACCGGCGATGCCGATGATGATCGCCGTGTTGCCGTCGGTGATGCCGATGCTGACAGCCCAGAGCGGCAGGATGACCTGGCGGCTGGCACGGATCGCCCCGATCATCCCCGCGCCGGTTCCGAGTCGCGCAAGAACTCCGCGGTTGGCCCAGATCGTGCGGAACAGGCCGTGAGACTCCTCCGCGACGAACTCGCGACCTGCGTCCAGCTTTCGGGCGTTCGCCGTGTGGGCCGCGCGAGCGGCGCCTAGTGCCTCCGACGGGTCTTTGACGACAAGCAGCACAATCGCGGCACCGAGACATCCGATCACGTCCACCCAGAACACTGCCGAGGTCGTGCCGGTGATGCCGATAACCGCGGCAGCGATGAACGGCCCAACGAAGTAGCCGGCCCGGAAGGTTCCGCCGAGCGTCGAAAGAGCCCTGGCACGATACTTCTGAGGCACGAAGCTCGTCATGAACGCGTGCCGAGCCAGCGCGAAGACGGCGGTCGCGAGACCGACAAGGAAGATGCCGACACCCAGCACGAACGGGTTCGGCGCGAAGACCGAGATCGCAAGGCCTATCACTGCCACGAACGCGGCGCCGATCATCGCGGTTCGCTCACCGATCCGCGCCACCAGCCAGCCGCTCGGGATGTCACCGAACACCTCGCCGACCATGATCATCGACGCGATGAGTCCGGCGATAGCGAGCTGCGCGCCAAGGCTCGTGGCCACGGTCGGGATGATCGGGATGATCGCGCCCTCGCCGATTGAGAACAGGAGGGTCGGCAGGAATGCGGGTAGAGCTATCGAACTCCACCGGAAGGGAAGCTCTTGGTTGCTCATCGTTAAGCAATAATACCGCGCCTGCCCGCCCCGACCGCAGACGGTAGGCTTTACGCCGATATGGAAGAGCTCGACCTTCGCGACCAGATCGCCGCCCTCCGCTCGACTTTTGCGGACATCCGCGCCGTCGTCGACGTCGACCGCCTGACGAAAGACATCGCTGATCTCAGCGAGCAGGCAGGTGCGCCCGATCTCTGGGACGACACCGAGAAGGCGCAGAAAGTCACGAGTGCGCTCAGCCACCGGCAGTCCGAGTTGGCGCGCATCACGAGCATCCAGTCGCGGCTCGACGACCTCGAGATCAT
>DASYEE010000162.1:0-35226 GCA_036499165.1 Galbitalea sp. | reverse complement strand
GAGCGACAACATCTGGCTGTGAGGTCGATGCGCGCGCTGCTGCCTCCGCAAGCAACAGCACTGAGCCGAGACCTGCTGCATCCACGACCGGCTCACGCGGGCTCGACATTCGCAACGCCAGCACTGCGGAATCCCATGATTGACGCAGTCCATCCGGGGGCATGGTAACGCCGAGTCCCTGCCTTGCGGCGGCGATGGTGACACCGTTGCCGGTGTCGAGCACCGCGCGGAGCGGACCGACGGGCGATGACACGATGACGCTGTGACTCGAGGCCTCTGGCGCGTCCCCCGGCGCAACAGCGATCATCCGGACGCGGCGTTCCTTGTCCAGTTTCAGTCGGGTGGAGGCGGCGACGCGCTGCTCGCCGCTCGACTCAGGATCGAGCAGGATATCGAGGCTTCGCCGCGCAATCGCAACCGGGTGGGATCTCTCGAGGGCGATCGACAGCCCGAGAGCGAGACGCTCGAGCACCATCGCGTCGTTCGCGTGGGCACCGCCCTCCCGCTCGATCCAGGTCCACCAGTCGGCCGAGATCGGATGGGATAGCCACGCCCCGCGAGCAGACGGTGGTGCAGACGGGGACCGCGCGCCGTCGGCACCGAGCCGCACGAAGGTGCCACCAATGGAGTACCCGGCCGGGCACCCGGTGAGGAGCACGGCTCCGCGAAGCAGCAGCTCCGCGGTCGCGTGGGCATCGATCAGGGCGTCGAAATACCCGATGACCTTCAGGCTTTCGCTCGCCTCCGGGTCGAGGGTTGTGATGCGTCCGAGCAATTCCTGCATCGCTTGCCGATCATCCGTGAAGATTTGAGGGAGTTTCCCTGCCCCACCCTAAATCCCTCGCAGATCGGGTGGGGCAGAAATCTCCGTCAGGCGCCGAGGATGCGGCGAGCCCAACTGGTGCGCACCTGGCTGCGCACGATGTTCTGTGCCGCCTGCGGGGCGAACATGTCGGCACCGTGGAACGCGCCGGGCCAGACATGAAGCTCGCAGACGCCTCCCGCCGCCCAGATGGCGGATGCGTACGCGACATCCTCATCGCGGAACACTTCTGCGGAACCAACCTCGATGTAGGTCGGTGGCAGGTTGCTGAGGTCGTCTGCGCGCGACGGTACGGCGTAGATCGAGACGTCGTCGCGATGTCTCCGGTCGCCGAGCAGCGCGTCCCATCCGGTGTCGTTACTGCCGCGATCCCATACCCCGATCCCGACATACTGGTGGCTCGACACCGTCGCATTGCGATCGTCGATCATGGGATAAATGAGGAGCGACGCGGCAAGTTCCGGCCCGCCGAGGTCGCGTGCCTTGAGCGTGACGCCGGCAGCGAGCCCGCCACCCGCACTGCCTCCCGCGATCATGAGTCGCGTCGAGTCGAACTCCAGCTCGTCCGCGTGCGCGGCCATCCAGACGAGTCCCGCGTAGCAGTCGTCTACGGGCGCGGGATCAGGATGCTCCGGCGCCAGTCGATATTCGACGCTGACCACCACGGCATCCATCAGGTCGACCCAGTCGAGCATGACTTCGATGCCCGTGAATCGGTCGCCGATGATCATGCCGCCGCCATGGGTGTGGTAGATCCCGGGGGAGCCGGCCCGGTGATCCCGTCTCCTGAAAATGCTGACGGTGATGTCCGGTTCGCCGAGCGGACCGGGAACGGAGCGTTCCTCGTGCACGATGTCTCGGCCATCGAGAAGATCGTCAATGGGAGTCGTGACGTTGGCTGCGCGCATCGCAGGAATCATCTCGGGCGTGAGAGTCGGGGGCAGTTGCTCGTTCATGAGCGCGAGCATCGCGCCAAGCTCGATGTCGTAGGGCGGGCGAGGGAGTTGCCTGCTCTCTTCTGTAATCGTCATCGTGACCTCCATTGGTCTCCACAGCATTGTGGCTCGTGATCATTCTGTGGGCGTGAGGTCATATCGTGGCACCGCCAGGTGGGATGAATCGCTGCGAAAATACCGCCAGCTGGCGGTCGGGGGTCGATTGCTTCTTTGCCGGGAATACGGCGGGCACGCAATCCGTTACACTGATATCGATGCAAACGCATGGATAATCTGCAGCCGAGGAGCACACAATGCAGTTCGGAATCTTCACTGTCAGCGACGTGACGACCGATCCAACGAACGACACAACGCCGACCGAGCACGAGCGCATCAAGGCGCTCGTGACGATCGCAAAGAAAGCGGAAGAGGTCGGCCTCGACGTCTTCGCGCTGGGTGAGCACCACAACGAACCGTTCGTTTCGTCGAGCCCCACCACGACGCTCGGCTACATCGCGGGCCAGACCGACAAGCTGCTGCTGTCGACGGCCACGACCCTCATCACGACCAACGATCCGGTCAAGATCGCTGAAGACTTCTCGATGCTGCAGCATCTCTCCGACGGCCGAGTGGATGTCATGATGGGCCGCGGAAACACGGGCCCGGTCTACCCGTGGTTCGGCAAGGACATCCGAGATGGCATCCCGCTCGCCATTGAGAACTACGCACTGCTGCACAAGCTGTGGCGCGAGCACACCGTCGACTGGGCCGGCAAGTTCCGCACGCCGCTCCAGGGCTTCACCTCGACGCCGAGGCCCCTCGACGACGTGCCGCCCTTCGTGTGGCACGGCTCGATCCGCAGCCCCGAGATCGCCGAGCAGGCCGCGTACTACGGCGACGGATTCTTCGCCAACAACATCTTCTGGCCGAAGGAGCACTACATGAAGCTCATCGGGTACTACCGCCAGCGCTTCGAGCACTACGGCCACGGTTCTGCCGACCAGGCGATCGTCGGGCTCGGCGGCCAGGCGTTCATGCGAACAAAGTCGCAGGATGCGGTCAACGAGTTCCGTCCGTATTTCGACAACGCGCCGGTCTACGGTCACGGGCCATCGCTCGAGGAGTTCACGGAGCAGACGCCGCTCACCGTCGGAAGTCCGCAGCAGGTCATCGACCGCTACGCATCGATGCGTGAGTACTTCGGCGACTACCAGCGCCAGCTGTTCCTCATGGATCACGCGGGACTCCCGCTGAAGATCGTGCTCGAACAGCTCGACATTCTGGGCGAAGAGGTCGTGCCAGTGCTCCGCAAGGAGTTCGCGAAGGACCGCCCGGCCCACGTGCCGGATGGCCCAACCCACGCTTCCCTGGTCGCTGCTGCGAAGTCGCCGGTCGAGCGTGTCGAGACCAGCGTCAGCGAGGCGGTCTCATGACCGCCAAGAAGCTCGCGGTGGTTTCCGCTGGTCTCGGTCAGCCGTCTTCGTCACGACTGCTGGCCGACCGACTCACCGAAGCAACGGTTAGCCGCCTGCGCGACCCTTCGACCGGCTCAGCGACCGATATCGATGTCACGGTAATCGAGCTGCGCGATCTCGCGCACGACATCACCAACAACCTGCTGACCGGGTTCCCGAGCCCGAAGCTCGACGAGGCGCTCGCAGCCGTGACCGGAGCCGACGGCCTGATCGCTGTCACACCGATCTTCACCACGAGCTACAGCGGACTCTTCAAGAGCTTCATCGATGTGATCGACACCCAGGCCTTGACCGACCTGCCGGTGCTCATCGGGGCAACCGGCGGCACGGAGCGCCATTCGCTGGCCCTCGACTACGCGATGCGGCCGCTCTTCAGCTACCTGCACGCGGTGGTCGTTCCGACCTCGGTCTATGCGGCATCCGCCGACTGGGGGAGTGCGGAGGATGACAGCAGCCTGCCCGATCGCGTTGCCCGGGCCGCGGGCGAACTCGCGCAGCTCGTTCGCGACAGCGATCGCTCAGGCCGTGTGCGCGACCCGTTCACGTTGCCGGCCGGATTCAGCCCCGTCGGCGGCTTCGGCTCGCAGTAGCGGCCGGATGAGCTTTGCTGGCTCAACCGGCCACGTAGTCGCGGCTGCGCAGGCGCGCCAGGCCGAGCGCGGTCAGCACGATCGCGAGAACGGCCAGCACGATGAGCGGCAACCCAGTGAATGTGTTCGCCGTCGTCATGTGCTCGATCGCAGTGAACGGCGTGTTGTTCGAGAGCCAGTCAGGCAGCTTGAATAGCGGGCCGAACATCGAGACCAGCACGACGACGCCGTACACGATCCACGAAACCGTGATCGAAGCGCGCGGCCACCATCCGGCCAGGAACACCACGACCCCGATGACCAGCAGCATCGTCGGCCAGTATGCGATCGCAATCACGAGATACCGGCCGGCCTGCCCAGGGTCATCGATGGCGGCACCGTAACTGGCTCCCTCGGCATATCCGCTCACCACCAGCACTATGAGGGAGGCAATCGCGGGAACGGCGATGCGCGATGCCGCTAAGCGGACCCGCGAGATCGCGCCCGTCCACTGCAGCTCGACCCCGCCATCCGCCTCTTCGGCGCGAATCGTCGCGACGCTCTGCAGCACGAACGCGGCGACGAGCAGTGCATCGGCCATCGTGAAGTAGCTCAGCAGCCCACCGAGCACATTCCCATTGATTCCGCCAAGGAACAGTTTCGCGGGCGCGGAGTTGCCGCCAAGGAGGTGCGCCATCGCTGTGGCGACGGCTCCGAAGAACAGGCCTCCGACCAGGATTCCGACTCCCCACCCGAGAATCGACCACCGTTGCAGGCGCAGCGTCAGACCGACCGGAGTACAGGTGAAGGCGCTGGCCGTGCGCGGGCCGGGGCGGGGCGGCAGGATGCCGGCACCGAGATCCCGGGTCGCCTCTAGCCGCAGGGCGACGGCGCAGAGCACGATGGCGGCACCGAGGAGCAGGAGGAACGGCGCCCAGTTGTTCTCGCCGTACGATCGCATCGCCTGTCCCCAGCCGAGCGGAGACGCCCAGCTCACGCCGCCCGCGACCTCGTGCCGCGCCGCCAGGTCGCCTGCGGCGCGCAGCAGGTACGCGATGCCGAGCACGGTCACCGCAAGTCCGTTCGCACCGCGGCTGGTTTGCGCCAGCTGGCCCGCGAGTGCCGCGATGCCGAGAAAGGCGAGCCCGACGCCGGTGAAGGATGCGCCCATCACGAGGGCGCCGTACCCGGGCAGTCCCTCGCCGACCGCTGCGCCTGCGGTGGCGAGTCCGACGACAACGCTGAAGATCGCGGCCATCAGCCAGTTCGCGAGCGTATACGCGTGCCTTCCGAGCGCACCGGCGCGCACGAGTTCCGTTCGACCTGATTCTTCTTCCGCGCGCCCGTTGCGGGTGACCAAAAAGATCACGGCGAAGGCGAGCGCGACGGCGTCGGTCATCCAGATCTTGATATTCAGGATGCCGCCAAGGGTTCCCGCTGAATACGGGAGTCCCGTGAGGGCTGCGACGGCGGGAGTATTGGCAATCGCGGCGTATGCGGTGCGATCGGCCTGCGTGGGGAACGTCTGGCGCTGCGACACGATCACGATCGCAATGAGGCCGGCGAGAATGACCAGCCAGACGAGCATCCTGAGCCAGTTGCGGCGCACCAGGAACCGGAATGCGATCGTCCACCCGGCGAAATCGTGCGAACCGGATGCAGGCTGTGCCATGGCAACGCTGGTCATGCTCCGACCCGCACTGCCAAATCGTCTGGCACCGATGCGGCGGCTGTCGCGCCGTAGTGCCGCAGGAACAGGTCCTCGAGCGACGGCGGTTCAGAAACGAGGGCTCGCGGCCCCAGCGTGGCGAGGGCAGTGAGCACATCGGACATCGAGCCGTCATCGACCGTGAAGGTCGCGCGCGACCCATCGACTGTCAGGTCGTGCACCCCCTCGATCCGTTCGAGCGCCGCCGGGGAGCCGCCCAGCGACACCGTTATCGTCGCGCGCTGGAGGTGTCGAAGCTCGGCGAGCACGCCAGCCTCGACCGTGCGGCCCTGGCGGATGATCGTCACCGTGTCACACAGTTTTTCGACCTCGGCGAAGATGTGGCTGGACAGCAGTACGGACTTACCGTCCGCCTTCGCCTCGAGCACGCACTGGGTGAAGACGCCCTCCATCAGAGGATCAAGCCCGTTGGTCGGCTCATCGAAGACCAGGAGCTCCGCGTTGCTCGCCAGCGCCGCGACCAGGGCGACCTTCTGCCGGTTGCCTTTGGAATAGCTGCGCGCTTTCTTGGTCGGATCGAGATCGAATCGCTGCAGGTATTCGTCGATGCGTTTGCGATCGACGCTGCCCCGGAGCTTTGACAGGATGTCGATCGCTTGTCCGCCGGTCAGGTTTGGCCAGAGTGTGACATCGCCTGGCACGTAGGCCAACCTGCGGTGCAGCGCAACGGCATCCTTCCACGGGTCGCCGCCGAGGAGCCGCGCGGTCCCGCCATCTGCCTTCAGGAGTCCGAGCAGGATGCGAATGGTCGTCGACTTGCCCGCACCGTTCGGTCCGAGGAAGCCCGCCACGGTGCCGACGGCGACGCTGAGATCGAGACCGTCGAGCGCTCGGGACGCGCCGAACGACTTCGTCAGGCCGGCGACTTCGACGCTGAGTGTTTCAGGCATTGGTTTGCTCCACTTTGTTGGGTTGGCGGAACCCGGGCACGAGGTCCGGAGCCTGCCTGACGAATTCGTCGAGGAGAGTGCTGTCGACCAACAGGCCCTGGGTGTACAGCTCGAGTAGCGCGAACGACGTGCTCTCGGTGAGTTCTCGAATGAGGGTGGCTCCGTCGGCGAAATCCGTGTCGCCTCTCAGGGTGAGTTGCAGCAGCATCCCGCCGATCGACTGGGTGACAAGCAGTTCGAGACGCGCCTCCGGGTCACCGCTCGGGAGCACCATGCCCGCCTCGACGGCCGCTCCGACGTACTCGCGGGCGTCGTCGATCATGCTCTTCAGGAACGCCCGCCCAACCTCGCCACCCTCACGCACGCTCCGAAGCGTGTAGGCGAGTACCGAACCGTACTCGTCGAGCTGAGCGATGCGGCCGATCGACTGGCTGGGCGAAAGCTTCGTCGTCTCGACCTTCAGCGCGAGGATTCGGCGAAGGACCTCGTCGTCGCACTGCGACCGCAGCGCCTCTTTCGAGCCGAAGTGGTGCGTGATCAGCCCGGGACTGACCGCCGCGCGCGCCGCGATCTGGCGCACCGTCGCGTCGAAGCCGCTTTCGGCAAAACAGGCGATTGCGGCATCCCGGATCCTCGCCCTCGCAGTGAGGTCGTCTACGGGGGCTGGGGTATCGGCTATACGCACGTACAGCATGTTATACACGCGTATAGCCATCGGTCAACATTTTTCGGAACCGTCAGGTACACAAGCCTGGAAGCGCCGCGCGCCACGGACTCGATACGCTGGCGGCATGGTCGAGTTGTCGCGCAGGCACGTGTTCGTCCTCGCGGCGGTCGGGCTCGTCACCGCAGGATGCGCGCCCGTCGTCTCGGCGCACACGGCAACTCCGCGGCCGCCCTCGAAACCCTCCTCCAGCCCGACTCCGGCCGGACCGCCCGACTGGTCTGCGCTCGCGTCCGGTATTGCCGGTTCGCTCTCCCGGGCGGGTGGCGCGAGCTACAACACGGTGAAGCTGACCGAGAATCCGCGCTGGGATTCCGCACGGCCCCTCGGCATCCTGAGTGCGGCGAACGCGGCTGACGTCGCGGCCGGGCTCGCCTTCACCCGAAAATACGGGCTGCCGATTGCTTTGCGCTCCGGGGGCCACAGCTATCCCGGATATTCCGCGGGCGGCGCGCCCGGTACAGGCGTCCGGCCCTCGCTTGTCGTCGACACGAGACAGCTCAATGGGATCACGTTCGGCGGTAACAACCGGGTGACGATCGGCGCGGGCACGGCGCTCGCCGAGGTCTACAGCACCCTTGGCGCGCGTGGGGTCGCGATCGCGGGCGGCTCGTGCGCCACCGTCGGCATCACGGGTCTCACTCTCGGTGGCGGCGTCGGTGTGCTCGTGCGCAACTACGGCCTCACGATCGACTCGCTCACCGGCGTCGAAATCGTCACGGCAGACGGTCGGACGCTCACCGCCAGCGCGACGGAGAACGCCGACCTGTTCTGGGCCTGCCGCGGTGGTGGCGGAGGCCACCTCGGCATCGTGACCTCGCTCACGTACGAGACCCACCCTGCTCCCACCGTCACGATGTTCTCGCTGAGCTGGAACTTCGCGTCGGCCACGCGGGTCGTCGCGGCATGGCAGAACTGGGCGCCGACGGCCGATCGGAGGCTCTGGTCGACGCTGAAGCTCCTCAACGGCCCGAAGTACACCAGTGGGCCGGGGCTCTTCGTCTCCGGGACCTGGCTCGGAACCCCGTCGCAGCTCGCCGCGCAGCTGGCGCCGTTCCTCGCGGCGGCCGGGGCACCGACATCCAATCTCTCTGGAACTCACACCTATGCGGATGCGATGGCGCGATACGCCGGCTGCGCCACGATCCCTGTGGCCGAGTGCACCACAGGCCCGGGTGGCAGGCTCCAGCGCGAATCGTTCGGGGCGAGTACCCACATGGCCTACTCGAAGGTGGGGGCTGCGGGCATCCAGCAGATGATCGAGCATGTCACGCAAGCCAAGACGCTGCCGTCGGTCGTTGAGGCCGGGATCTCGATGGATGCTCTCGGTGGCGCCGTTGCGGATGTCGCGCCGGAGGCGACCGCTTTCCCGCATCGCAAAGCTCTCATGAGCGTGCAGTACACCGCGACCTTCGCGAACGGTGCCAACCCCGCTCCGCTCGACTCGTACGTTCGTGGGTTCAGGAGCGCCATGGTGCCGTCGTGGGGGCAGGGAGCGTACGTCAACTACGCGGATGCGTCCCTCGCTGACCCCGCGACCTCCTACTTCGCGGGGAACGCGACGCGACTGGCCTCGATACGAACGAAATACGACCCGTCAGGGGCGTTCAGCCAGCCACAGGGATACTGAGTCCAGGCCCGGGCTTGCGCCCACATCCAACCGCGAGGCAATGCCCGGCTCCGTCTTTGGCTGCTCATAGGATTCGCCCAGACTTGCGGCGTTGAGTGAATTCAGGTTCACACAACGAGGAGCAGTCATGAGCATGGACAACAACGAAGCGGCACCATCCGCATCGGAATCGCAGCCGCAGCTGCCGCCGCAGGGCGGTCGCGAGGAGCCGCAGGTGACGGTTGTCGCTCCGAGGAAGAGCCACAAGCCGCTCATTGCCATCTCGATTGCCACCGCCGCCGTCATCGGCATCGGTGGCCTCGGCACTGCAGGCTTCGCGCTTCTCACGCGCCCTTCCACGACCACGACGTCGTCGACCCAGTCGTCCCCCTCCCGCGACCCGTTCGGCAGTTATCGCCAGCAATACGGGCAGGGCTTCCCCGGCACATCCCCACGCCAGGGCGGCGGGTCCTTCGGGAGTGGGACGTCCACCCAAACCGCGGCAACCGCGTCGACGGCGAGCCAGCAGGTCGGCGTCGTCACCATCAACACCGTTCTCGACTACGACACATCGGAGCAGGCGGCTGGCACGGGCATGATCCTTACCGCCGGCGGCCTCATTCTCACCAACAATCACGTGGTCGAGGGCGCGACGAGCATCACAGTGACGGTCGAATCGACAGGACAGACCTACACGGCGAGGGTGGTCGGGACCGACCAGAAGCAGGATGTCGCGGTGCTTCAGCTGGCCGACGCATCGGGTTTGAGCACGGTCAGCTTCGCTCCGAACGCTGCAGTTTCTGCCGGCCAGGCCGTCTACTCCGTGGGTAACGCCGAGGGGACAGGCGACCTCGTGACCGCCGTCGGAACTGTCGCAGCAACGAATCAAAGCCTGTCGCTCCCCGCCGACTCGACCACTAAGGCAGAGAGCCTCACCGGCCTCATCGAACTCGACTCCGATGTCGTCTCGGGCGACTCTGGCGGGCCGCTGTTCGACAAGAGCGGCGATGTGATCGGGATTGTCACCGCTGCGTCCAGTGGAACGGCGGATGTCACGGGCTACGCGATCAACATCAAGCAGGTACTCGCCGTAGTCGACCAGATCGAGGCGGGAACCGCGACGGCAGACATCGTGATCGGCACCCCGGCGTTCCTCGGCATTGAGCTATCCGACGATGTCGCGACTACCGACGGAGTCGCGGTCTCCGGCACCTTCCCGGGGATGCCTGCGGCTCTCGCGGGAATCACGGCCGGCAGCACGATCACGGCGGTGAACGGGGTGCCCGTCACAACGGCCACCGAACTCAGCTCGGTCATCGCGCGTCACGCGGTCGGCGACAGGCTCTCGGTCTCCTGGACTGACTCGAGCGGCGCGGCGCACACCGCGACCGTAACTCTGGTCGGCGGTCCGGCGGCCTGATCTGGTCGCCAGCGCGCGGCCGATCCCGCGCACGCCCAGCCTGCGCTCGGACCTGCCTTTCCCCGGCGGCCCGGACGTAGGCTGGTGGCGTGAAGGCGCGGGCCAGGATCGGTGCGACGGCGGCACTCGCGATTGCGGGCGCGCTGCTGCTCGCCGCCTGCGGAGGCCCTCCCATCGCCGCTCCGCCGCCGCCCACCGAAAGCCAGATCGTCTCGCTGATGTCGGCTTGGCCCGCCTACGAGGCCGGCGTCATCGGATCCGATTCGCCGGCCGACCTGGAGAACGTCACGTTCATTCGCTTCGTACCGGATGCGGCCTGGTATCAGACGCTCGGGCGATGCACCCAGGCACAGCGAGAGCGGGGGGATGTCGCTGATGACATTTGCCTCGTCCAATATCCGCCGGAGTCGGTGCGTGACCGGTTGAAGACGCGGGCGCAGCTGAACTACATCTACAGCTACTACGTCGGCGAACTCATGCCGTGTATTCGTGCGCACGGTTTCGTACCGAAGGCACCGGCCGCTCGGGCTGCCTTCCTCACGATGAGCCGCAACGGGTTGACGCTCTGGAACCCGTACAGCACGATCGGATTGCACGATCCCGGTTTCGAGGCGACCGCGCTTGGGGCACCCGGCTTGGCGGGGTCGTCCTCGTCCGGCCTCGCGCAGCTGGCCGGGTCGATCCTCAGCCCACGACTGGTCGCGCTGCTCTCGCAGTGCCCTGCGCTACCTGCCGGGGTGTGAACGTGCGCGTGCGCGATGGCCTTGGTTGCCTGGCGATAGCGGCTTCGACGGCGGTGCTGCTCGTCGGCTGCGCGAGCGCGGCGGTGGCTCCCGCAGGTATCACCGCTGCCCAGAAGCAGGCAGCCACCGAGGCGCACCTCGCCGAGAGCTGGGCGCTGATCGACGGACAGAATCCCGCTCTCAAGGCGCCCAGGGTCCGGATTGTGCGCTACACCAACTATCTCGACGAGCCGTCGACGATCGCGACCTGCCTGCGCGGTGCCGGCTATCCGAAGACGATCGTGACGAGCTCGAACGATGTCGTCGACCCCGCCCTCATCCAGCCGGAAAGTTACTCGTTCGATGTCGCAAAGTACGTCTGCGAGGCGAAATACCCGAAAGACCCGCTCGAACTCGGCTATCTGAGCGACGCGCAGGAGTCGTTCCTGTACTCCTACTGGCAGGACAACAGCGTTCCATGCCTGCGCGCGCAGGGGCTCAGCGTTCGCGATCTCCCGCCGATCGGCCAGTTCGGCGAAGGATACGAGGACGTGGGAAATATGAACCCCTTCGGTCACCTGAAGCTCCCCGCCGGTTTATCGCTCGCGGCGCTCCAATCTCGCTGCCAGCCGTATCCCGGCGAGCTCTATGCGGCGTCGGCGAGTCGATAACGGGGACGCGACACGCCGTACTGGTACAGTTGTCGACGGAGCAGGCCGGCTAGTCGCTGGTCACCGGTGGTGAATTACTCAGCGCAGTCGTACTAGTGCAGTTGAGTGACTTTCTACTGTTGGCCAGACATGCGCCCCACTCTAGGGATGTACGTGCGCGCCGAATCCTGGCGCGACCTCGAACCCGCTCCTGCTCCTGCTGCAGTCGCGTGCCATACGGGCGCGCGACGTAAAACAAAGGAGAAACCCCCCTTGGAGGGTCCAGAAATCAAATTCGCCGAAGCCGTTCTCGATAACGGTAAATTCGGCAAGCGTACGGTTCGGTTCGAAACCGGCCGTCTCGCGCAGCAGGCACAGGGTGCCGTTGCTGCATATCTCGACGAAGACACCATGCTCCTGTCCGCGACGTCTGCGGGCAAGCACCCGCGTGACGGATTCGACTTCTTCCCACTCACCGTGGATGTGGAAGAGCGTGCGTACGCGGCAGGCAAGATCCCCGGCTCGTTCTTCCGCCGTGAGGGTCGCCCATCGACGGAGGCCATCCTGGTCTGCCGCCTGATCGACCGCCCGCTGCGCCCGACCTTCGTCGAAGGCCTGCGCAACGAGGTCCAGATCGTCATCACCGTCCTCAGCATCGCTCCGGACGAGTTCTACGACGCGCTGGCCATCAACGCGGCATCGTTGTCCACCCAGATCTCCGGCCTGCCGTTCTACGGCCCGGTCGCAGGCATCCGCCTCGCCCTCATCTCGGGACAGGGCGGCGACGACCAGTGGATCGCCTTCCCGAAGTACTCGCAGCTGGAGGAGGCCGTCTTCGACCTCACCGTCGCGGGTCGCCTCGTCACTGACGAGAACGGCAACGAGGATGTCGCGATCATGATGGTCGAGGCTGAGGCAACAGAAGGCAGCTGGAACCTGATCAAGGCCGGCGCCACCAAGCCGGACGAGACGGTCGTGGCGCAGGGCCTCGAGGCGGCGAAGCCGTTCCTCAAGCAGCTCATCACCGCGCAGCTCGAAATCGCGGCGCAGGCGTCGAAGGCCATCCAGGACTTCCCACTGTTCCCGCCGTACCAGCAGGGCACGTATGACGCCGTCGCCGGTCTCGCCTACGACGAGCTCAAGGGCGTGTACCAGATCGCCGACAAGCTCGAGCGCCAGAACGCCGACGATGAGCTGAAGGATCGCGTCAAGGGTCACGTCGCAGCAGAGGTCGAGGCCGAGCGCCTTCCGGCGTCTGCAAACGGCGAGGTCAGCGCCGCGTACAAGTCGGTCTCGAAGAAGGTCATGCGAGCTCG
Organism: Galbitalea sp.; assembly: GCA_036499165.1. Taxonomy (GTDB): domain Bacteria; phylum Actinomycetota; class Actinomycetes; order Actinomycetales; family Microbacteriaceae; genus Galbitalea. Next base: position 22,364 of record DASYEE010000162.1, on the reverse strand, counting down.
CGTGCTCTCAGAGGGCATCCGCATCGACGGTCGTGGGTTGACGGACATCCGTGCGCTCGACGCCGAGGTGCAGGTCATCCCGCGCGTCCACGGTTCCGCGATCTTCCAGCGCGGCGAGACCCAGATCCTGGGTGTTACCACACTGAACATGCTGAAGATGGAGCAGCAGATCGACTCGCTGGCTCCCGTCACGAAGAAGCGCTACCTGCACCACTACAACGTCCCGCCTTACTCGACCGGTGAGACCGGTCGCGTCGGTAGCCCGAAGCGTCGCGAGATCGGGCACGGCTTCCTTGCCGAGCGCGCCCTCGTGCCGGTGCTGCCGCCCCGCGAGGAGTTCCCGTACGCGATCCGCCAGGTCTCCGAGGCTCTCGGTTCCAACGGTTCGACGTCGATGGGTTCCGTCTGCGCATCCACCCTGTCGCTCCTCAACGCCGGTGTGCCACTGCGCGCACCGGTCGCAGGCATCGCCATGGGACTCATCTCGGACGAGGTCGACGGCGTCACCCGCTACGCGGCCCTGACCGACATCCTGGGAGCCGAGGACGCCCTGGGCGACATGGACTTCAAGGTCGCGGGCACCAGCGAGTTCGTTACGGCCATCCAGCTGGACACGAAGCTCGCCGGGCTCCCGTCGTCGGTTCTCGACGGCGCGCTCAAGCAGGCCAAGGAAGCCCGCACGACGATCCTTGCTGTCATCAACGCAGCGATCGACGCACCGGATGAAATGGCCCCGACCGCGCCTCGCGTGATCTCGGTCCAGATCCCCGTCGACAAGATCGGTGAGCTGATCGGCCCGAAGGGCAAGACGATCAACCAGATCCAGGATGACACGGGAGCCGACATCTCGATCGAAGATGACGGCACCGTGTACATCGGTGCGGTTGACGGTCCGTCGGCTGAGGCGGCTCGCGCGGCGGTCAACGCCATCGCGAACCCGCTGAACCCTGAGGTCGGAGAGCGGTTCCTCGGAACCGTCGTCAAGATCGCCACGTTCGGCGCCTTCGTGTCGCTCACCCCCGGTAAGGACGGCCTGCTGCACATCAGCGAGGTTCGTAAGCTGGCCGGTGGCAAGCGCGTCGAGAACGTCGAAGACGTGCTCGGCGTCGGCCAGAAGATCCAGGTTGAGATCACCAAGATCGATGACCGCGGAAAGCTCTCGCTCGCGCCAGTCCTCGACGAGGCCGACCCTGCGGACACCGAGAGCCGCGTCGCCGCAGTCGAAAGTGTCGACGCATCGGACGAGCAGGACTAGCAGCTCTGTAGTACACAAAGACCCCCGTCGCATTCGTGCGGCGGGGGTTTTTCGTGATTCTGGCTGGTGTGCGGCGCTACCGGGCAGGCGTGCGCTGGCTCGCGACCCAGAGGTTCGCGACGGCGGTTCTCGACGCGACCTGCCAGCGGGCGAAGATCCCGGCGAGGTGGTTTTCTACGGTCTTGATGCTGATGCCGAGCTCTTCGGCGATCCGCGCGTTTCCATGTCCGCGCGAGACCAGTTCCGCGATCTGCTGCTGACGTTCGGTGAGCGGGGGAGTCTCCACGGCGTCCGTCCCGACTCCAAGGGCGGCCGGGATCGCTGTTCGCGACGGCAGCTGCATGACATTGAGGATGCGCGAGAGATGCGTCTGCACGGTGCGCTCGGAGAGGAACAGGGTGCTCCCAATGCTGCGATTGGTGTGGCCCTCCGCGACCAGGATCGCGATCTCCCGTTCGCGATCGGAGAGGCTGGCGAAGCCGCCGTCCGCGCTCGAATCCGTCGCGGCCAGGAGCCGCCATTCACGGGCGGCGAGCTTCCGGACCGCAGTCGCTCCGATGGCATCGGCCAGCTCGGCGATGTCCGCGAGCATCCGGATCGCCTGCTGTCGACGCCCTGCTGCTGCGAGCGCGGTTGCGTGCAGGACGCGCGAGCGCAGGTGTTCGAGTTTGGCGCCGGACTCCGCGTCGAGGCGGGCGGATTCCGTGGCTCGGCTTGCGGCATCCTCGTTGTCTCCGTCGGCGACGGCGAGCCTTGCGAGCGTGCGCTCGACGGCCGCGGTTGCGACGGGTTGCGCAGCGAGTGGTGCAGCCAGGGTCGCCCAGTCGCGAGCGGCAGGAAGATCGCCCCGGCGCAACGCCGCCGTGACGAGGAGCTCGTAGCCGAACGATTTGTCCCAGGTCTTGATGCGCGGCAGCAGCGGCCCGCCTGACGACGCGAGCAACAGCGATGACGCGCGCTGCACCTGTCCGATCGCGGAGAAGGCCCACGTGACAAGGAGGCACGAGCCGACGGTCACGTAATTGACGCTCCTGCGAGCTTCTGCCAACACCTCTGCCCCGCGGGTCTCGACGTCGTGACGGTCGGAGCGCTGTCCTGCCCCGTAGCAGAGCAGCGCGTCCGTGAGCATCGCGGCCTGCGGATGCGCGGCAATGGCAGGCAAAGCGAGGAGCGCGCGACAGCGGTACTCCATCGCTGCGATCTCCCCACGGAAAGCCAGCGATCGTGCGACGAGCAGCTCGAGGAACAGCACGATCACAGCACTGTACGCCCCGTCGGACTCGCGGTACGGGAGGCGAGGCGCGACCAGGTTTTCCACCTCGTGGAAGCGACCGGCGGCCATCGATGCCTCGACCACCGGGAACAACAGCAGCAGAACCTCTGGGCGTTCGCGGTCGAGTTGGCGGGCGTATTCTTGCAACTCGGCAAGCGGTGCGAAGGCCAGCGTTGAATCGACGCCCGAAAGCTCCGGCTCAATCATGCCGGCCGCGACCAGGCGCACCGACTGCGCAAAGTAGCGCGCATCGTCCGCGAGGTCGCCCGTCAGCGACTGCGCGGAGATTGCTGCCGCGAGCGACGAGCGAGTCGCGTCGACATAGCGACACAAGAGGACCTCGCACAGGGCCCGCTCCGCGAGCAGGAAGACCCGCTCCACATCGTCGTCTGTGCTGTTGAGCAGGTGGCTGGCGCGAGCGGCGGCAAGGCCAGCCTCGCCGTCGGAGGCCTGGTCCCACAGCGTCCCTACGGCGCTCCAGAGATCCATGGCGCCATGCTAGCTGGCGATTCGTCGGTTTTCCGCTCACAAGAAGGTGACGAGTGCGCGTTACCCCCGTGCCGATGTGGCTGGCGCACCGTACGGTGGTGGCATGGACCCGACCACTCCAGACGAGGCTTCGCCTGCCCTCCGGACGCCCCGGGACCTCGGTGGAACCGGAATCCTCGTTCAGCCCGTTGCCCTCGATGCCAGTGCGTTCGGGTGGGCGTCGGGCATCGACGCAACGGAGCGGGTGCTCGACGTCTTCGTGGGGGCCGGCGGAAACCTCGTCTCGACGGCAGACCAGAATGCGGGCGGCCGGAGCGAGATCATGATCGGAAGCTGGCTCCGTGCCCACGATCGCGGCAGCATCGTCCTTTCCACCATGGTTGGCAAGCATCCGGATGCGAGTGGGCTGTCGGCCCGCAGCATCCTGCGCGCTGTCGAGTCGTCGCTCGAGCGTCTCGGCACCGACTACATCGACATCCTCGGCTTCGATGGTGACGAGCCGGGCAGGGCGATCGACGATGCCCTCGAGGCGGCGGACCGGCTGATCCGCGAGGGCAAGGTGCGTCAGCTTGCGGCCTACGGTTTCACCTCGTCGCGGGTCGATGAGGTGGCGCTTCGATCGGTTGAGGCGGGTTATCCCGACTTCGGCGGTCTCTTCGTCGACTACAGCCTCATGGAACGCAAGGCCTACGAGCGCGACCTGCAAACGATCGCGACACGCCGCGGCAGGATGGCTGTCGCGTGCCTGCCGCTGGCCAACGGCTACCTCACCGGGCGATTTCGGACACGCGATCGCGTGCCGGACGGAGTGCTGTACGAGGGCGCGTTCCACCACATCGGACGACACGGTTCGCGCGTCCTCGACGCTCTCGATGCCGTCGCAAAGGAGGCCGGGACAACGCCGGCCTGCGTTGCCCTCGCCTGGGTGCTGGTAAAGCCGGGGATCGCAGCGGCCGTCGTCAGGGTTCGCAATGAGGAAGACCTGGATGGCTACCTTCGCGCAGCAGACGTGCGCCTGACGCGCCAGCAACTGGCGCTGCTCGACCGCGTATCTGCGAGCTGATCGGTCGATGGGGGACATAGCCCCCTGAACTGGGGGAATACAAAGACGTAACAATTTGCTCACCTTGCGCGGATTCCCCCATACGCGGGCTTATTGTCGGAACTAACGGGTCCTGGTCTTGCTCCGGCCGGCCCCACAGCAGATCTGGAGCGGCCGCCCGGGAGGCGACGATGTCGGTATTGGTGCACCCTGAGGCGGGAGTCCTCATGGCGCTGCCGCGACTGCGCGTCATTGGGTCGTCCGATCTCCGCGTCTTTCCGCTCGCGATGAGTGGCAACATCTTCGGCTGGACCGCCGACGAAGACACCACGACCGAGGTGCTCGACGCTTACGCCTTCGATGGCGGCAACTTCGTCGACACGGCCGACTCATACGCGGCTGGCCGCAGCGAGCTGATGATCGGCAACTGGATGCGCGACCGCGGCAACCGCGGCGAGATGGTCGTTGCGACGAAGGTCGGCAAGAGCGCAGACAACCCGGGACTCGGTGCTCGGGCGATCACTCGCGCTGTCGAGGCATCTCTCGAGCGCCTTCGCACCGACTACATCGACCTTCTCTACCTGCACATCGATGACGAGAGTGTTCCGTTCGATGAGACGCTCCTCGCTGTCGACGAACTGATCCGCGCTGGCAAGGTGCGCTACTTCGGTGGCTCGGATCACACGGGCAACCGGCTGATCGAGGCTCGCATCGCATCCGCCCAGCTCGGCGTCGCCCCGATGGTCGCACTGCAGAACGAGTACAACCTGCTTCGCCGGCGTGACTACGAGGGTGGTCTCGCTAACGTTGCGGGTCGCCAGAACCTCGGCGTGATGCCCCGTTTCGCGCTGGCAAGTGGATTCTTGACCGGCAAGTACCGCAGCCGCTCAGATCTCGCGCGAAACCCGCGCGGACGCGAGGCATCGCAGCACCTCAACCGCTACGGACTGCGGGTGCTCGCTGTGCTCGACGGCGTTGCGCGTGCACACGGCGTTTCACCGGCGACCATCGCCCTGGCCTGGCTGTTGTCCAAGCCGTTCGTCGTCGCGCCCGTCGTCTCGGCGAGCACGCCTGAGCAGGTTCGCGATCTCACGCTCGCCGCAGCCATTCAACTGAGCCGTGGGCAGATCACGGATCTCGATCGCGTCAGCGCCCGCTAACCCCTGCGGCGAGTTAGCCCGGCCTATTTCAGGTCGAGCCCCGGGATTTCGATCCAGCCGAGTGCCGCGAGTATCAGCACGGTGTTCAAGACCAGCGTGATGATCGTGATCGCGATCCCGCCGCGGCGTCCACGGCGCAGCAACAGCATCAGAATGAGCACGACCTCAAGGACGACCTGCATGATCGTGCGCCCGAGGATGTGCGGCAGTACGACGAAGGTCGACAGGATCAGCAGGATGCCCGCGATGAGCTCGATGATTCCGAGCAGGCCGCGACGCCCGCGAACGCTGACGAGTGAATCGATCACGGCGAGTGCACCCGTGACGATGATGAGGATGACCGGAAGGCTGAGATCCAGGGATATGTGCATGATTCTCACCCTACTGGGGCGACCTCAGGCTGCGGCAGCCCCGATGACGAGGTCTGTGATGCGGCCGAGCGCCGCGGATGCCGCGATCGGGTCACCAGCGTAGCCGCCGGACATCGCACCGTCGCGGGCAAGGATCAGGTCGTCTGCTCCATCGCCCGGCATGCGGTGGCCGAGATCCTGGAGTAGTTCGACGAGGAACCCGGTGAGCCACTCACGGTGGCGGAGAACGACCGAACGCACGGGATGCTGTGACTCGGAGAACTCGGCAGCGGCATTCAGGAAGGCGTCGCCTCGGAAGTCGGAGCTCGAGATATCTGAAGCAACGGTAGCCATGAGGGCACGCAGCGCGGCCTCGGGCTCCGGGTTGGCCGAAACGATCGCCTCAAGGCGGGCGACCTCCGTGGTGTGACGGGCCTCGATGTAGAGGAGGATCAGGCGATCCTTAGCCCCGTAGTGCTTATAGAAGGTCGCCTTGGTCACGCTCGACTCGCTGATCAGCCGGTCGATACCGACCGTGCGGATGCCCTCGCTGTAGAACAGGCGATTGGCGGTCTCGAGTATGCGGACCTTGGCCCCCGGAGCACGCTGGGCGGTCGTTCCAAGATTGACGTCATTGACTACGACCGTCACAGCGCGGCTCCTCATGGGCATTGCGGCTAGGTGTCCTCAAGCCGATGGGTGCACCCGAGCGGGGGGACTCGGGGGTGGTGCTCCGGCTGGCTCAGTTTCGGGACTGGGCGCCGGTTCCGTTCGCGACAGGGGAGTCGCGAACGGGTCAAGAGACCATCCGGGTAAATGGTTCTGGATCCTTATTCAGTTAGTTGGCTTCGGGTGCCTACGTAAAGAATAGTAGCATATGCGGACAGACAGACTCGTCTGTTTGTCCGCATTTCGTACCCCCAATATTAGGGGTAGGTGAAACCGGTTCGCATTATGCAGGCGTTTACTGGGATCGGGACAGAACTTTCCGCTCCTCGCACCTCGATGACATAGGCTTCACCGGTGACAAACGGCGCCGTGGCTCTTCCTCTTGACCTTGCGGAACTCTCATTCACGGCATCCGGCGACTCGCTCATCCGTCGCAGCGTGCTGCCGAGCGGTGTGCGCATCCTGAGTGAACACGTTCCGGGTGCCAGGAGTGCGACGATCGGCTACTGGGTTGCCGTTGGCTCCCGCGATGAACTGCCGGAGACCTACGGGTCCACGCACTTCCTTGAGCACCTTCTGTTCAAGGGCACTCTCGGGCGCAGCGCGCTCGACATCGCCGTGAGCTTCGACTCCGTGGGTGGCGAGCACAATGCGGCCACCGCGAAGGAATACACCTGCTACTACGCCAAGGTGCAGGATCGCGACCTCCCCATGGCCGTCGACGTGATCGCAGACATGCTGACCTCGTCCGTGCTCGACCCGGAAGAGTTCGAGAACGAGCGCGGTGTGATCCTCGAAGAGCTCGCGATGGCCGACGACGATCCGGCGGATGTCACGAGCGAACGGTTCTTCGAGGCCGTCTTCGGCGATCATCCCCTTGGGCGCCCCATCGGCGGCAGCCCCGAAACCATCGCCGCAGTCTCACGTGATTCGGTCTGGAACCACTATCGCGCCAACTACCGCTCCCAGGATCTCGTCATCACGGTGGCCGGTGCCGTCGACCACGACGAACTGGTCGCCAATGTGACTGCCGCACTGCAGCGCGCGGACTGGAACCTCGACCTGGTCGCGTCGCCCGTTGGTCGTCGCGATCCCTTCGACGGCGTCATCGAACGGCGCAGTCCCCTCACCGTCGTGCAGCGACCGATCGAGCAAGCCAACGTCATCGTCGGGGTTCCCGGGCTCGCGGCGGCGGATCCCCGGCGCGCCACGCTCACCGTCCTCAACTCGATCTTGGGCGGCGGCATGTCGAGCAGGCTGTTCCAGGAGATCCGGGAGAAGCGCGGACTGGCATATTCTGTCTACTCGTTCGCGCCCAGCTACTCGGATGCCGGCCTCTTCGGCATCTACGCCGGATGCTCGCCCGCAAAGGTTTCGCAGGTCACCGAGCTCATGCTCGGCGAGTTCCGCAGGCTCGGCAGCCACGGCGTCACGGACGAAGAGATGCGTCGCGCGTCCGGTCAGCTCAGTGGCGCGTCGGCCCTCGCTCTCGAGGACTCCGACACCAGGATGTCGCGACTCGGCCGCAGCGAGATCACGCTCGGTGAGTTCTCCGACCTCGACGAGGCACTTCGCAGGATCGCCCTCGTCACGCCGGCCGGCGTGCAGGAGTTGGCAAACGAGCTGGTCTCGCGCCCGCTGTCCGTGACGGCCGTTGGAACTATTGCGACGGACGCATTCGTCGGAATCCAGGATTCTGGGCTGGCAGAGTCGCCGGCGCCAGTGCAGTAAAAAGAAAGCAACACGAGAACATGAGTCACTACCTCTACTTGGTGCGCCACGGCGAGCAGCAGGATGCGGAGTACGGCCTGCCGGACGGCCCCCTTTCCGAGCGCGGCAAGCGCCAGGCCGCCGCCGTCGCCGCTCGACTGAGCGGTGTCCCGTTCACGGGGGCGTGGCATTCGCCGCTGACTCGCGCGGCGGACACCGCGCGCATCATGACGGAGCGGATGCCAGCCCTCGACTCCCAGCCATCCACACTCCTCATGGACTGCATCCCGAGCGGACCGACGCCAGAGATGCCGCACGCGTTCGAGAGCTTTTTCGGCGGGGTCACGCCCGAGCAGATTGAGGCTGGCGAGGCGCAGATGACGGACGCCGTCTCAGAGTGGCTGACGCCGACGCACGAAGACAGGCACGACCTGCTGATCACGCACAACTTCGTGATCGCCTACTTCGTGCGCGAGACCTTCGGTGCCGCGCCATGGCGCTGGATGGGAGTGAACCAGGCGAACTGCGGGCTCACGATCATCCGCGTGCGCTCCGCGAAGCCACCCGTGCTGATTACACACAACGACCTCGGTCACCTCCCCGTCGAACTGCGCACCGGGTTGCCCGAGGCGCAGCCGTACTAGTTAGCGACCGCCTTGCCGAACCAGTGCGTCGCGTTCGGGTTGTCGTTGTACGGCTCGATTTCGACGTAGCCGCTCGACCGGTATAGCCCGCCCGCGGCCTCGAGACTCGCGTTGGTATCGAGCACGATCTCGCCAGCGCCGAAATCCTCGGTGGCACGACGTTCGAGTTCGGTGAGCAACAGTCGCCCAAATCCGCGACCGCGCAGGTAGGGCTTCAGCCAAAGGTGTTTGATTTCGAGGCGGGGTAGTCCAGTCGGGCCGGCCGGGATGCGACGGATGCCGCCGCATCCGACGTCGGCGGGCTCGTCTGCCAGATCGACATCCTCGACGACGATGAAGACACCGTTCGGCTGCACGAACTGGGCCGGGTCTGGAAACTTCGCGGAGTACGCATCCTTCCCGCCCGGGAAGCCCAGGGCTCGTGCCTCGAAATACTCAGCGAGGAGGGCGTGCGCGGACTCTTCGTCGACGCCGGCCTCCCGGAAGCTCACCATGCATCCAGCGTATGGCCCACTTGGTAGATTGGGCACATGACAACCAAGGTCGCCGTGGTCGGCGCAACGGGCAAACTCGGTGCCGTGGCGGTAAGCCTGATCGAGCGCGCAGACGACCTCGAGCTGTTCGCAGCCCTGGACTCACGCAGCCCGCTCAGCGACATGGATGGCGCAGACATCGTGTTCGACGCGACTGTGCCCGCCGCAAGCCAGGAGATCGTGGAGCACGCGGTGGGGGCTGGCCTCAACGTGCTCGTCGGCACGTCGGGCTGGTCGAACGAGCGCATTGCGAAGATCCGGGGCGCCATCGCCGAGTCGTCGTCGCTCGGAGTAATCTTCGTGCCGAACTTCTCGATTGGCTCCGTGCTCGCGACCTCGTTCGCCGCGATGGCGGCACGGTTCTACGACTCGATCGAGATCGTCGAGGCGCACGGCGCGACCAAGGTCGATTCGCCATCCGGCACGGCTGTTCGCACGGCAGAGCTGATCGGGGCTGCGCGCCAGGCCAATGGCCCGGTGATCGCGCCGCACGCAGACCAGCGCGCCCGTGGCCAGCAGGTGTCGAGCGTGCCGATCCACAGCCTCCGAATGAAGGGCGTTGTCGCCAAGCAGGACGTGGTGTTCGGGGGCAACGGCGAGGTGCTCACGCTCAGCCACGAGACGATCGACTCGAGCTCGTACGAACTCGGACTGCTCGTCGGCCTCCGCGCGACAGCCACCGCCCGCGGCGTGACGGTCGGGCTCGACAAGCTGATCGACCTCGGAGCGGTTGCCTAGGCAATGAAGAACTTCGTCGCCGCCATCGTGATGGCGGTCTTGCTCGTGCTCTACCTCGTCCTGGCCATCCAGCACGCGTTCGTGCTTCTCGGCACCGACCTGCTGCTCGCTCGCCTCGAGGGCATCGCCTTGATCGTGTTGCCGATCATCGGGTTCTGGGTGCTGATCGTCGAGCTGCTGTTCGGCGTTCGAGCTGCCCGGCTGCTGCGCCTCATGACGGAGCTGGATGCGCTGCCCGTTGACGACCTCCCGCACAAGCCGAGCGGTCGAGCCGATCGCGAGGCCGCGGATCTCGAGTTTCCCCGCTATCAGGCCGAGGTCGAGGCCAGTCCTGACGATTGGACCAGGTGGTACCGGCTGGCGCTCGCATACGACGCGAGCGGCGATCGCCGGCGCGCTCGCTGGGCAACCCGCAGGGCGATCAGGGTTGAGCGCCGCACGCGTCAGAAATAGGCGTCGATCGCCTGCTCGACGCGTTCGTCTCGAAACACGAAGCCGTCGGCGATGAGTCGCTCCGGGATCACTTTCTGGCTTGACAGGAGCAGGTCCTGGCCTGCGTCTCCGAGCAGTCCACGGATGACGCCCTCGGGGACGGCAAGCGGGTACCAGCGGTGCAGTCGGCGCGCGAGGTAATGCGTGATCCGGTCGCTTGTGGCGGGGGTCGGGCCGGCCAGGTTGACGACTCCATCGATTTTGCTGTCGAGCAGGTGCCTGATCGCGGCCGCCTCGTCGTACAGGCTGATCCAGGGCCAGTGCTGGCCGCCGGTGCCGAACCTGGTCCCGAGGCCTGCCCTCGTCAGGGGCACGAGTGGTGTGAACGCGCCACCCCTGCCGACGACGACACCAGTGCGGAAGGTGACGACCCTGGTTTTCTCGGGCGCAACCCGCGCAGCGGACTCCCAGGCCTCCACGACATCCGGGAAGAAGCCGGTGCCGCGTGGCGACTGTTCGGTCAGCCGCGCGGCGGGCTGGTCGCCGTAGTATCCGACCGCCGAACCGCTCAGGAAAACCGACGGCGGCCGCTTTGCCATACCCATTGCCTGGGCGAGGGTCTGGGTCGCGCTCACACGAGAGTCGAGGATCAGACTTCGGTAGCTGCGCGTCCACGGGAGACGCCCCGTGGACGCGCCTGAGAGATTGATGACGGCGTCGATGTCGTCAAGGATCCCGTAGTCGATCATCCGGCTTGCCGGGGACCAGTGCGATTCGTTGGCGTTCTTCGGCTGTGCACGCACCAGGCGAACGATGGTATGCCCGGCTGCCTCCAGTTGTCTGACCAGCTCCGTGCCGATGAAGCCGGACGCGCCGGAGATGAGGATGCGCATGGCATGCGTGGATCCCACTAGGCGAGGCTTGCTTCCAGGGTGATCGGGATGCCGGCCAGCGCCTGCGAGATGGGGCAATTGGTCTTCGCATCAGCTGCGAGTCGCTGGAAGTCGTCTTCGCTGATCCCCGCGACCTTCGCGCTCACGAGGAGGTGCGATCCTTTGATGCCTTCGCCGGGCACAAATGTGACGGCAGCAGTCACCTGCAGGCTCTCAGGCGGGGTTCCGTTCGATGCGAGGGCGTTGGCGAACGCCATGGAGAAGCACGCAGAGTGCGCAGCGCCGAGGAGTTCTTCCGGGTTGGTCTTGCCGACCTCGCCGACGGAGCGTGCCTGCCAGTTGACCGGGAACTCGGCCGCGTCCGACGAGTCAAGGGATGTGGTTCCCGACCCGCTCTGCAGGTCTCCGAACCAGAGTGTCGTTGCTTCGCTCGTGAGGGCCATGGGGATGTCCTTCCGTGGGGGAAGCCTCAAGCCTATGTCTCGCTAGGCGGCGGAGGGGGTCCCGCGGCCGAGAACTTTGGCCCGAACGAGGAGCAGGTAGATCTGGCAGCCGAGGCAGTAAGCAAAGGCCGAGTTGAGGAAAGCAGCGACGAACGCGAGGGCTGCCGCGATCGGGAGAGCGAACGGGAGTCCGACGAGGGAGAGGATGACGCCGACGAGCGTGATGAAGAAGCCGACACCCTGCGCGAATGTCGGGGGAGTGGCATCCTCGAGCTCTGTTGGCGACGCGAGGCGGGGACGAATGAGTTTCTTGAACAGCAGTCCGTACGGGTGCCTCTGGATGCCGGCGAATGCACCCCAGGCGAAGCCGAGCGTGATGACGGCGAAGATGATGGATGCCGCCAGCCACAGTCCGCCGAGGCTGAGCGCGATCACGACCAGCAGCAGCACTGCCGTGATGCCGGCGCCGAATCGCGGGCCGCGGGGATCGATTGACTTCCGCTCTGGCATGGGATGCTCCTGGTTCAGGCTGCGAGGATCGTGTCGAGTGCCGCCCGGACATCTGCCGGGCGTGGTGCGCCACCAATTCGGGCACGGATGGTGCCGTACGCGTCGAGGATGAACGTGGTCGGCGTCTGCAGCACGTTGAACTGTGCTGCGATGTCCGGTCTGTGGGTGAGGTCGAAGTCGACGTGGGTCACGCCCTCAGTTGCAGTCGCGATTTCGCCGAGTACCCGTCGTGTTGGCACACAGGGCGCGCACACTTCGGTCGAGAACTGAAGCAGGGTCGCCTTGCCGCCGATGGGAACCTCGGGAAGGTCGACGATGTGACCGTCTACCGCGCGTACCCGGCCGGTCCGTGCGCGCCACAGCAGGCCGAGGGCGGTGCTCAGCGCGACGAGCGCAACGATGATGGCTGCGACGATTCCCGGGTTCATCTGCCCAGATTATTTGCGCGTTTGGCGCGGTTGCGGAGTGTGACCGTCTATTACGTCGGCGGCCGCCGGTATCGTGAGAGCCGTGCCTGATGCCACCTCCCCGATCACGTTCCGTTCCGATGTCACAGTTGAACTGGTGCGCTCGAGCGCATCCGATTCCGACGTGCTGTTCGCCGCCCGCGTTTCGACGCAGGGTGAGCAGACTCTCGAGTCAGCACAGGATGAATCGCTTGACGCATCCCGCAGTCGTGGCCTCATCAATTACCTGATGCGGGATCGTCACGGCTCACCGTTCGAGCACAATTCGATGACGTTCTACGTGCAGGCTCCGATCTTCGTCTTCCGCGAGTTCATGCGGCACCGCGTTGCCTCATACAACGAGGAGAGCGGTCGCTACCGCGAGCTCAATCCGGTCTTCTACGTGCCAGGGCCGGAGCGCAACCTCGTGCAGGTCGGCAAGGCTGGCGCGTACGACTTCCTGCCCGGCAGCCCGGAACAGACCGAACTGGTCACCCGGGAGGTCAGGGCGGTCTGTGAAGAGGCATTCGCCTCCTACCAGCGCATGCTGGATGCGGGGGTCGCCCGCGAGGTCGCGCGCATCGTGCTTCCCCTGACGATCTACTCGTCGATGTACGTCACGATGAACGCACGAGCCCTCATGAACTTCCTGTCCCTGCGCACCAAACGCGAGGGCACCCACTTCCCATCCTTCCCCCAGCGCGAAATCGAAATGGTGGCGGAGAAGATGGAAAACTTCTGGCAAGGGCTAATGCCTGTCACCTTCGACGCCTTCAACGCAAACGGTCGCGTAGCCCCCTAGCCCGCCATCCGGTCTCTCGCCCTGTCACCCCTAAAGTCGGAAAAGCCGGCGCCGCGCCGCACATCCAGCGCTGCCCGGCGGCGTGTCGTCGAGGAGTTCCGACTTTGCGGCTAGTCGTCCACAACCGCGCTGCTGCGGTCGTCATCCACCGAATCTGCCTGGCCGCCTGATCGGCGCAAAGACCTGCGCCACAGTTCGCTGGTGAGTCTTTACCAGATAGTCCACTCGCTCGGCGGAATTGCCTCAATCCACCAGCTCCGCATCCGTGGGCACGGTCCCCGGTACGTCCGCACCGCTTTCCAGAACGGGGCCATTCTCCGGATTCGGCGTGGGTGGTATGCCAACCTCAACGTCGATGAGCGATTGGTACAGGCAGCGCGCGTCGGCGGAACGCTGACGTGCGTGTCTGCATGCGCGAGCTATGGAGGATGGATGCCTCCGGGGGCAGGCCTCCATGTCGCGGTTCCCGAGGGGTCACGCCATCTGAAACATCCTGTTGACGGCGATCCCTTCATCGATACAAACGCTGAGGTGGTCGTGCACTGGAACGGACCGACCGGCCAAGACTCATCCTTCGTTCCTGGTGTATTGCCTCTTCGCGATGCGCTCAGGCAGGTTCTTCGCTGCCAAGCTCCCGACATCGCGTTCGCGGTCGTGGAATCGCTTCTGGCAAATGGCGCGATTAAGTCCGCGGACGTCGACTGGCTGAGGCATGAAGTTCCGGGTTCTCGGCTCGTCCTCGAGTTGGCGGGTGGCCTCGCAGGATCGGGATCCGAGTCTCTGTTCAGGTTCAGGATGTCGCTGCTCGGAGTTCTCATGCGATCCCAAGTCGAGATCCCGGGCGTCGGATGGGTGGATTTTGTTATCGGTGACCGGCTGATAGTAGAAATCGATAGCCGCGAGCATCACGGTGGCGCTGACAATCGTCTTCGCGATCTGGAGCGCGACAGTGTCGCGTTTGCGCTTGGCTACTTGCCCCTCCGGTTTGATTACTCGCAGATCATTTCCGACTGGGACGCGGTCGCGTCTACCGTTTGTGCGCTGATCGCCAGAGGTGATCACCTTGCCCAGTGACCCAACACGTCGCAAAGTCGGTAGTTGGCGCAACGCGCCGGTCAAGTCCGACGCGACCCGCGGTCATCCCGGCGGAGCTCCGACTTTAGGAAGAGGAAAAGCGGGAGACCCTGCGGAGGGGAGAGCCCGCGGGAGCGCAACCGATAGCCTGTAGTTCGTGTCCACGCAGAACAATCCCTTTGGCCAGGTGCTCGTTGCACTCGTGACGCCGTTTGCTCCAGACGGTGAAGTCGACTGGGCCGGCGTCGAGAAGCACATCGACGATGTGATCACTGCGGGAGCGGACGGCATCGTCGTCACCGGCACAACAGGCGAGACCAGCACACTCACCGACCCGGAGAAGCTGAAGCTGGTCGAGGTCGGCAAATCGGTCGCGAACGGCAGGGCCAGGATCATCACCGGCGGCGGCTCCAACGAGACCGCCCACGCGATCGAGCTCTACAAGAAAAGCGAAAAGGCCGGCGCCGACGGCGTCATGATCGTGACGCCGTACTACAACAAGCCGACCCAGGCAGGCGTGCTCACCCATTTCAGGATGATCGCCGACGCGACAGACCTGCCGGTCATCCTCTACGACATTCCCGGCCGGACCGGAATTCCGATCAAGTACGAGACCATTCTTCGCGCCGCCCAGCATCCCAACATCCGTGCAATTAAGGATGCGAAGGGCGACTTCAGCGAGGTCAGCCGCGTGCTGAACCAGACCGACCTTCTCTACTTCTCGGGCGACGACACAAACATCCTTCCGCACCTGTCGATCGGTGCAACCGGCCTCATCGGGGTCACCGCCAACATCGCGGCCGCCCCATACCGTGTCATCGTCGATGCTGTGAATGCGAATGACCTCACGACGGCGACCGCCGCTCACAAGCAGCTCGAACCGCTCGTCAGAGCCGTGATGACGCATGTGCCCGGCACTGTTGCGGCCAAATACATCCTGCATGGCCTCGGTCGCATTCAGAGCCCCCGCGTTCGCCTCCCGCTCGTTGGGCCAGAAGACTTCGAGGCGGCGCTCATCGAAGACGAGGTCGCCCTCGTCGGCGAGATCCCGGGTGTCGACCTCAGCAACTTCCGTCCGGACCGCAACGCAGCTGCGGGCGGCGCTCTTCCCAAGGTCGCAGGCACCACGCGCTAGGCGCCCGAAGAACTTAGACAAGGGGCCAGAGACCCCACCACCACCGAACAAATAAGGACTCGATGCCAGTCAACGTCTACGAGCCAGCCAAACTCCAGCCAGGAACCCTCCGCGTCATCCCGATCGGGGGCCTCGGCGAAATAGGTCGAAACATGACCTCCTACGAGATGGACGGCAAGATCCTCATCGTCGACTGCGGGGTACTCTTTCCCGAAGAGACGCAGCCGGGAGTCGACCTGATCCTGCCCGACTTCTCACCGATCCGAGATCGCCTCGACGACGTCATCGGCGTCGTACTGACGCACGGTCACGAAGATCACATCGGCGCGGTGCCCTACCTTCTCAAGCTTCGGCAGGACATCCCGCTGATCGGCTCGACGCTGACGCTCGCCCTCGTCGAGGCGAAGCTCAAAGAGCACAGGATCACGCCGTACTCGCTCACCGTCAGGGAGGGCCAGCACGAGAAACTCGGGCCGTTCGACCTGGAGTTCATCGCCGTCAACCACTCCATCCCGGACGCGCTCGCCGTTGCCATCACCACGACGGCAGGCGTCGTCCTCCACACGGGCGACTTCAAGATGGACCAGCTGCCGCTCGACGATCGCATCACCGACCTTCGGGCGTTTGCCCGGCTCGGCGAGAAGGGCGTCGACCTCTTCCTGCCGGACTCGACGAACGCAGACGTGCCCGGATTCACGGCCCTCGAGCGCGAGATCGGTCCGGTGCTCGAGAGCGTCATCGCCAAGGCGCCGCGACGTGTGATCGTCGCCAGTTTCTCGAGCCACGTGCATCGGGTGCAGCAGGTGCTGGATGCCGCAGTCGCCAACGATCGTAAGGTCGTCCTCATGGGGCGCTCGATGGTGCGCAACATGGGGATCGCGGCAGACCTCGGCTACCTCAAAGTGCCGGACGGCGTGCTCATCGAGGCGAAGAAGGCCGCAGACCTGCCAGATAACAAGCTCGTGTACATGTCGACGGGCAGCCAGGGCGAACCCATGGCGGTCCTCGCGCGGATGGCCAACCTCGAACACCAGATCGAAATCGGCAAGGGCGACACGGTCATCCTCGCGTCGAGCCTCATCCCCGGTAACGAGAACGCCGTGTATCGGGTCATCAACGGCCTGACGAAGCTCGGTGCGAACGTCGTCCACAAAGCCAACGCGAAGGTGCACGTCTCGGGCCACGCCGCCGCAGGCGAGCTGCTGTACTGCTACAACATCCTGAAGCCGAAGAACGTGGTTCCCGTCCATGGCGAATATCGCCACCTGGTGGCCAACGCGAACCTCGCGATCGCGACCGGTGTGCCGGAAGAGAACACGATCATCGCGGAAGACGGCACCGTCATCGACCTCCGAGACGGCGAGGCGACCGTCGTCGGCCAACTCGACCTCGGGTACGTCTATGTCGACGGGTCGAGCGTTGGTGAGATCACGGATGCCGACCTGAAGGATCGCCGCATTCTCGCCGAAGAGGGTTTCATCTCCATCTTCGTGGCGATCGATATGCAAACCGGTCGAGTCATCGTCGGGCCGGAGATCCAGGCGCGTGGATTCGCGGAAGACGAGGACGTGTTCGACGCGGTGAAGCCGCAGATCCTGAAGGCTCTCTCGGACGCTGCTGGCAACGGAACGCGTGATACTCACGCGTTCGCCCAGGTCGTTCGACGCACGGTCGGGCGCTGGGTGAACACTCAGCACCGCCGTCGTCCGATGATCATCCCCGTCGTTATCGAAGCGTAGAAAAGTGGCGACCAGCTGGCGGTGCTGCAGTCCTCGGACTGACACGCGCCCCAGCTAACGCTCGGCTGACGCACGTCACGGGTACCGTGGAGCGCATGGCTACGAGCACCAGGTCGACCTCGCGCGCCCGCGGCACCAGCGGCGGATCGCGCTCGACGCCGACTCGCTCGCGCACTGCGCCAACGAAGCGGCTTCCCGCCGCGAAGGTGGTACCGAAACCGGAACACGGCGTCTTCGCGCGGGCGTATCTCGCCCTCGCGCACGTGGCAGGCGGCGCATTCCGCGTGCTCGGCAAGGAGTCGCTCGAGAAAGACCAGCGACGCGACGGCGTGCCGTTCTTCCTGCTGATCCTCGCGGTCGTCGGCGTGATCGTCGAGTGGTTCAATCCGACGTCGCAGCTCGCGACCTCCCTGGATGCCTGGACGTTCGGCGGCCTGTTCGGCCGGGTCGCCTTCGCGCTGCCGGTGATCATGCTGCTCTTTGCCGCCTGGTTGTTCCGGCATCCCTCGAGCGTGCACGACAACACCCGCATCGGCATCGGCGGCATCCTGATGCTCGCGTCGATCGCGGCGATCTGCCAGATCGCGGGCGGCCAACCGGATCCGAAGCAGGGCATCGAGGCGCTCGCGAAAGGCGGCGGAATCGTCGGCTGGATCATCGCGTCCCCGCTGTTGGTGGTCGGCAAGGTCTACCTCGCGCTGCCAGTCGTCATCCTCGTCCTCGTGCTATCCCTCTTCATCGTCACGAAGACTCCACCCAATAAGGTCGGCCTTCGTTTTCGCGAGCTCTACGCGTACCTGTTCGGTGAGACGCTTGCCGAACGGCCGGCGAAGACGAAGTCAAGCGACGCCAACGAGACGGCGCCGCTCGAGTTTGGGACGCTCAGCGACCTCGGGCTGGATGACGACGACCCGGACAGCCTGCCGTGGTGGCGCCGCAACAAAGCGAAGCGCGACGACAAGAGTGCCTTTGACAGTCCCGTCGTCGGCCGAGATGCGGCCGCAGACATTCAGGATACGGATGTCATCGACCGCGACCAGGCCAGGGACGAGTTCGGTATCGAACTGCTCGAGGAGCTGGTGCGGGCTGAGGACGCCGTCAAGCGATTCACGGGAGAAGTGGACACCGGCAGCCCGACGAGCCTGCGCGAAGACCCGGTCGGCCTCCTGCCCGGCTTCAACGCGACCGCGAGCGAGAAAGGCGCGGCCGGTGAGTTCGAGGCTCCGCCCGCACGTCAGCAGCGCGCAACGGCGCCGTATCGGCTGCCCCCGGCATCCATCCTGACTCCCGGCACTCCGCCGAAGGCTCGCAGTGCGGCGAACGACGAGGTCGTGGAAGCGCTGACGGAGGTGCTGAAACAATTCGAGGTGGACGCAAAGGTCACGGGCCTCAGCCGTGGGCCGTCGGTCACGCGGTACGAGATCGAACTCGCGCCCGGCGTGAAGGTGGAGCGCGTGACCGCTCTCGCCAAGAACATCAGCTATGCGGTTGCCAGCAACGAGGTGACGATCCTGTCCCCGATCCCGGGTAAGAGCGCGATCGGCGTTGAGATTCCGAATAAGGACCGCGAAATCGTGTCTCTCGGCGACGTCATGCGGTCTGCGGCCGCGACCAAGAGCATCCACCCGATGACGATTGGACTTGGCAAGGATGTCGAGGGTGGCTTCGTCGTCGCGAACCTCGCCAAGATGCCGCACCTCCTTGTGGCCGGATCGACGGGCTCGGGCAAGTCGAGCTTCGTCAACTCGATGATCACCTCGCTGCTGATGCGCGCGAAGCCGGCAGAGGTGCGCATGGTGCTGATCGACCCGAAGCGGGTCGAGCTCTCGATCTACGAGGGCGTTCCTCACCTCATCACGCCCATCATCACGAACCCCAAGAAGGCGGCGGAGGCGCTGCAGTGGGTCGTCAAAGAGATGGACACCCGCTACGACGACCTGGCGAGCTTCGGCTTCCGCCACATCGACGACTTCAACCGTGCCGTGGTTGGGAACGAGATCGTGCTGCCGGTCGGGAGCGAGCGCGTGCTCCGCCCGTATCCGTACCTGCTGGTGGTCGTCGACGAGCTGGCCGACCTCATGATGGTCGCTCCGAGGGATGTCGAAGACTCGATCGTGCGCATCACGCAACTGGCACGCGCGTCCGGCATCCACCTCGTGCTTGCGACCCAGCGGCCCTCCGTCGACGTCGTCACGGGTCTCATCAAGGCCAACGTGCCTTCGCGGCTCGCCTTCGCCGTCAGCAGCATGACCGACTCGCGCGTCATCCTCGACCAGCCGGGAGCCGAAAAGCTCATCGGCCAGGGTGACGGGTTGTTCCTGCCGATGGGCGCGGGTAAGGCCGTGCGAGTCCAGGGTGCGTGGGTAACCGAGGTCGAGATCGACGCCGTGGTCAAGCACGTGACGGCACAGGCGCAGCCGGAATACCGGCAGGATGTCGCGGCTCCCGTCGAGCACAAACAGATCGACGCAGACATCGGCGACGACCTGGAGCTGCTACTCGCGGCCGCGGAACTCGTCGTTTCGACGCAGTTCGGTTCGACCTCGATGCTCCAGCGCAAGCTCAGGGTTGGTTTCGCAAAGGCGGGCCGACTTATGGACCTCCTCGAATCGCGCGAGATCGTAGGCCCGTCGGAGGGCTCGAAGGCGCGTGACGTTCTTGTCGCCCCGGATCAGCTCGGCGGCGTGCTTGCCCGCCTGCGCGGGGGCGACGCGGCCGTCTCCCCGACCACTCCTTCACAAGCAGAGAGTTCTCACAGAGACCCGGTTGCCGAGATGACGACCGGATACGATGAGGTGGAAGGCGACTCTGGTGAGGACGCCTGGGGGCTAACGGGCAGGGAGTGATTGTGGCGCCACCGGCACCAGACGACGCACCGCCCATCGCCTCGCGCGCTGGCTCCATGCGAGGGCGCGTAACCAGCAAGGGCGATACGCCCGCCAGTAACGGCAACGTGGCGAACATCGTCACCGTCGTGCGCATTCTTCTCGTACCGGTCTTCATCTGGCTGCTGTTCCTCGACGATCACCGGGACGGGGTCTGGCGCTACATCGCGGCAGCGCTGTTCATCCTGGCCATCGCAACCGACGGCGTGGACGGCAAGCTCGCACGTGGCCGCAACCTGGTCACGAACCTCGGGATCATCCTCGATCCGATCGCAGACAAGCTCCTGATCGGCGGCGCGCTTGTCAGCCTGTCGATTCTCGGCGACCTCTGGTGGTGGGTGACCATCGTCATCCTGGTGCGGGAACTCGGCATCACTGTCTTCCGATTCGTCGTGATCCGCAAGCGCGTGATTCCGGCGTCGAAGGCGGGCAAGCTGAAGACGGTGTTCCAGGCTGTCGCAATCTCGCTCTTCCTGGTGCCGCTTGACACGCTGTTCACGACGAGTGTTCCGGCACTGGCCACGGGAATCCTCTGGTTCGACTGGATCGTGATGGGCATCGCGTTCGCCCTCACCGTGTACTCGGGCATTGAATACCTCGTGCAGTTCAACCGCGTTCGCAGGGCGCCGACGGCGTGAGCCTCGCCGCCGAGATTGTTGCCGAGCTGACCAGGCGTCACCTCAGCATTGCGGTGGCAGAGTCCCTCACCGGTGGCTTGGTGGTTGCCGAGCTCATCAGTGTTCCGGGTGCCTCTGCCGTCGTTCGTGGCGGGGTCGTGGCATACGACACGCAGTTGAAGCACACGATCCTCGGGGTGGATGCGGCGCTCCTGGCTGCTCACGGCGCGGTCCACCCGGACGTCGCGGGTGCAATGGCGATCGGCGTGCGGCGCGTCTGCGAGGTCGGCGGAGAGCCTGCATCCATCGGGCTCTCGACCACCGGCGTTGCCGGCCCTGACCCGCAGGACGGTCAGCCGGTAGGCACCGTGTTCGTCGGCATCTCAACCGATGAAGGGCTCGAGGTGCTCGATCTGACGCTCGAAGGTGACAGGCAGGCTATCCGGGCGGCCGTCGTCTCCGAATCACTGTCAGGGTTGATGAGAATCCTGCTTCGCGGTCAATCCTGAGTGCTCTCGACTCAAGTCACGGGAATACTCGGCGTTTCGATCTCGTTACAACTCATGAATTCACAAGCACCAAACAGGTTGCACGAGTTAGATTGTGTGCATCGGGGGGATGTAGTGTTATCCCCCCAACACACGATTTGCAGGCAATCGATGAGAAAAGGAGGGTCCCATGGTTCTGGTTCGTCAGGAAATTGGTGACGTACTGCGTGACTTTCGTCTTCAAAAGGGTCGCACCCTCCGTCAGGTCGCGAGCAAGGCGAGCGTCGCGCTCGGCTATCTCAGCGAAGTGGAGCGCGGTCAGAAAGAGGCGAGTTCAGAGATTCTCGCCTCGGTAGCGGACGCACTCGAGACTCCGATCTCGGTGATCATGCGCGAAGTCGGAGACCGGATCGCGGTCATCGAAGGGCTCCAGCCGATCCCGGACACCGTGCCGGATGACCTGGTTGCCGGCTACGACGCAGACCTGCTGCTTCGCTAGCCTCCCATATTCACATCGAACGCCCTCGGCCCGGCCGGGGGCGTTCGTCGTTAAACCGCAGCGATGACGATTAGCGTTGTGGTGTGCGTTTGAGTGAATTCTGGTTGGCCGTCTCCGATGAGTTCGGTGAGGCATACGGCCGTACCATCACCCACGACCTTGTCCTGGGGGAGATCGGCGGCCTGACGCCGGAACAGGGGATCGCGAAGGGCGTCTCGACTCGGGCTATCTGGGTTGCGCTCTGCCGGGCGATGGATGTCCCGCCCGAGCGGTGGTACGGGGTCGGCCAGCGGGAGCCGAAGAAGCCGTAATTTCTTCCGCGTGTCGCTCGAACATGTGTTCGGTTATCTGTAGTCTCCTACACAGCGGCATTCGAAAACGAGTTGTTCACACAACGCTCGCGCCTCCGCCGGAATGTCGGGGGCCGAGCGTACTGTCTGACTCGTACCGCACGTCGCTACACCAGCCTTTTGTCGGGAGGCTGTGGGCCTTGCATCATCGGCCGACAGCGGATCGACAGCCTATGGGGCGCACCACA
>DASYEE010000161.1:0-4125 GCA_036499165.1 Galbitalea sp. | reverse complement strand
CGTTCGCGTCAAGAACGATCACTCCGGCCAGTCCCCCAGCAGTTCGGCCCGGGCATCGCGCGGGTACGCGCCGGTGGCGGCGCCGGACGCCCCCGCAAGCAGTGCTCGGACGCTGCCGCCGCCAATGGAGTTGCGGCCTGCCTCGACCAGCTTGCGCAGCAGTGCGCCGCGATCACCTCGGAGCCCTGGCCACGCGAGGGCAGCATCGTTCAAGGCCGCCGCGATCTCGTCGGTCTCCGTCAGCATGTGGCGGGGTCGAGTGGTCGGCATGGCGCAAGTGTAACACCAGTGAATCGGTGCAACACCTACGCCGGCCACACCCCGATGATCAGCGCCATCACCATCACGGTCACCAGTTCGTGCGCGCCGTTGAGCACGGTCAACTGCCACGGGCGCTTGTCGAACTGGTCGTGCGTCACGAACCGGGCGGCGGTAAATCCGGCCCAGAGGATCAGGGTGGTGAGCAGCGCGTTCGCGAGGAAGCTGCCTCCGTAGAAGTGGAACGAGATGTCGGCCGCGCCGGCGATCACCCAGGCTGTGATGAAGCTCACGATGACGGTCACGATGATGGGGCGCACGGCATCCGAAGCCTTGCCGCTCGGAGTGACGCCCGAGAGCCTCATCCAGTAGTTGCCGAAGACCTTCGGGGTGTACCAGACCGAGCCGATGATCATGCTCGAGAGCGTGGCCAGGATGACGGCGATGTAGTTGATCGACGGTGCGTGCACGGCGACTCCTTTGTCGGGGGCGGGCGGGGCGGGCGAGCGGTTGAGCGATGGTAGCGCGGAGCTAACCTCTGAGACGTGAGTGAATCGGAGACCCCAGCCAGCCTCTCGCGCGAACTCGGCGTGAGCCCAAAGCGGATACGTGACTTTCTTCGTAAGAAATACGGAAAGTTGAAGCCATTCGAAACGCGATGGCAGCTTGATGCGGTGAAGTCGGCTGCTGTCCGCCGGAACTTCTCGTAGCGATCTGTCGCCGGGCCAACGTCGGTCCGGCACGACATACTCGGGTCAGACCAACATGGAGGAGTTAGTTGCGGCACCGAACGTTCATCGAGCGACTCAGATGGCTCGTTGTCCCGGACAGTAGGGATCCACTCCTGGCGGAGGCACGAAAACACGTCCACTCAGACCTCCGCGACTTTGATGCTCGTCTCCATGCTTACCTCCGCGCGCAGCCAGACATTCGTCGCGCTGCTCAGGCAATCCTTCGGAGAGACATCGAGATTCGTAGGCCGGGAATGCGTTCGGCCGCCACGGCGAGCATTCTCGGGATGGTCGCCGCCGTCTTGACGATCGTCGCCACTGCCGCCGTCGCCTGGCTTTCCGGCTGGATGTCCCTGTTCAACTCTGTCGTCAGCGTGAACGGCGGCCGAGTCGATGCTGAGAGCGGTCAGGTGATTGGGACAGTGACCAGTTGGGTGATCATCATCGTGGCCGTGGCGGTGCTCGTTTTCATCGTCATCATCGTGTTCCTAAGCAATTCGGTCTGGGGCGTTGACAGGCATCGTGCCGTCGCCCAAGCCTGGCTTCTCGCCTATCAGGATGAGGAAAGCCGACCCGCTCGCGGCGATCGACGTTGGGGACTCTTGTGGCCCAGGCGTCGGTCACGCCATGGGGTTGAGAGGGGTGTTCGATCGCGGATATCGGGCTCGCTGGCGCGGTGAGATGGGAGCTCATCCGGCTGACGTGGTCCTCAAGCAGCGAAGCCAGCAGCACGCTCGAAGATCGGGGCGAACTGTCGGATTTCCGTATCCATGATGCCGCTACGTCGGGCGACACCTTCCCAGCTTGAGGCGAGCGCGGATGCCAGAACCCCCAGCCGCGTGAGCGCCGCCTCGGAGGTGAGCCTGCACGCCTCGGCCAGCAACAGGAGGCCATCGACCTCTTGATCGACAGTCGTCGCCCCGAAGATCGCCGTGACTCGGGCTGCCCGCAGCTCGGGGTCGGGGTTGATGTCGAAGGCGGGGGAGAGGCTCCACCCGGCGGGCGATGCCCGGAGGAATCCGTGGTTGCGCAGGTGGTCGTCAGTGTTGTGGACGAGCACAGAGAACGCCACGCGATTCCACAATTCGGCCAGGTCGCGTGAGACCCTGCTGCCCTGCTCCTCGAGCGGTTCGATGAGATCGTCGTAGTCGTTGGCGCCGCCGTCGGTCCCGTGGGCGAGGGTCATCGCACTGAGGTAGGGAATGCGCGAGCCGTCGCCATGGCGATCGAAACGGTCGAGCAGCAGAATGTGCCGTTCGTCGATGGTGATTAGGCGCGAAGTCGGCACGACGATTCCGCACAGGGCGGCGAGGTCGAGCGCCGTCTTCTCCCACGCCATGACGTCCCACTCGTCGTCGGCGATGTTCGGGAACTTGGCGATCAGCAGCCTTTCGCCGTCACGAATGGATGCCTTGGGGCGCGCGCCACCGAGGGAGCCGGTGCCGGCATCCAGCAGCGTCTTGATGGCGGCGCGATCATCGGGGTCTCGAGTGACCGCATCTGCGGCTCGGAGCAGCTCGGGAAGCTCGACCATGCGAGGAACCGCCGAATCGGGATGCTGGAACTCGTCATTGCCCGGGACCTTGAACCGCAGCGCGCCCTGGCGACTCTCGTCGGAGACCCCAAGCAGAAAGTCGACCTCGGTCAGTTGACGGTGGATCGAGCGTTTGCTCACGAGTCGGCGGCCCCAGCGATCGGGCGAGCAATCTGAGAAGGCTCCGGGGAGGCGATGCGGGGTCGCGAGCAGGCCGCTGACCAGGGGCAGTTCCGGGTCGATGGCGAACGCCCCGCGGCGCGTCAGCCAACTCTGCTCGTACCGAAATGTCGTCGAGATCGGCCCGCCACGGCGCTGGCTGAAGAACGCGCTGCCGACGAGGTTGTCTGCTCCGCCGAGTTTGAGATAGACGGATGCCTCAGAGCTCATGATCGAACGCGCTTCGGCAGTTGCTCGTCTGCTCGCGCTCGCCCCAAGTCGCTCTCATAGGGGTCGGCCGCGCTCACCACTCCGTCGAGCACCCCGAGCGCGCGCATCACCTCAAGCGCGATCCCGATGCTGACGCCTTCGTCGCCCGATTCGAGCCTGGCAACGGTCTGCCGGGTCGTTGCCGCGCGCTCAGCGACCTGCTCGATCGTGAGCGATTGTAGCTGCCGCCAGGCGCGCAGCTGATGGCCCAACTGGACCAGAGAGCGCCGAACGCGGGAAGACCTAGGCATCGCCAACCTCAATAATGTTGTGTATGAGAAACATTATCGACTATATGGTGCTCGGTAAGCAACATCCCGTTTCGACGCGCTGCCTGCGGCGCCCCGGGCGACTCGAATCTCTCGCCGCGCTTGCCGCACCGCAGCTTCGACATCCCACATCGCACATCCACCGTCCACGGGCCCATCGAACCTCGGCAGTCGCGTCACGAACCGAGCGAGCGGCAGCGCGAGATGCACGCGCAGTCGGCGATCCTCAAAATCGTTGCCGTGCCATCTCGAGTCTTCGAGCCACGAGCAGAGCGCGAACAGCAGCGCATCCGCATCAGCGATTCGGGCCGCGGCGCCGAAGGGTTGAAACTGCAGCTCGAGATCGAGCACGGCGAGCTCACGGGTCGTCAGAATGCGCTCGGCCACGGCCTCCAAGCACTCGCGCAAATCGTCGCTCGCCCGCTCCAATCGGCGTTGACGCGCGCCGGATGCTCGCGCATGCTCGAGCAGAAAGAAGGCGCTGATTGCCGCATCTACAGTCTCCTGTGGCGGCGAATCCGCAAGTTGGTCTTCGTCATCGTCCATGTTTTTCACGCTGTCACCGACTGCCGACAGGGCGCTCCCGACCGGGGATTGACGAGTCGCAACACATTCGCAATACTTAGGTATGTGCCTAACTATCACGACCAGCTCGACGGGGTGATTCGCGCTCTTGCGGATCCCACCCGGCGGGCCGTCGTTGAGCGGTTGGCGAAGTCGCCGGCCGTCGTGAGTGAGTTGGCGGCACCGTTCGACATGGCGTTGCCGTCACTCATGCAGCACCTGCACATCCTCGAGGATGCCGGGGTCGTCACGTCGAACAAGCAGGGCCGCGTTCGCACCGTGAGCCTGCGGCCGGGCGCGCTCGACGTGCTGCAGCTGTGGCTGGGGGAGCAACGAACTC
>DASYEE010000160.1:0-32890 GCA_036499165.1 Galbitalea sp. | reverse complement strand
GTTCGGCAACAACGCCGCTGCGCTCGCAAAGGATGGCAACCCGTTCGCAACGGCAGGCTCGCAGTTCCTGCACATCGCGATGCCGATCATGGTGCCGTTCCTTGCCGCGATCTTCCTCATCAGCGTGACGAGCTCGTACATTGCGGCGAACACGCAGACCTCTCGCGTCATCTTCGCGGGAGCCCGTGGCGGTCTCTGGCCGCGCGGACTCAGCTCAACGCAGAAGCGGTTCAAGACGCCGTGGGCCGCAGCGATCGCGTTCGTCGTTCCGAGCATCCTGATCGGTGTCCTGTCGACGATCTTCACCGACCCGGGCACCACGGTTGGATTCCTGTCGACGCTCGGCATCTTCGGTGTCGTTGTGATGTACACGGTGACGAACGTCGCGCTGTTCGTGCAGTTCTTCCGGTTCCGCGCCCGGGGAATCAAGAAGAACCCGATCCTGTGGCTTGTTGTGCCGGTCATCGGGATCCTGGTGCTCGCGATTCCGATCTGGGGCAACCTCCGGCCGTTCCAGGGCGGCGCGTTCGACTGGCTCCCGCTGCTGTCTCTCGGGCTGATCGCGCTTGGCGTGATCTACACGGTCATCCTCGCGATCACCCGCCCGAGGGCCCTGGCCAACGCCCCCGCACTGCTGGAGGGCGCAGAGTCGCTCGAAAACGACCCGCTCCCTCCGACGGCCTAGCTCGCGCGACTCGTACCGCAATATGGGTCAGTACGGGCAAACTGCTCCTGCCGCGGCAGGGACAGAATGTCCGTATTGGCCCATTTTGCTTGCCTGCCAGCGCGCGTGACCGGTGTGCGCGATTAGTGGGCGTGGCCACGGCGGTCCAGAACCTGGCTGGCGGCGTCGAGCAGTACGAGCCCGAGGGCCGCGAGCGCGAGGGTGCCCCAGGCTGCGAGACCGCCGGTCGCGAAACAGGCCAGCGCGGGTAGCCCGAGCCCCGGGATGAGCAGCACTCCGATGTACCGGATGTTGCGCCCGAGCCGCAGTCCGATGATCGCGTTGGTGAGGTAGAAGCCGCCGATCCCGCAGGCGAGGATCGTGCGGACGGCGAGCGGAAGCGGGTCACTCGCGTCGACGACCGCGATGCCGATGGATGCCGCGACCAGCGTCAGTGCGACGACCAGGATGAACGGCAGGTACATGATCACGTCACGCATAGCACCGTACGAATTGGATCGCTGCGCCGCAACGAGCCCCGCCTCCGCCGAGCGAACACCCCAGCGGAAGAATGCGCGTGCCAGCAGCGCGCAGACGAGCAGGCCGGCCAGACCCGCGGCCCCGCCGTCCCCCGTCGGATGCTGCGACAACCCGGTCACGGCGAGGTACACAGCCTCGCCGATCACGATCACGACGAACAGCCCGACGCGGTCGAGCGAGTGCGAAACGGATGCCCGCTGGTACACCTCGTAGGAGAACCCGCGCCTGATCGCGAGCAACGCCACCTCGGCGAGAACCGCCACCGCCCAGAGCAGGTAGTTCCACGGCGCTGGCAGCCAGAGGGACACCACCCAGAGCAGCCCGGTCCCGACGTTATAGAGGAGCAGTCGCCAGAGCGGCAGGTGCAGGGCGTTCTTCGCAAACGGAATCAGCCACATGACGAGCAGCACCACACGGATCCAGGCAGCACCGAGGGCGTACAGCCACGCATCCTTGTCTGCTCCGACCGAAATCGCGATCGCCATCGCGGCGGGCCCCGGCATCGCCGCGACCACGAGGGCGCCGATCACGGGAAACCGCTCGCCGAACAGGTTGTTCGTGATCATCAGGTTCACCCACGCCCACCACAGTGGGAAGAGCAGCAGGATGAAGACCAGCACGGTCGGCGCGGTCGTGTCGGCCTCGATCGTTTCTGCCGAGACCGCAATGACCACGACGAACACCAGGTCGAAGAAGAGTTCATACCAATCGGCGGCGCGGTGAGGCGAGGGGAATGCACCGGTCTCGGGCGTTGACTGCGACATGGTGCCCCCATCCTGCCGCCTTTGCGCGCAAAGATGGAGCATGGACCCACTCGAAGCACTCACCGAGATCGCGTACCTGCTGGAGCGCGAGCTCGCATCGAGCTTCAAGACGAAGGCGTTCCGAACGGCGGCTGGCGTGCTGCGCGGGATCCCCGCCTCGGAGCGCCCGGAACAGGTCGCGAACGGCCAGCTGAAGAAGACGAAGGGCATCGGCGGCACCACGTACGAGGTGATCACGCAGGCTCTCGACGGCAGGGTTCCCGACTACCTCGCCGAGCTGCGCGAGCGGAGCGCCGCGCCGCTCGCCACCGGCGGTGACGCCATCCGGAAGCAGCTGCGCGGCGACCTGCACAGCCACAGCGACTGGTCTGACGGCACAACATCCATCGAATCGATGGCAGACACCGCGATCTGGCTCGGCCACGAATACCTGGCGCTTACCGACCACTCCCCCAGGCTGAAGATCGCAAACGGCCTCACAGCCGAGCGCCTCCGCAAACAGATCGACATCGTCGACAATCTGAACGAGGGCTACGACAGCTTCCGGCTGCTCCGGGGTATTGAGGTCGACATCCTCGATGACGGCGCACTCGATCAGACGGATGCGATGCTCGACCGGCTGGATATCGTGGTCGCAAGCGTCCACTCCAAGCTGAAGATGGAGCCGACGGAGATGACAACGCGGATGCTCGCCGCCGTCGCCGACCCGCACACCAACGTGCTCGGCCACTGCACCGGGCGACTCGTCTCGGGCGAGCGCGGTACGCGCCCGCCATCGCAGTTCGACGCGAAGGCTGTGTTCGACGCCTGCGCCCGAGAGGATGTCGCGGTCGAGATCAACTCGCGGCCGGAGCGACGAGACCCGCCCGGCCCCCTCATCCAACTCGCGCTCGACGCGGGATGCCTGTTCTCGATCGACAGCGACGCGCACGCTCCCGGGCATCTGGGGCTGATCGACTACGGCGCGGCGCGGGCCGAGAAGTATGGCGTGCCGGCCGAGCGGATTGTGACGACGTGGCCGCTGGAGCGGCTGCTCGATTGGGCGCGGGGATAGCGGTTTCGACGGGCTACCGGATCGTTCGCACCTCGACCAGCGAAAGCTCGGATTCGGCCAGCCGCCCCGCTATCTCGGCGGCGCGCTCAACGCTTGCGCAGTCGACGACGTAGTACCCGGCGATCCACTCCTTCGATTCGGTGAACGGCCCGTCGGTCACGAGCACTTCATTGGCCCTCGTGCGCACGATCTTCGAGTCTGTTGGCAGCAGTTCGTGGGTCTCGACGAACTCGCCGGACGCTCTCAACTCCGCCTGCAGCTTGTCGTGCTCGCCCATCACCCGTGAGAACAGGGCAGGGTCGTTCTCGAGCTGGCTGTCGGCGTCGTCGTTCAGGTGGATCATCAGCATGTAGCGCATTAGTTGCTCCCTCTGGTGTCTTCTTACCTGTACAACGGATGCCGCACTGGCTAAAACGACAGCTGCAGCCATTTTCTTCGCACTATTTTCCGCGATACGCAATGTCTGAAAAGTGCCAACCTCCGCAGCGCCGACCCCTCAGACTTGAAGCATCGAGAGGAGAACTCCATGTACACGCGCCACACCTTCGCAAGCTCGACGCTCGGCGACATCATGCTCGTCGCATCCGACGACGCCATTGTCGGTCTCTACTTCTCCGGCCACTGGTACCTGCCGAAGCAGGATGCGATCGGCCCTCGAGTCGAGCTCGAAACCGACACGCTGCTTGGGGAGGCCGCGACCCAGTTGAGCGAATACCTGGCCGGCTCGCGAGCATCCTTCGACCTGCCGACGGTGGCTCACGGCACGCCACTTCAGGAGGAGGTCTGGGGCATTCTGAAGCAGATCCCGTTCGGCGCCACCACGACATACGGCGCGATTGCGACCCAGCTTGGTGATCGCTCGCTCGCCCAGGCCGTCGGCCAGGCGGTCGGCCACAATCCACTCAGCATCATCGTGCCGTGCCACCGAGTGGTGGGGAGCACCGGCAAGCTGACCGGCTTCGCGGGTGGCCTTGAGCGCAAGCGCTCGCTGCTCGACCTCGAAGCACCGGCGCTGGCTGAAACCGGCCGCCTGTTCTAGAGCGGATGTGGTCTCGATAACGCCGGCTTCGCGCGGCTACTCGACCAGCGAAGTAACGCCGGCTTCGCGCAGCTACTCGACCAGCGAAGTAACGCCGGCTTCGCGCGACTACTCGACCGGCGAAGCCGCACGAGCGAGACGCTCCGCCGAGTCGCTGCCCGGCAGCGGCGTGTACAGGATGATGTGCAGGTCGGGCTGGTCAGACGGCGACAGCTGGTGGTGCTCGAACTCGAGAGTGCCCGCGACCGGATGATGGAACACACGCTCACGGGACTCGAAGCCGTGGATGTCGTAGCGAGCCCACGCATCCAGGAACTCCGGGCTCGCCTGCTTGAGTCTCTCGACCTGGTAGCTGATGTCGGGGTCGCCAAGGCGGGGACCGGTCTCGGCACGAAACTCGGCAAGAAACCGCCTGCTTGTGACCTCCCAGTCGGGCAACAGGCTGCGCACGTACGGATCGGTGAACACAAGCCAGAGCAGGTTGCGTTCCTGCGGCGGGGATGTCGCGACGTTCGGATACAGCGCGGCGTATGCGTCGTTCCAGCCGGCGATCCCCCAGTCGGGCGCGATGGCGTACGCGGGGTTCGGCGCCAGCGAGTCGAGCAGGCGGTGGACGTGGGCTGGTGACGTTCGCACGACGGGCACCGCGGTGGATGCCCCGGGCGCGTAGCCGGAGAGTCCGAGCAGGTAGGCGTGTTCGGTGTCGGAGAGATGCAGGGTTCTCGCCACTGCATCGAGGACCTGCCGGGACGGCGTGATGTCCCGCCCCTGTTCGAGCCAGGTGTACCAGGTGACGCTCACACCGGAGAGATAGGCGATCTCTTCCCGGCGCAGGCCGCGATCACGGGCACGACCCACCCGTGGCAGCCCATATTCCACCCGCAGCGCCTGCTCTCGCCGCGCGCGCAGGAACAATCCGAGCTCGGTGCGTTGGTCTGAGGTTCCTGCCACGCGGCCAACACTAGTACTGCTGCTCCTAGTACTCCGTGCCGGGCGGGAGCTCGCGCGGGGGCTGGGCAGCAGTATTGGAGGCCGCCTCCAGCGCGCGGACGGCGGCGAACGAATATCCGTCGATCAACAGGTCCTCGATCTCAGCATCGGTATACGGCTTGCGCGCGAGCCTCTGGATGCGTTTCAGCTCGCGCCGCCACAACCGCGGATCGAAGCGGTTGACGAACCGGAATTTCTCGCGCAGCGCGTAGCCGAAGATGCCGAGGCCGACGACCGCGTAGAGGGCCGTTCCGAAGATCGTGCCGAGCTGGGCGCTGCCGTCGACGGTCGGCTTGCCGGAGAGCACCTTGTGCAACGCCCGTGCAGGCGCTGGCAGTTGTGATTCGAGCATTCCATACGCGCCGGTGAAGGTCGGTGCTCCGAGCTTGGTGGCGATCTGGGGCAGGTCGATCGCATCGACCTGGTTGCCGCTGACCGCCGCTGCGCCTTTGGCGCTCTCGCTCGCAACGACGCGCGCAGTCACCGCGACAGTGCCCGCCGGTGGTGGCGCTGCGGGCAACGGCAGCGTCGGATTCGCGGAGCTCGACACTACGCAGCCCCGGTCGATCACGAGCATCCTGCCGTCTGTCAGCCGCAACGGCGTGAGCACCTCGAATCCGGTGTCGCTGCCGCAGGTGCGCTCGCTCACGTACAACTGCTGACGCGTGACCCAGGTTCCGATTGCGGTGACGGGTCTCCACTGTTCCGCTGCGCTGGAGGAGCCCAGCGTCGGCAGGATGTCGCCAACCGGCACCGCAGGAGCGTCGAAGTTCTTGCTGACAGTCGTGTTGAACGCCGCGATCTGTTGCCCGAGCTGCCACTGCCAGATCACACCCGCCGCGCAGCCGCCCGCGTAAACGATCACGCCGACGACGAATGCAATCCAGCGCCGCGTGAGAACGAACCGCCAACCGGTCTTGCCCTCTGTCGCGATGTCGTAGGTCGCGGCGGTCGGCACGGGGATAGCAAGCCCGCTGAAGTGCAGCGACGCTCGTTCGGCAACTTCGTTATTCGCGCCAGGCTCCACGATGGCTCACCCTAGCGTCGGGCTCCTGTGGCCCGGCTGTGTCGTTCCGCTGACTTTCCGACGGTCTCACGCGGGCTGCGCAATGGCATCGAGCGTTGCCATCGTCGCGGAGTCCAACCGGATGTCGCCGGCGGCAAGATTCTCTGACAGGTGCGCGGCATCGGCGGTGCCCGAAATGATGAGCGTGCGCTCGTAATGTGCGAGTTCCCAGGCCAGGCCGACCTGCGCCGGGGTCGCATCCATAGCCTCGGCAACGGCAATGACGACTGGGTTGTCCGCCACCTTGGGCAACCGCGCGAACGCTGAACCGAGCGGAAAATAGGGCGCCCAGGCGACGTCATTCGCGCGGCAGGCGTCAAGCACCGCCTCGCTCGAACGGTCGAGCACGCTGTGCGCGTTCTGCACGCAGACGATGCCAGCGCCGAGGGCGGCAAGCAACTGCTGCGAAGTGATGTTGCTGAGGCCGATAGCGCCGATCTTGCCCGCGTCGCGGAGCGCCATGACTTCGGCGAGTTGGCTGTCGAGGTCGACGACCTGGTCGCCCTCGGCAATGAGGCCGGGTGGGATGTCTGCTCGACGCAAGTTGACGATGTCGAGACGGTCGACCCCGAGCGTCGCAAGGTTCGTTTCGACCTCCGCCCGCAGCTCATCCGGCTTCTGCGCCGCCACGATGCGCGATGTCGGATGAAAGCTGGCGCCAACCTTGGTCACGATGACCAGGTCGTCGGGGTAGGGCGCCAGGGCCTCACGGATCAGACCGTTGCTCGCCGCAGCACCGTAAAAGGCGGCCGTGTCGAAGTGGTTCACACCCTGCTCGACCGCCGAGCGGAGCAACCCGATGGCCGTCGACCGATCGGCCGCGCTTGCCTCGGCGAGCCGTTCGAGCTGCATCGCGCCGTAGCCGATCCGCGACACGGTGCGGTCGCCGAGTTTGGCCGTTCCGCCCGGCGTGGGGCGGTGAAAGCTGGAATCAGTCATGATTCGGTATCCTGAACTACTAAGCGGAGGAGCCTCCGATATCGTTGACGCTAGCACAGAATCGGAGGAGCCTCCGTTTGACTGATCCACCAGACATCCCCCTCCGCACGGACGCTCACCGCAACCGACAACGCCTCATCGAAGTCGCGCGAATCGCATTCGGTTCGGACTCGAAACCGTCGCTCGAGGCAATCGCCCGTGACGCTGGCGTCGGGATAGGCACGCTCTATCGTCACTTCCCCACTCGCGAGAGGCTTGTCGAGGCGGTCTACCAGGCCGAGCTATCGCGCTTGTGTGACCAGGCTGGCGAGCTGCTCGCCCAGCTGGCTCCGGATGTGGCGCTCCGCACCTGGATGGATCGATTTGCCGACTACGTCTTGGCAAAACGTGAGATGGGGGATGCGCTGCGCGCGGTCTTCGGATCCGGAGCCATCACCTCGTCGACCACGCGCGAGCGACTTTCCGACGCGATCCGGCCGATTCTCGAGGCGGGCACCGCCACGGGCGCGCTCCGCACAGGCGTCGACAGTCTCGATGTCGTCGCATCCGTGGCCGGCATCTTCGTCACCGCCGCCTCGCCCGACCAAGCGGGCAGGATGCTCGACCTTCTCATGGCGGGGCTCCGCACTTAGGCGCAGGCTCGCGACCATCGCCGCTGTCGACGGTGGGATTAGCCGTCTACCGCCTGGTTGAGTTGGCAGTTGCCGGTTGAGCTGAGGTTGCCGATTGAGCTCAGTCGGCGATGGCGAGTGCGTCGATCTCGACGAGCATCTCCTCACGGGGCAGTCCGGTGAAGACGGTGGTGCGCGCGGGCAGTACTCCGTCGCTCACGTGCTCCGCCAGGAAGGCTCCGTATGCATCGTTCATGATGGCGAAGTCCTCGCGCTTGGTGAGGTAAACCCGCAGCATCACGACATCCGCAAACGTAGCGCCAGCGGCCTCAACGATCGCGCGCACGTTCTCGAGCGTGCGCGTGGTCTGCGCGGCGACATCCCCGGGGTGGAGATATTCGCTGGTTGCCGGGTCGACCGGACCCTGGCCGCTCACTTGCACGAAGGGGCCCTTGCGCACGCCCTGCGAGAACGTGTGAGCGGGGGGCGGGGCGGCGTCGGTTTCGATTCGCGTCTTCATGGGACCAGTGACCTTTCGTTGCGTTCCCATTAGCGTTGCATAAAGCGCCATCGAGGTTCGAGGTGCACCAGGGAGGCCGCTGCCAGTGACCGATACGGAAGCGCCGATCTCCGTTGCAGACAAATCGTTCCCGGCGGCAACCTTTGGCTGGAGCTCCTCCACCTTCGAAGCTGCGGCACTGACACTCGACGAGTTCCAGACCCCGCTGATGACGCTCGATGCAGACCGCATCGACAGCAACATCCGGGTCATGTCCCATTGGTGTTCGAGCGCGGGCTTTGAGCTTGCGCCGCACGGCAAGACCACGATGACACCGTCGATCTGGCAGCAGCAGCTCGATGCCGGCGCCTGGGGTATCACACTCGCAACCCCGTGGCAGGTGCAGGTCGCGCGCAGCTACGGTGTGCAGCGGATCCTTCTCGCGAACGCCCTCGCCGACCCCGTCGCGCTCCGCTGGATCGCCGATGAGCTCGACGAGCATCCCGGTTTCGACTTTTCGTGCTGGGCCGACAGCGTCGAAACCGTCAGGCTGATGGATTCGGTGCTCGCGGACGCGGAAGCGGCGCAGCGGGTTCAGGTCATTGTCGAGCTCGGCGCACCGGGTGGTCGAACAGGCGCGCGATCGAACGCGGAAGCACGGGATGTCGCCCGCGCGATCCAGGAATCCGACCACCTCGATCTAGTCGGATGCGGTGGCTACGAGGGTGCCGTCGGCCACGACCGAAGCGACTCCGCCCTAGACCGCGTTGCTGCCTATCTCGACGCGCTCGTCGACCTCCACCGGGAGCTCGACGGCAGCTATGAGACGAGCCAGCCGATCGTGACCGTCGGAGGCAGCGCCTACCTCGACCAGGTCGAGGCGAAACTCGGCCCCGTGACCTCCACCGCGACGGTCGTCATCCGCGCTGGCGCGTACGTGATCCACGACGACGGTTTCTACAGCCGGATCTCGCCCCTCGACCACAGCCGGTTCGACGGCGGGCTGCAATCGGCCATGCACGCCTGGGCGCGCGTCGTCTCGCGGCCGGAGTCCGGGCTCGCCATCCTCGATGCAGGCAAGCGCGATGTTCCCGTCGACGAGGGTCTCCCCGTGCCGCAGGCGATCGTCGGGCTTTCCCCCGAGGCGAGCGACGCCGTTCTTGCCAACGCGGCGATCACCGCGGTGAACGACCAGCACTCGTTCCTGCGTCTCGCGGACGGCATCCCTGCTGACGCCCTCCCCGTCGGCAGCGTGGTCAGAATCGGCCTCTCGCACCCGTGCACAGCACTCGATAAGTGGCGCGCCATCCCCGTTATCGCAGCGCTCGACGACCCGACGGTCATCGGGTTCGTTCGCACACAGTTCTAGTCGGCACGGATGTCCCCCGACACTCTGTTTCGCCGTGCGACGGTCGTGGATGGCACCGGCTCCGCGCGGTACGTCGCCGACGTTGTGGTCGCTGGCGGCGTCATCCGGTCGATCGGCGCGGGCCTCGTGGCGGGCAGCGAAAGTCGCGTAGTCGATGCCGTCGGCCTGGCACTCAGCCCCGGTTTCCTTGACATGCATGCCCACTCCGACCTAGCTGTGATCAGTGACCGGCAGCACCTGGCCAAGATCAGCCAGGGCGTGACCACGGAGGTCGTCGGCCAGGACGGCCTCGGTTACGTGCCCGCCGACGCTGGGGCGCTTGCTCGGGTGCGGCGCCAGATCGCTGGCTGGAACGGCAACCCCGCAGATCTCGCGCTCGACTGGGGCAGCGTCGCGCGGTACCTCGACGCCGTCGACGGCGCCGCGACCAATGTCGCCGTGCTCGTGCCCCAGGGAAACCTGCGCCTGATGGTCGTCGGCGACGCGAACCGGGCAGCCACGACAGCCGAACTGGATGCGATGTGCGCGATCCTCGACGGTGCGCTCGCTGAGGGCGCGGTCGGAATGTCGAGCGGTCTGAATTACGTGCCCGGCATGTTCGCGACCACCGACGAACTCATCGCGCTCTGCAGGATCGTCGCAGCCCGCGGCGGATTTTGGGCTCCGCACACCCGCTCGTATGGGCTCGGCGCCCTCGAGAGCTACGCCGAGATGATCGAGATCGCGCGGACGTCGGGATGCGCGCTGCACCTGACCCACGCAACCATGAACTTCGCGCCGAACCGCGGTCGCGCAGCCGAGTTGCTCGCCATGATCGACGACGCGCTCGAGGCGGGAACCGACGTCACGCTCGATTCGTATCCCTATCTTGCCGGGGCGACCACGCTGGCCGCTTTGCTTCCCAGTTGGGCGCTGAGTGGCGGTCTGGATGCGACGCTCGCACGCCTCGACGACCCCGGCAGCCGCGAGCGCATCCGCGTCGCCGTCGACGAAACCGGGTCGGATGGCTGCAACGGCCTCACCGTGGAGTGGGCGACCATCGAGATCGCCGGCATCGCGAACCCGGAACTCGCTCCGCTGGCCGGGCGTCGCATCAGCGAAATCGCGGAACAACGGGGCGTCGCACCGGCGGATGCGTTCTTCGACATCCTGCGGCTGGACGCGCTGGCTACGAGCATCCAGCAGCACGTCGGCGACGAGGGCAACCTGCGCCTCATCATGCAGCACAGCACGCACATGGCCGGGAGCGACGGGATCCTCGTCGGCGAGAAACCGCATCCGCGCGGGTGGGGAACGTTTCCGCGCTACCTCGGCCACTACTCGCGCGACCTCGCGCTCATGACGCTGGAGGAGTGCGTGAACCACCTCACCGGTCGGCCTGCTGCGCGCCTCGGGCTCAGAGCTCGGGGCCTCGTGCGCGAGGGCTATGCCGCCGATCTTGTGCTCTTCGACCTGGAGACGATCGAGGACGCGGCGACCTACGAGACCCCACGGGCTGTCGCCAGGGGCATCCGCGCGGTCCTCGTGAACGGCGAGTTCGCGATTGACGACGGCGTACGCACCACCGTCACCGCGGGACGCGCCCTCCGCTCAACAACTGCTCAACCGGCCCAGTAACCCCAGCCGCGCCCGAACATTCCGTCGAAGTTCTCGCCCGAAGCCCCGGGTGCCGACTTCCCTCCGCGCGCACCGAGGTAGGAGGCGACGACCGCAGCACCGAGGTCATCCAGCTCAGGGGCCACCACCGTGCCGCCGACGCGCCGGGCCATCGAGTCGATGAAGCGCGCGAGACCGGGGTCGTCTCCAAGCCGGAAGAACGTGGTCTGTGCGCCCAGCCGCATCGAATTGTCGAGCTCCCGTATCGCGACCGCGATGGTGACAGGATGCGGCGGGTAGCTGAAGAACACGTCGCCGCTGGCCTCGAGATGCGAGGTCGGCTCGCCATCGGTGACGATCAGGAGCACGGGCTGGGCATTCGGATGCTTGCGAAAGTGCCGGTTCGCGAGCAGCAGCGCGTGGTGCAGGTTGGTGCCCTTGTTGTACATCTCCTCGAGTGCGGTGAGCTGCTCGATGTCCATTACTTCCGCGTGACGGCCGAAGGCGATCAGCTGCAGGTCGTCCCCGCGAAAACGGCTCTTGATAAGAGTGTGGAGCGCCAGCGCCGTGCGCTTCATCGGCACCCAGCGGCCATCCATCACCATCGAGAACGAGGTGTCGACCAGGAGCGCTACAGCGGCCTGCGTTCGCGCCTCGGTCTCCTGCACCTCGACATCGCCGATTTCGATGCGGACGCGGCCGTCGCTGGGGCCGTCGCCGCCAGCCCCAGCCTCACGGGTGATCGCGTTCGTGATCGTGCGCGTGACGTCCCACGGCTCTGTGTCTCCAAAGGCCCACTCTCGTGTGGCACCGGACCGCTCGCCGGCCGCCCCCGCCTGGCGCAGGTCGCGGTTGCCCTGGCGCCCGGACATCCTGTTCGCAACATCCCGAAGCAGGGCCTTTCCCAGCTGCCGCATGGCCTTCGGGGTGAGCTTCAGCTTGCCGTCCGTGCCGCGCTTGAGCGTCCCGGTGTCACGCAGCGCCTGCTCGAGCTGCTGCAAGGTGCGCGCATCCACTGCGGCCTCGGCGCCGAGCTGGCGCGAAAGCTTTTCAAGGTCGAGATCGTCGAGTCGCGACCCGCGGTAGCCCTGGGACAGCTGCTCAGACAGGTCGTCGAGGTCGGCGATGTCCTGGAACACCCCCGTGCCGTCACCCAGGCCAAGACCTTCGCCACCTTCCATGCTCTCCGACCCGCCCCAGTCCTCGCCCGGACGCAATGAACGCAGGTTGCCGTCGAGCTGGCTGAGCGACTGCATCAGTTCGGGGGACCCGAACGCCTGCTGGGCGAGCGCGTCGAGTTCGTCGCGCTGCTCCTGGGTCATGGAGTTGCGCATCCGCTGGGCTGCGGCCGCCCGCTGGGCGAGTGAATCGAGGAGCTCGTCGATGTTGGCGGGATTCTCGGGAAACTGGTCGCCGTGTTTGGCCATGAAGTCGTCGAACTGATCCTGCGTATCCTCGCCGCGCCGGTGCGCCTCGAGCAGGGTATTCAGGTCGCGAAGCATGTCGTTGATCGCTTCGCGGTCTTCATCGGTGGCGCCCTCGAGCGCCTTCTTCATGCCGGCGAACCGCTGGTCGAGGAGCTCCCGGCCGAGCAGATCCTTGATCTTCTCGTAGTCCGCGCGCGCCTCGCGGCTCTGCCACTTGTATTCGCTCAGCTCGCTGACTGCGGCGGCTGGCGATGGCGAGAGGTTGTCGAGCTGCATCTCGGCGAGCATCCGGTCGCCGTCGTCCATCTCGGCGTCGCGGGCAAGCTGCTTGCGCTCGGCCAGGACTGCCCTCTCGAGCAGCTCCCTGATCTCCTTCAGTGTTCCGTCGAGGTTGTGCTTCTGAGTGAGTTCCCGCCG
The DNA here is from genome assembly GCA_036499165.1 of Galbitalea sp. GTDB lineage: Bacteria > Actinomycetota > Actinomycetes > Actinomycetales > Microbacteriaceae > Galbitalea. The sequence continues at coordinate 19,915 of DASYEE010000160.1, read as the reverse complement.
CCGATCCGCGACCCGGCGCGCCAGGTCGTCGAGTCCCGCGCGATCGCGACCACCGCGACGAAGGAACTCACGCATCGCCGCTTCCGGGGAGTACCCGGCCATGACATCCTCGCCGATGGCGTCGAGCGCCTCGGAGATGTCGACCGGGGGCGCAAGCGGATCCGGACCGCCCGCGTACTTGCCGTAGCGGGATGCCCTGGTCAGTCGACGATTCACCCTAGCCATAGATCGTCTCCCCGCCGCCCGTCTCCTTGCTGATCTTGCGCATCAGGTAGAGACCCTCGAGCGCGAGTTCGATCGCGCCGGCCCGCTGGCCGTCATTCGTCGCGCCCAGCCGCGCGCAAATGTCGTCGTAGAGCTCGGATTCACCGAGCGCGGGCAGCCCAGAAAGGAACTCACGCGCGGTCACCTGCTCGCCCGTCGTCACCATGACGCCGGCCTCGATCGTGTCGACGAGGATGCCGAAGTCGAGTCCCGCGAAATGCGCCCTGACGGCCTCGGCCGTCGCTGTCCGCAGCAGGTGATCGAGGATCTCGTCTTCGCGACCCTCCTCACCAGACTCGAACTCGATCTTGCCGCCCAACACGTCGACCGCGGTTTCCAGGTCGACGGGGCGAGCAACCGCGACATCCTCGCCCTGGCGGCTCGCGCGGTGGAGGGCTGCCGCTGCGATCGTCTCGGCGCCGGCGATGGCGAACCGCGCACTCACGCCGCTGCGCTGGTCGACGGCACTCGATTCGCGGAGCGCCCGCGTGAAGCGGGCGAGGATCTCGACGAGGTAATCGGGCACGTCGGCCACGAGATCTGCCTCCTGGCGGATGATCGCGACCTCGTCATCCAACTCGGTCGGGTAGTGGGTGCGAATCTCGGCGCCGAAACGGTCTTTCAGCGGCGTGATGATGCGGCCACGGTTCGTGTAATCCTCGGGGTTCGCGCTGGCCATGACGAGCACATCGAGTGGCAGCCGGAGGACGTAGCCCCGAATTTGGATGTCGCGCTCCTCCATCACGTTCAGCATGGCGACCTGGATGCGTTCCGCCAGATCCGGCAGCTCATTGATCGCGACGATGCCCCGATGGCTACGCGGGATCAGGCCGAAGTGGATCGTCTCAGGGTCGCCGAGGCTCCTGCCTTCCGCCACCTTCATCGGGTCGACGTCGCCGATGAGGTCTGCGACGCTCGTGTCTGGCGTCGCGAGCTTCTCTGCATAGCGCTCGTCGCGACTGCGCCAGGCGACCGGCAGCTCGTCGCCGAGCTCTGCGGCGCGTCGAATGCTCGCGGCGATGATCGGCTCGTACGGATGCTCCCCCAGTTCAGAACCCTCGATGACCGGCGACCACTCGTCGAGCAGCCCGACGATCGTGCGCAGCAGCCGGGTCTTGCCCTGCCCGCGCTCGCCGAGCAGGACGATGTCGTGACCGGCGATGAGCGCCCGCTCCAGTTGAGGGATCACCGTGGCGTCGAAGCCGTGCAGCCCCGGCCACGGGTCACGCCCCGCACGGAGCGCAGAGAGCAGGTTCTCGCGAATCTCCTGGCGCAGGGTCTTTTGCACATGCCCCGAATTACGGAGCTCACCGACAGTTGCAATCGTTGGTCGAGTCACCTTGGCAACGCTACGCCGCGAACCGATCTCGGCGCTGAGGCGGACGCTGTGCACGACGCAAGACTTCTGGGAGAGTTTGAGGGGAGTCACTCGACGAACGACAGGTGGATCAATGCTCTTCCGTCAGCTTGAATACTTTGTCGCCCTGGCCCGCGAGCGGCACTTCGGTCGTGCCGCGGCCGCCGAATTCGTTTCCCAGCCCGCGCTGTCAGCCGCGATCTCGAAGCTCGAGCATGAGCTGGATGTCTCACTCATCCGCCGGGGCCACACCTTCCAGGGGCTGACGCCGGAGGGCGAGCGGCTCGTGGTCTGGGCGAGGCGCATCCTCGCCGAGCACGACGCGTTCAAGCAGCAGGTGCACGCAGTGCGCGGCGGCCTGACCGGACGGCTGCGACTGGGCGTCATCCCCACGGCGTCGACCACATCGATCTGGCCGGTGAACGCGTTCTGCGCGGCGCATCCGCTCGTGACGGTCGACATCCAATCGCGGTTGTCGTCGGAGGAGGCGCACCGGCGACTGCAGGCATTCGAGATCGACGCGGCAATCACCTACATCGATCGCGAAGTGCCGTCCGACCTCCTGGTCGTTCCGTTGTACGAGGAGCGGTTCGTGCTCGCTGTTCCGACCGACATGGTGCCGGAGGGTGCGGCCGTGAGCTGGGCGGATATCGCGAGCCTTCCGCTCGCGCTCGTCGACTCGAAGATGCAGAGTCGCCAGTTGGTCGACGCTGCCTTCGCCGCCGCCGGCGTCGAGGCCGCGCCGCAACTCGAGACCGACTCCGTGGCGTCCCTTCTTGCCGCTGTCGGTACCGGTCGCTGGGCCAGCATTATTCCCGAGACGTGGACGACGGCATCGGGCCTGCCGCCACGGCTGCGCATCATCCGTCTTGAAAACCCGGCCGTGACCGGCAATATCGGTGTCGTCATCAGCGCAGCAACGCCGGGCTCTCCGCTCGCTGTCGCGTTCGCGCAGACCGCGGCAGAGCTGGGATTCGAGTCTCGATAACCGCTGTTTATCAAGTGTTAACCGATGAGTGTTGGACGGCGCCACCGCGACGGCGGGACCATGAACAGGTGCCCGGATGATCCCGGGATCCCCCGCCGAAAGCCAAATCTCATGTCGAGCAACCACGTCTCAACCCTGACCACCTCCACCGTCTTCGAGAACGAATTCGGTTCGATCGCGCAGCTCGACGCTGGCTCACTGCCGATCCTCTCCGGGATGTCGATCAAGCGGATCACGCTCGCGCCAGGCGCCATCCGCGAACCACAGTGGAACGTCAACGCCAACCAGCTTGCGTACGTCGCTGCCGGCACGGTGCTGGTGTCGATCCTCGGAACGGGCGATGTGTTCAGCAGTTTCGTCGTATCCACGGGCCAGATGTACCACGTCGAATCCGGCGCGATCTACCACATCGAGAACATCAGAACGGATGAGGCAGAGATCATCGCCGCCCTGCGCACGGACCGGCCGCAGCACTTCTCGCTACTGAACAGCTTCAACGCCATGACGGATGCCGTGCTCGGCAACACCTACGACCTCTCAGCCTCGGCATTCGCCGCTTTCGCGCGACAGGATGCCGCGCAGATCGTGCACCGCGATGGCCCGGCGGACGTCCCCTCGACCGCGGGGCTGCCGAACGCTCACCTGTTCGACATCGAGGGCCAGGTCTCGCCGCTGTCACACCCGTACGGCGGAGCAAAGCTTGGCCGTAAGCAATACTGGGCCGCGCTCGAGGACCTGTCGATGTATTCGTTGACGATCAGGGAGAGCGGGATGCGCGAGCCGCACTGGCACCCGATCACCGCCGAACTTGGTTACGTGCGCCGCGGCCACGGGAGGATGACCGTGCTCGACCCGGACGGGATTCTCGACACCTACCTCCTGGAGCCCGGCCAGGCTTACTTCATCCCTCGCGCATATCCGCACCACATCGAAGTCATCGGCGACGAGCCGATCAACTTCCTCATCTTCTTCGACCAGCCGACCCCGGGCGACATCGGCTACCGGGCCACGGCATCCGCCTTCTCCCGTGAGGTGCTCTCCGCGTCCTTCGGGGTCGCGGAGCGCGACCTGCCGCAGTTTCCCTTCACTCCAATCGACCCGCTCATCGTCGGCCGCACGAACCCGGTCGACCCGGTCGCCTGATCCCTGCTTCCCGTGTCTCTCCCCCACTCGTTTCACCCCCAACAAGAAAGAAGAAGGCAATGCCATACATCACCACATCAGACGGAACCGAGATCTACTACACGGAGGCCGGCACCGGGCAGCCGATTATCCTGAGCCACGGCTGGCCGCTCAGCTCCGACGCCTGGCAGGTCGAACTGAAGGTATTCGCTGATGCCGGATACCGCGCCATCGCCCACGACCGCCGCGGCCACGGACGCTCATCGAAGACCTATTTCGGTAACGACATGGACACCTACGCGTCAGATCTTGCCGAGCTCGTCGAGAACCTCGATCTGCACGACATCATCCTGGTCGGGCACTCCACCGGTGGCGGTGAGGTGGTTCGCTACGCAGCGAAATACGGCAACGGTCGCGTTGCGAAGATCGTCACGGCTGGCGCTGTCCCTCCGATCATGCTGAAGTCGGACTCGAACCCCGAAGGCACGCCCATCGAGGCATTCGACGGCATTCGCGCTGGCGTTCTCGCCGATGCATCGCAGTTCTGGCTCGACCTCGCAGAGAGCTTCTTCGGCGCAAACCGTGAGGGCTCGAAGGTCTCGCAGGGAGCCAAGTACGACTTCTGGCGCCAGGGCCAGCTGGTGAACCTCGCGGCCGCATACGACTGCATCAAGGCCTTCTCTGAGACAGACTTCACCGAAGACCTGAAGGCGCTCGACGTGCCGATCTTCATCGCCCAGGGCTCCGACGACCAGATCGTGCCGATCGCTGACGCCGCCGAGAAGTCGATCAAGCTGGTCAAGGACGGCACGTTGAAGGTCTACCCGGGAGCGCCCCACGGGATCTACGGCGACTACCAGAAGGCACTCGACCAGGACATCCTCGACTTCATCAAGAAGTAGGGCATCCGACCGATACCCGGCCGTAGGCCTTAGAGAGGAACGTCGTTCTCCTACCAAGGAGGACACATGGATCTCTCGACGGGCCACATGGCCTACACGATTCACGCTCAGGATGCCCGGCGCGCCGACCAGGAGCGCGAATACCGGCGCCGCGCGAAAGAGCGTGCTGCGGGCCTTCCCGCTGCACCGGATGAGGGTGCAGCGGAGGTTGCCGCCCAGCCGCAGCGACGCCACGGCGCCTTTGCGTCTTCGCTGTTCCGTCGGCATCGCGCCGCCGCGCAGTGACTATCGGAAACGAAGCGCGAATGTCATCATTATCCGCATGAGGGCTCCGACAATTCGGACGGCCATGGTCGGGCGAGAACCCGACCTGAAGGTCCTCCGGGACGCATTCTCCGACGCTGATCGGGGAGTGTCCCGATGTCTGGTCGTCAGCGGTGAAGCCGGAATGGGCAAGACCCGCTTGCTGAGCGAATTCCGGGCGGAGATCGGTGCAGATGCGCTGGTGCTCTCTGCGAACTGCACAGACCTCGGGCCGCTTGGCGTGCCGTTCGGTCCGGTCCGCAGCATTGTGCGACAGCTGATCTCGGCGGTCGGGGTGGATGCGGTCCTAGCCGCAGCGGGACCCGGCCGCGCGGCGGTGACCGCGCTGCTTCCAGAACTGGCGACTGCTGAAGACCCCTCCAATGCAGGAGACGAGCCGTTACACGAGACGCTGGTGTCCGTCCTTGGACAGTTCTCGCGAGATCGAACGATCATCCTTATGGTCGACGACGTGCACTGGGCGGATGCCGCCACCCTGTCGCTCCTCAGCTACCTGCTTCACACCGCAGGAGATGAGCGGCTGCTCGCGGTAATCGCATACCGGCTCGAAGATGCTGGCCGCGGGCATCCGCTCCGCCAGCTGCTTGCCGAACTGGACCGGTCGCGCGCGCTAACTCGTCGCGAGTTGAAAGGTCTGGATGACTTCGGGGTGGCCGACCTGGTCACCCGCCTGAATGGCACAGAACCCGACCCCGAAACGGTGAGGCAGATCGCTCGACGCACTGGCGGCGTCCCCTTCTTCGTCGAAGAACTCGTGGGGCTCGGCGACAATCGGATCCCCGACACGCTTCGCGATGTCCTTCTTGCTCGCTACGAGCGGTTGAATACGCGGTCGCAGGAATTCTTGCGAATCCTCGCCGTCGGCGGAATGTACGTCGACCACGACCTGGTCGGTGCTGTGATGGACGATACCGACACTGATGAACTCGCTCGGGCCGCGACGGAGGAGACTCTCCTGATCGGCCAGACCGACGGATATCTCTTCCGGCACGCACTCGTGCGCGAAGCAATCTACAACGAGCTCCTCGCGGGCGAGCGGCGCCGGGCGCACGAGCGGTTCGCATTGGCTCTGACCGCGCGGGGTGCCGCAGCATCTGAGACCTCTTTTCACTGGTTCGCCGCCCGCGATCTGCCCCGCGCATTGAGCGCGTCGATGACCGCGTTCGACGAAGCCATGGTGAGCCGCGCCTTCGCGAGTGGCCTCCAACTGGGCGAGCTCGCGCTTGAGCTGTGGGACCAGGTGCCAGAGCCGGAGACCCGCGGCGGCCGTACGAGATCCGCTCTTTTGACCCAGGTAACCATGGCCGCGCGAGACGCCGGCGATCGCAGGAGTGGACTTGCCCTGGTCGACCAGGCCCTCGACGCAACATCCTTGGCCGAGTTGCCGTCGCGCGCCCGGCTGCTGCAGCTCAAGGCGGAGCTTCTCGCAGAAGAGGGGCTTCCGGGCGCCGAGGAAGTGTACATCGAGGCTCTCGCCGCCATCGACGACTCCGCTGATGATCGCGCGCTAACGGCTCGACTCCAGTCCTCGCTTGCCACCCGGTACGCGCTCACTGGCCATATCGATCTCGCTCGCGAGCTGTTCGAGGAGGCGCTGGCGACGGCCCGCCAGGTGGGCTCCAGCGACATGATCTCGAAGTCTCTGCTCGGCCTCGGCTGGCTCGAGGCACTCGACGGCAACCTCGTCTCGACGCGCGCGCTCTTCGCCGAGTCCCTCGAGCAGGCTGGCGATGGCATTGCGTTGTTGCTCTACGGAACCAACGCTTCGGACGTCTTCGTGCAGCTTGGCGAATACGTAGCAGCGCTGGATGCCACGGAACGCCCGATATTGCGAGCACGCGAGCTCGGTCTCGAACGTCGCTGGGGCGGTCCCCTGTCGAACAGCATCGACGCGTTGATCGGCCTCGGCCGTTGGGACGAGGCGACCGAGCGCGGCCGAGCGCTGCTTGCCATCGCGCCTGACGGGTGCTCGATCTCGACCCAGCACCGTCGTCGCATCGTGATTGCCAGCTGGCGGGACGACATCCCTGGCGCCACCGCGATCGCCCACGACCACGCCGAGCTCATCGAAACCTTCGGGAAGCGTGGCGATCTGCAGGACGTGCTGCCGACGGCGGCCACCATGGGTGAGCTCGCCCTGTTTCAGGGCCGCCTCGACGATGCGCTCCGCGAGGCCAGTGTGGCGTGGGTGTTGCCGCATGACGGAGCAACCGGATACGACCTTCCCCTCCTCGGGATCGCGGCTCGAGCGATCGGCGAGATGCGACGGACGGGCACCGCTGTTCCCGACGGAACGGCCGAACAGCTGTACTCGGTCTTCGAGCGGATGGCCCCGTGGGCGATCGTGCCCCGCTGGCGAGCTCTGGTCGACGCAGAGCTGTCAGGGCCGGATGGCGCCGGAACGGATGTCGTTGCGTGGCAGTCTGCGACAACCGCCCTCGGCGACGAATCGATGCCGGCCCACCTTCGCGCGTATTCATGGTGGCGACTCGGCCAGGCCCAGCTGGGCGCAAACGATCGCAGGGCATCTGCCGAGAGCCTGCGTATTGCGGTCGAGTTGGCGGAGCGAATCGGCGCCACCTGGCTGACCCGTCGCGCTCGCGAGTTGCTGATGACGGCGGCCATCGGCGAGCGGGTGCAGGATGCCCGAGACCAGCTGACGTCACGGGAGCGCCAGGTTCTGGACTTGGTCGCGGAGGGGATGAGCAACCGTGAGATCGGCCAGCGCCTGTTCATCAGCACCAAGACGGCGAGCGTGCACGTGTCTGCGATCCTGCGAAAGCTCGGCGCCACGACGCGAACACAGGCGGCCGTGATGGCGGAGCGTGCTTTGCCGGCCATTGCCGTGACGCCGTGAGCGGTCGCGCGGGGGTGCAGGACAACTGGGAGCATGGCGACGCATACGAGCTCTTCATCGGCCGATGGAGCAGCCTGGTCGCAGTCGAGTTCCTGGACTGGCTCGATCTGCCCTCGGGGCTCAGGTGGATCGATGTCGGTTGCGGGACCGGCGCGCTCTCCGAGGCGATTCTCGACACTCGAGATCCCGCATCCGTCGACGGGGTCGAGCCTTCTGCCGGCTTTCTGCGAGCGGCTCACGAGCGCCTCGGCGATCGAGCCACACTTCACCAGGCGCCGGCGGAGGAGCTGCCGCTGCCCCAGGGTTCGGCCGACATCGTGGTCTCTGGCCTCGTGCTGAACTTCATTCCCGATCTCCCTGCCGCACTGGCCGAAATGAAGCGGGTCGCTCCCGGCGGAATCGTCAGCGCATACGTCTGGGATTACGGCGGAGGCATGGACATGCTTCGCCTGTTCTGGGAGGCTGCAGACGAGGTGGATCCAGGCGGATCGGCCGACGAGGGCAGGCGGTTCCCGCTGTGTCGGCCCGATGCGCTCGTGTCCGCCTTCCTGGACGCTGGGCTCGAGGATCCCGAGGTCGTTGCCCTTGACATCGAGACCCCGTTCGCCGACTTCGACGCGCTGTGGATGCCCTTCACCGGGGGCCAGGGCGCCGGGCCGAGCTACCTCATGTCGCTCGATGAAACGACCCGGGCGGAGCTTCGCGAGCGCCTGCGCGATCGGGTTCCGACGAATCCGGATGGCTCGATCTCACTGATCGCGCGCGCGTGGGCGATCAGGAGCACGGTACCGGTCTAGATCCCGCGGTCTCCGGTCGCAGTCGGCGCAACTATCGACCCAATGGAAGCATTTCGTCGAGGGTCACGACCGCGTTCGAGTCGACACTGAGTCGGATCGCGGCCTCGACCCGCAGCTCTTCGACGCCGTCGAGCCCGGTGACCGGTGGCGGTGCTCCAGCCCGCACCGATTCGAGATAGGCGGTCGTCGAGGCGGCGAAGGATGCGCGGTATTCGTCCCAGCGCGATCTCACGCGAGTGAGGCTGATGACCTCGTCGGTCGAGCCGGAATAGTCGCTCAGCAGCACAGGATCGCCGAAGTCGGAGAGCTCGACGCTGCCCCGCTCGAACACCAGTGTCATCGTGAACAGTGGTCGATCCCAGTCGGTCGCGGCCGTGCCGAGAAGGGTGCCGACCGCCCCGGCCCGACTGCGGAGCGTGACAGCGAGATCCTTGGACGTCAGCACGGTGCCGACCCGGATGTCTGTGCTCTCGAGAGCACTCACGCTTGCGATTCCGCCGGTCAGGTGACTGATCAGGTCGACCGTATGCGCCCAGCACGCGTAGTGAGCGCGCGCCGTGAAGGTGACGAGCGAACCGAGTTTGCGATTCTCGGCCAAATCGCGCGCGAGGACGACCGTCGCCATCCGCCGATAGTTGAACTGGGTCGCGAGCTGGATGCCGCGCTTCTCCGCGGCACGCAGGGCCGCGAGCCCGTCGCTGAAGTCGTCGGCGTCGACACTCATCCCGTCGCGCGCGACAAACGGTTTCTCGCAGAAGATGCGGGGCACACCGAGCTCGATCAGTCGATTGAGAAACGCGAGCCGAGGAGCGGGCGTGGTGAGAATGAACGCGATATCCACGCCAGCGACCGTCTCAGCGTCGAGTGAGTCGACGACCAGACCTCCCCACCGCTCCGCGGCCTCCTCGGCCTTCGCGCGAGTTCGGTTATAGAGCACGAGCGTGACATCGGGTTGTGCCGACAGCAATGGCAGGTAGTTCTCGACGGCAACAGGCCCGGTGCCGACGACCAATACCTTCAGCGGTCGGGCATTGTCGCCCAGTGCTGGGTCATTCATCCGCACACTCCTCGACGACGTCGATGATCAGTGACCGAACTGGTCGGAGTCGACGCCGGCACCGGGTCCACCGTCGAGCGACGACAGGTCGGCGAGGTCGGTGTCCGTCAGCTCGAAGTCGAACACGTCGATGTTCTCGGCCAGGCGCACCGGGTTCGCCGACTTCGGCAGCGGCACCAGCCCGTTTTGGACGTGCCACCTGAGCACGACCTGACCGGGTGTCTTGCCGTGCCGTGCGCCGATCTCGGCCAGAAGCGGTGTGGCGAGGAACCGGTCGCTCTGTCCGCCGAGCGGGCTGTACGACTCGGTGACGATCCCGCGCGCGGAGTCGTATGCGCGCTGCTCGACCCGCGTTATCCGGGGGTGGAGCTGGATCTGGTTGACGGCCGGAACCGTGCCCGTTTCCTCGGCAAGCCGTTCGAGATGGGCCGGCTTGAAGTTCGATACCCCGATGGAGCGGCTGAGGCCCCGGGCGTAGAGCAGCTCGAAGGTCTTCCAGGTGGATACGAATTTGTCTTCCCACGGGGCGGGCCAGTGCAGAAGCACCAGGTCTACGTAGTCGAGCTTCATGCGCTCGAGCGCGGCGGTCAGCCCGGCGATCGCCTTGTCGTCGCCTTGAAATCGCAGATCCAGCTTCGTCGTCACGAAGAACTCTGATCGGTCGATGCCGGTGCGGCGGATGCCTTCGCCGACTCCGGCTTCGTTGCCGTACGCCGTCGCGGTGTCGATGTGGCGGTAGCCGAGCTCGGCCGCAATCGGGATCACCCGCGCGATCTCCGCATCATCCAGCGGCCAGGTGCCGAGGCCGATCTGCGGGATGCTGTGGCCGGTGTTGAGCGCAACGGAGGGAATCATCGCAGCAACAATGTCAACCGGTTTCGAGCAACTGCTCGCGCCGGTAGCGCGACGGGGCTGTGCCGAATCGCCGGGTGAACTCGCGGCTGAAATGATACGGACTGCTGAAGCCCACTCGGCTCGCGACCCCCGCGACCATCGAATCCGTGTCTCTGAGAAGCCGGGCCGCCTCATCCAGTCGCAGCTGTTTCACGTATTCCATCGGGGTCATCTTCATCACCGCGAGAAAGTCGGAGTACAGGCTCGACCGCGACTTGCGGGCCAGCAGCGCGAGAGAGTCGGCGCCCCAGGGCTCCGCGAAGCGCGTCTGCAGCTCCGTGAGCATCGGCTCCAGCCAGCGTGCATCCTCGCCGAGGTTGCCTGCCGGGCGCAGTTCGGCGTGAACAGAGGCACGACCGGGCGACGACACCTTGCGGTATGGGGCGGGCTTCTGATCGAGCAGCGGCACGACGCTGTCTTTGATCGCGTAGGCGAAGAGGTGGTTGCCGCGGGCGTTCGGATGCACCACTCCCGGAGGCACGCCAACGGCCTGGTACTGCGACATGTAGTCGTCGTATCCCACCGAGGTGCGCTCGTGCTCGGCGAAGTGCACGAGGTTCATGTCGAAGGCCGGGATGCCGCGCTGGCGGAGGTGCTCCACGACCAGTTCGTCGGTCAACGCCGGGTCGTATGCAGGGCCACGGGAATGGTTGAGTGCCACGAGAAGTCGTTTGCCCGTCGAGGCGACGAACGATGCCGCAAGGTCGAGCACCTCCATCGCCGCCCGCTGACCGTACGTGTCGAGGAGCGCCGCCGCCTCCGCTCTCAGATCCGCTGCATCCCAGTCGAACGGCACTTCGAGAAGTTCGGCCAGTCGCGTCACCTTGTCGACATCCAGCTGGGCGAAGCTGCCGCTCCCGAAGGCGAGGAGCTGACCGCCGAGGTCGCCGCCGAGTTCCTGCACGAGCCACTCCGGGTCACAGAGGTTGTACAGCGACGACGGTGCGCGAAGCGGATTCTCCCGCTCGACGAAGCGCCCCGTCTCGAGGTCGATCTCCATGGTGGGCCACGGGTTGCCGTGAAACGCGTGGCGTGGTTGCGCGTAGGAGCGCCACTGCCCTGACAGCGCGAACCACGGGCTGCGAGTGACCCCGAGAACCATGGTGCAGTTGAGGATGTAAAGGATGACGACACTGGCACCGTGCGAGAGCGACTCCTGGCGTTTCATCCGTCGGTACGCCTGGTAGACCCCGTACACACCGACTCCGTAGTTGCCGACCGGTTCGCCAAGATGGCCGGCAAGATACTCCTCCCAGGTCTCGCCGTCGCTCACCTGGGTCCCCTCGGTGAACGCGTCGCCGTAGCAGTTGATGCGGGCACGGATACCCGGGTACCGAACCGCAGACCGCGCCCCGTCAGACTCGAAGGTCTCGATAGTCCTGGTGCCGTCGAGGCCCCAGTCGATCGCGGAATCCTTGAGGAGATAGCCCAGCTCCGGGTCGAATTTCGCCCATCCGGGAGCCGTCAGGAACTCGTCGATCACCCCACGCGACAGCGCAGACTCTCGCAGGAAATCCTCCCAGGTCTTTGGGTGAACATCCACGATCGGGCCTCTCGGTGTGACGGTGGATTGGATTGTAGCACCCGCCCCCAGACGTGCCCGGTGCGCCGAAATCGATGCATCGAGGCCCAGGCGCCATCCGGCGGCACGGTCTGCGAGCGAGGTCGACTCGATCGTCATTTCGACTCCACCGCCTCGAGCTCCTCGGCCTCGAGTTCGTGCCGCAGCGCCCGGCGACGGGCCTGCTCCTCCGGATCCGTCACGAGGTTCGCCGCCCAGAGCCGCCGAGTGTACGGATGCTGCGGGTGCTCTGTCACCGCGGCCGCGTCGCCGAGTTCGACGATCTCGCCCTTGAACATCACAGCTACGCGGTGAGAGATTCTACGCACGACGGCGAGGTCGTGCGAGATGAAGAGGTAGGCGACATCCGTGCGCTCCTGGATCTCGATGAGCAGGTCGAGCACCCTCTGCTGGGTCGACAGATCGAGCGCCGAGACCGGTTCGTCGCACACGATGAGCCGAGGGTTGAGGGCGAGTGCCCGCGCGATCGCAACGCGCTGTCGCTGCCCGCCGGAGAACTCGCGCGAATACCGGTCGAGAGAGTTCTCGGGCATGGCCACCCGATCGAGCAGTTCCTTGACCCGGGCGTTCGCCTCGCGCGACCTGATGCCCTGGGCGATGAGAGGCTCGGTGAGGATGTCGCGGATCTTCATCGCGGGATTGAGCGAGGTGTACGGATCCTGGAACACCACCTGGATGTCCCGGGCAAGACGCCGCCGCCCGCGCGGGCCGAGCGTCGTGATGTCGCTGCCGTCGAAGCCGATCGTGCCACCGGATGCGGGAACCAGCCCGAGCACCGCGCGACCGAGGGTGGTCTTGCCCGATCCCGACTCGCCCACGAGACCGAGGGTCTCGCCCGGCGCGATGGAGATCGAGACGTCGCGGAGCACCGCGTTGCGCTTGCGGCCGCGGCCGTATGCGACATCCAGATGCGAAGTGGTGAGGAGCGGTGCGTCGGTCACGATGCCAACACCGAGGTCGCGCGCGGCGTGCGCTCACGCGTTTCCGTCTCATCCAGCACCGCGGCAAGAAGCTGCCTTGTGTATTCGTGCTGCGGGTTGGCGAACACTTCGCTCACGGGCCCCTCCTCGACGATCTTGCCGGTGCGCATGACGATGACCCTGTCGCACAGGTCGGCGACCACACCGAAGTTGTGCGTGACGACGAGCACTCCCATGCCCGTCTCGCGCTGCAGGTCACGCAAGAGGTCGAGCACCTCGGCCTGCACCGTCACATCCAGCGCCGTCGTCGGCTCGTCCGCGACAAGGAGTCGCGGCTTGCACGCGATGGCTCCGGCGATCAGCGCGCGCTGCGCCATCCCGCCCGAGATCTCGTGCGGGTACGAGGCAAACGTGCGCTTCGGATCCCGGATGCCGACGCGGGCGAGCGTCGACAGCGCCAACTGCTTCGCGTCCCGCCTGCTCATCGTCGTCTGCACGCGGATACCCTCCACCAGTTGCGAGCCGATCGTGAACGACGGGTCGAGGTTCGACAGCGGCTCCTGCGGCACGTAGGCCATCGTGGTGCCCCGGTAGTGCGAGATGCGCTGCTCCGGCATGCCGAGCAGTTCGACTCCGCCGAGCCGGATCGAGCCGCGCGCGACGATCGCCTGCTCGGGAAGGAGCCCGAGTGCCGCGAAAACCGTCTGCGTCTTGCCCGATCCGGACTCGCCGACGAGGCCGACCACCTCGCCGTCGGAAACTTTCAGGGAGATCCCATCCACCACGGTCGTGAGTTCATTGTTCGGCGCGTAGCAGATCTGCAGGTCTTCGATGTCGAGCAACGCAGCGTCCGGAACGCTCGTGCCCAGGGCCGCGGCTGTCGCGCTCGCCCCCAGCGTCTTTGCCACCGCGGTCTCGTCGATCAGCGACGCGATCTGCCTGCGACGTGCCCTCGCACTCGGCCGCACGAAGGCACCCTCCAACGTGTCGCGGAACGCATTGCCCAACAGCACGAACGCTGCCGTTGCGATCCCGAGAGCTGCGCCCGGCCAGATGAGTTGCCACGATGCGATGTAGTAGTTAGTGAAAGCGTCGTTGAGCATGCCGCCCCAGGTGGGATCTTTCGGATCCCCGAGGCCCAAGAATTCCAATCCAGCCGATACGGCGATAGCGCCTCCCGAAAGGAACGCGGCCAGGATGATGATCGGCCCCTTGATCGCCAACAGGACGTGGCGCCCGACGATCCGGAAATTTGACAGCCCGGACACGCGAGCCGCGTCGACGTACAACTCGTTACGCACCGTCATCGTCAGCGTTCGCACCAGGTAGAAGATCCCGGGAGATGACAACACGCCAAGGGTTGCCATCGCGAGCGGGGTCGACACGTCGATGAGCGTGTACAACGCGATCAACACGATGATGCCGGGGGCGGCAATCAGCACCGCGAAAATCCAGCTGCTGATGCTGTCGAATATCTTGCCGAAGTATCCCGCGATGAGCCCGAACGTCACACCGATCGCGAGCGCGATCGAGGCGAGAATGAGCGCCGCGATGACCGCGCCGCGGGTGCCCGCGATGAGTCGCGAGAGGATGTCGCGGCCGAACTTGTCGCCACCGAGGATGTAATGCGAGGTGAACGGCGGCGCGTTCGTCAGGCGAAGTGTCACCTGCTGCGGCGGAAATGGCATGATCCAGGGCTGGAGAATCGCCACGACCACGACGATGAGCAGCACGACGGAGGAGGCGACCGCGAGCGGATTGCGGAGGATCTGCCGAAAGATGCCGCGCTTGATGACCGGCGCCGAGCTGACTGCGGTCGAGACGTCGATGCTCATCAGATCCTCGCCTTCGGGTTCAGGAATCCATTGAGGATGTCGGTGACAAGGTTGACGATGACTATGACAACCACCATGAAGGCAACGGTGCCGAGAACGATCGGCACATCGCCTGCCTGGCCCGCGTTGATCGAGATGGTTCCGAGGCCTGGCAGCGCGTAGATGCGCTCGACGATGATCGCGCCGCCGAGGAGAGCGATCACCTGCAACGACAGGATCGTCAGCGTTGCCGGCGCCGCGTTGCGAAGGGCGTGGCGGAACACGATCGACCGACGGGAGATTCCCCGCGAACGGAGCGTGCGCACGTAGTCAGCTCTCATCACGTCGAGCATCGACCCGCGAATCTGCGTTGCCACGAACGCGACAGAGCCGAGGGCGATGGCGATCGACGGCAGAATGATGGTCGAGAGCCAGCCCGTGAACGAGGTGGTGATCGGAATGTAGCCCGTTGCCGGCACCAGCCGCAGGGTGAGGCCGAACACGATCACGAGGATGAGCGCGAGCCAGTATCCGGGGATCGCCTGCACGATCACCGACAGCAGTTGCAGCCCCCGGTCGAGAATGCCGCCGCGCGTCGCCGCCGAGACTCCCATCGGCACCGCGAGCACGATCATGAGCAGCAGGCTGACGACGACCAGGCTCAGCGTCACCGGGATCCTGCTGGACAGCGCGTCGAGAACGGGTTGCCCCGAGGCGAACGAACGCCCGAGGCTCCCGGTGAACACCTGACCGAGCCAATCGAGATACTGCACGGGCAGCGGCCGGAGGAGCCCGAGGGAGTTCGCGAGACCGGCCTGCTGCTCGATGGATGCGTTCGCTGGAAGAAAGCTGCGGGCAATCGCCTCGCCGCCCCGCACATAGAAGAGCACGAAGGTCAGAGCGGTCACCGAGATGAAGACCACGACACCAGTCAGAATCTTTCGGACGATGTAGATGATCACGCTCGAACACCCGAATTTGCTGTGCTCACATTTGTCTCCTCATTGAGTTCACGGACGACTGCTCCGTGGAGCGGCCCATCGGCTGCACCCGATCGAACGAGTGCAGCCGATCACAGAAGCTTGCTCCCTATTTCACCGGGATGAAGTTCTGCAGGTGTCGCTGTGCGGTGATCGGGCCGAGCAGCACCTTGATGCCCGACTGCGATGCCCAGGCGGTGGTTGGCCCCGAGAACGGAGCGAACCATGCCTGCTTCAAGAGGTACTTGCCGAGATCCTGTGACGCCTGTGCGCTCTCCGCAGCATCGCCGTACGAGATGCTGTGGAGCAGCGCTATGGCGGTCGGGTCTGCGTAGTGCGATCCGTTGAACAGCGCGTTCGGGTCGATATAGGTCGGGATCGTGTTGACGTAGTAGTTGTTCCACACGAACACCGGTGACTTGCTCGCCGGGTCGACGACCTGGTCTGCCGTGTATTTCTTCCAGGTCACCTTGATTCCGATGTCGGCAAGCGACTGCTGGATCACGGGCTCGACCGAGCTGTTCATGGGAAGCGACGGCAGCGTCAGCGAGAATCCGTTGGGATAGCCCGCGGCGGCCATCAGCGACTTCGCCTTGGGAACGTCGAACTTGTAGTAGTTGTCTGCTCCCTTGATGTACTCGGGCTGGCCCTTGATGAATCCCTGGCTGCTCACGAGCCCGAGACCGAAGTCGAGCTGCTTTGCGATGCCCTTCTTGTCGAACGCCATGTTGATCGCCTGCCTGACGCGGACATCCGCCAGCGCGGGCACCACCTTGCCAGCTCGATCATTGAAGAACAGCGACCAATAGCCGCCGTGCGCCTCTGCGACGTTGAGCCCGGATGCCTTCGCCTCTGCAACGGATGCGGAGTCGATTGGACCGCTGTCGATCTGCCCGGTCTTCAGCGCGTTCAAGACAGCGACGTTGTCCTGGAATGCCTTCAGGACGATCGTTTTGTACGGAAAGGCCTTGAGGTTCCAGTAGTGCTCGTTTCGCTTGAACGTCAACTGCACACCCGGGGTGCTGTCAGCCTTGTCGAGCGTGTACGGCCCCGTGCCATCCGGCGTCTTCGCTGCCGTGTTGGGATGCGCGACAAGGGCAGGAGCCAGCACCGGGACGAAGTTCAGGATGACGAAGAACGTCTCGTCGATCGGTCGGGTCGTGCGGATCTCGAAGGTGAGCTTTCCGGTGGCGACGAACTTCACCCCGTATGCCTGAATGTCCTGGAAGAGGATTGACGGCTTGTGATCTGCCACGGCGGTGAACGAACCGACTACGGCGGCGGCGGTCAGGGGTGTTCCGTCGGCGAACTTCGTGTTCTTGGGGAGAGTCATCTTCATGACGGTCTTGTCGGCGTTGAGCGAGTACTTGCGTGCCAGCCATGGCATGAACTTGCCGGTCTTCGGGTCCTCCGTGATGAGCGTGTCGTAGGTCGCCTGAATCGCGAAGACGTCGGTATACGAGAACTGGGCCGCGAGAAAGTTGTACGAGATATCGAGGTTGGCCGGGGTATCGGCGAGCGTCAGGGTCGTCTTGACCTTGGCCGCGGGCTGGGCGGTGCAACCGGCAATCGCAAGCACCACAAGCAGCGCACCTGCGATTCCCATTCTTATGCGGGATTGTGAACTCACCTTTGTGCTCCATCCATCGTTGAGACTGCTATGTCTTGGTCTTAGCGTCGACATCGACGTTAACAAGGGCTTGCCGAGCGGATGCGTCGGGTGCGCCTTAGAGAAACTTCGCCCCATTCTGGGGGCGCGGCTTGCAGTTCGTTCCGAACCGCATGCCGCACATTCCAGAAATGACCGTCCGCTCACCTTGGTTTCGCGTCTTCGCGGCCCTGTGGCGAGATTCGGAACCTGAGATATGTCGTTCGGAACCACGCACAGATCACCGCCTAAAGCCAGTGCCAGTCTCACCATGAACGAGCAAATGGAGGCTCGCCGCCCAAAGGAGGGACACCCCCGTGCGACCGAAAGTGTTCGCGTACTACTTCCCTGACTATCACGTCGATCCGCGAAACGAAGCCTGGTTCGGCGATGGATGGACGGAGTGGAACCTGGTGCGGGATGCGCAACCACGCTTCGACGGCCAACTGCAGCCGCGAATTCCGCTGCTCGGCTATGAAGACGAGTCCGATCCTGAGGTTGCCGCCGAATACATCCAGCTGGCCGCCAGCCACGGCATCGACGGGTTTCTCTTCGACTACTACTGGTACGACGACGGACCGTATCTCGAGGGAGCGCTCGAGAAGGGGTTTCTCAAGGCGCCCAACACAGGCGACATGGAGTTCTCGCTGATGTGGGCCAACCACGAGCTTGTGTACATGTTTCCGCTTCGCGATGCGACCAGCGACCGAACCGTCCTGAAGCATGGCGGTATCGACCGTGCGGCGTTCGAGCGCTTCGGCGAATACGTGATCGCCAATTACTTCTCTCGACCGAACTACACCCGCATCGACGGTCGGCCGCGGTTCACGATCTACGACGTCGGCCAGTTCGTCACAGGGCTCGGTGGAATCGACGAGGCTGTGGATGCGCTCACCTGGTTTCGCAATCGTGCCAAGGAGGAGGGCCATGGCGGGGTCTACCTCGACATCATTATCTGGGGCTTTGCGGTTCTCCCAACCGACTTCCCCATCCGCGAGCCCGGTCGCCTGCTTCGGGTGCTCGGGGCGGACTCCGCCAGTTCGTATGTCTGGGTGCACCACGCCGCACTCGGCCCGGCTTCGGCGGAACAGCCAAGCTGGACCTCGGTCGGCGAGTCGGCGTTCGCCGCCTACGAGGAGTATGCGACGACGCTTCCCGTGCCCTTCCATCCGAACGTGACGACCGGGTGGGACGCGACCCCGCGACTCGGCCAGGAGATCGAATACCCGGGGAGCACGTACCCGGGCGGCCCTGCCTTCCCGCCATCGGTGGACGAATTCCGTGATGGGCTGCTGGCGGCGCGAGCGTTTGTCGAGAGACATCCTCTGCCACACCAGGAGGTGACCATCAACGCCTGGAACGAGTGGACGGAAGGTTCGTACCTCCTGCCAGACACGGTCAACGGCTACGGCTTCCTCGAGGCCGTGCTCGAGGTGTTCGGGCCCCGCGAACCGAAGGATGCGCAATGACAGACGCAGCTCTCCCTGCCGTCGCCCTGCAGCTGTACACGGTGCGCGACGCGCTCAGCGACGATCGAGACAGAGCGCTCAAGCGCATCCGCGAGCTCGGCTTCTCTTCGGTCGAGATCGCGGGTGGGGATGGCGCCCCGACAACCCTCAGTCGCTCGGAACTCGTCGACTACGACCTCAGCGTTGTGGGCGCGTACTTCCTTGGTGAACCCGCCTCGCTTCCGGTCTTTCTCGAGGAACAGCGGGCCGTGAACAACTCCACGGTGATCTCGATGCACGGCCCCGGTTCGTTCGCCGATCGGGATGCGGCACGTCGCGCCGCGGACGACTTCAACGAGCGTGCCGCGCTGGTCGGCCGGGCCGGCATGACTCTCGGCTACCACAACCACGGTTGGGAACTCGCGCCCGCCGGAGACGGCTCACTCGCCTTCGACGCGTTCGTCGAGTCGCTCGACCCCGACGTCTTCCTCGAGTTCGACTACTACTGGGCGAAGGTCGCGGGAGTTTCCCCGGAGGTCGCCCAGGCAAAGTATGGCGACCGGATCCGTCGCCTGCACGTCAAGGATGGTCCTTTGACGGACTCTCCGCTGATGCAGGTGATGGGCACGGGCGCCTTCGACGTCTCGGCCGCTGTTGCCGCGACTTCTGGTCTCGACTGGCTGGTCGTCGCGTTCGACGACTTCGATGGGGATCCCCTCGAGGCATCCGGCCAAGACCTGCGTTACCTGCGCGAGTCCGGCGTGGCCGCGTGAAGCGACACCACTTTCTCCACGGCACGTTTTCTCCTCCAACGACGATCTCTAGGACCCAGGCTCATGGCGCATGACACACTCCTCCCGTTCTTCCTCGGCACTGGTCCGATCGGGAGTCCGGATCGCTTCGACGTCGCAGACGCCTACTTCGAGGCCGGCGGCCGTGATTTCGACACGGCACGGGTATA
>DASYEE010000159.1:0-35132 GCA_036499165.1 Galbitalea sp. | reverse complement strand
CCTGCGCGAATGGGTCGGCGCCGGGCTCATGACGCTGTTCTTCCTCGTGGTCGGACTCGAGGCACGACGCGAGATCGACCTCGGCGACCTGCGGGATCGACGCCAGTTCATCATCCCGTTCTTCGCAGGGATCGTCGGCATGGCGATCCCGATCGGCATCTACCTCGCGGTGACGTCCGGGCATCCGGGCGGTACCGGGTGGGGTGTCGCAATGTCGACGGACACCGCCCTCGCCCTCGGCCTGCTTTCCCTGGTCGGTCGAGGGCTGCCCGACCGCATCCGCGGCTTCATCGTCACCCTGTTCATTGTGGATGACGTTGTCGCGCTGATCGTGATCGTGGTCGCATACAGCTCGAACATCCGGTGGCTGCCGCTCGTCATCGCAATTCTGCTGTTCGCGCTGATTCCGCTGATGCTCCGCTGGCGGCGAGCTCCGAGCGCGTTCTATGCAATCGCGGGAGTCACATCCTGGGCCGCGATGCTCTTCAGCGGCGTCGATCCCCTGGTGGTCGGCCTCGCGATCGGGCTGGTCGCGCCCGCATACCCCCCTGCGCGCGACAACCTCGAACAGGCCACGGGCCTCGTCAAACGGTTCCGGGAGCAGCCCACCTCCCAGCTGGCGCGCACGGCAAGCGCCGGACTCATCGGCACGATCTCGCCCAACGAGCGACTGGAGACGCTCTACCACCCGTGGACGAGCTACTTCATCGTGCCCCTCTTCGCACTCGCGAACGCGGGAATCCAGGTGGATGGTTCGTTCCTGGCTCGGGCGTACGGTGCGCCCATCACCATCGGCGTCATCGTCGCGTACGTCGTCGGCAAACCGATCGCCGTGTTCGGCACATCCGCGCTGATCACCAGGCTGAGCGGAGGGCGGCTGCGCCCACCGGTCGGCTGGGTCGCGGTCGCCGGGAGCGGAACAATCGCCGGCGTCGGGTTCACGGTTGCCGTACTGATCGCGGGCCTGGCCTTTCATGGTGAGCAGCTCGCCGATGCCAAGCTCGGTATCCTGAGCGCCGCGATCCTCTCGTCGATCATTACCTGGCTGGTGTTCCGCATCGCGGCGCTGCTTCCGGAGGCACGGCGTGCGCGAGCGCTCCTCGGCGATACGGAGCAGTTGGTCGACCTGTCATCGCCCGTCGACCCGTCGCGCGACCACATCCGTGGTCCGGTCGACGCACCTGTGACCGTGGTCGAATACGGTGACTTCCAATGCCCATACTGCGGGCGTGCCGAGCCGGCGGTCAGCCAGTTACTCGAGGACGTGACCGTGCGTTTCGTGTGGCGTCAGCTGCCCCTGACGGGCGTGCATCCCGAGGCGCAGCTCGCGGCGGAGGCCTCTGAAGCGGCGGCGGCCCAGGGCAAATTCTGGGCGATGCACGACCTGCTTCTGGCCAACCAGGAGCACCTGCGCACGGATGACCTCGTGGCGTACGCCAGCCGCCTCGGGCTCGACCTCGAGCGCTTCGAGGCCGACCTCGGCGACCGGGTGAACCGGGCACGCGTGGACGAGGATGTCGCATCGGCCGACCTGAGCGACGTCGCAGGAACCCCCACCTTCTTCATCAACGGCCAGCGCCACTACGGCGCATACGACATCGCGAGCCTGCGCGATGCCGTGCGGGCGGCGGGCGATCACGTGCGCGCATCACTGCCGTCACGCTGAGGTAGGTTGCTGGAATGGTGGCCGCGGGCAGGGGTGGGGATGACCACCTCGACCTCCGCCGGATCGCCGCAGACCGCGCCGCGATCGAGACCGCCGCCGGCGTGCATCCCCGGGTCGGGCTCTCCGGTGTGCTGGGCGACCGTGGCGTGCGGGCACACCGGGTTCGGCCGATGGCACCGGGAGTTCAGGATGCGTGGCGCTGGAACCTGCGCGACGAACAGTCGCGCACCTGGTGGCCCCAGGGCATCGCGCTCGGCGACCACGACGGGGTGCCGCTCGCGCTCGTGAGCTGGTACGCGCAGCCGCGGCGCGGGCTGTCGATGGGGGCAAGGGTGAGCGTCGTCGACCTGCGCGACACCGAGCATCCCCGGTATCACCACGTGCTGCTGGTGTCCCCGCGCGTGCGGGATGGACGCGTCGCATTCGACCCCGTCGCGGTGCATGCAGGCGGCCTGGCGTGGACCGGCGATCGGCTGTTCGTGGCCGCGACCTTCGCGGGGTTCCTCGAGTTTCGCACCACCGACATCCTGGGAGTCGCCGGCCGGGCGCCACGGTCGGGCGCACCGTTCGGGTACCGGCACGTGCTTCCCGTGCATGCCACCCACCAACCCGTCCAGCTGCGCGCCGCCGATCGAATGCGGTACTCCTTCCTGTCGCTCGAGACGGGCATCGAGGGAGTCGAACGGGACACCGTTCGCCTCGTCGCCGGCGAATACGGGTCGGATGACCGGCTGCGGCTGGCGAGGATCGCCATCGCAGCAGACGGCGGGCTCGTCGAGGACGCGCACTCGCCCGGGGTCGCGCACATGCAGGGCGCCGCGCTGCACGATGGCACCTGGATCGTGTCGGCCAGCCGGGGTGACCGCGAGAACGGTGACCTCTGGGTCGGTTCGACCGGCAGCCTCGTGCGGCACGCCGGCGTGCTGCCGCCGGGCCCGGAAGACGTGGCGATCAGACCGGGAACCGCCGAGCCGTGGTCGGTGAGCGAGTACCCGGGCAGGCGCTGGCTGTATTCGATAACCCAATATCGTTAGACCGTGAATTTCATGAACACGGACGCCCGGACCCTGTGATGGCTGCGCGCGACCTCGCCCTTGCAGTCGATATCGGCGGCACCAAGATCGAAGCGGCGCTGGTCGATGGCAGCGGAGCCGTTCTCGCGTCCTCCCGCCGCCGGCACGCATCCGGCCGCGCGGCGACCTCGACCGAGCTGGATGCCGCCCTCGCCGCCGCCGTGGCTGAGACGCTTCTGGAGCTGCCAGCCGATGCCGCTCTACTCGGTGTCGGAATCGGCGCCGCCGGACCGCTCGATGCCCAGCCCGGCCACATCAGCCCGCTGAACCTTCCGGCGTGGCGCGGATACGACGTGGTCGGCCGGGTGCGCGGGCTGGTGCCAGGAGTTCCCGTGCGCCTCGCTGTCGACGGCGCATGCATCGCGCTGGCCGAGCACTGGATCGGTGCCGCGCAGGGCGTCACCCACTTCCTCGGCATGGTGGTCTCGACCGGCATCGGCGGCGGCCTGATCCTCGACGGGCGCCTGATGCAGGGCGCCAGCGGCAATGCCGGCCACATCGGGCACGTCGCGGTGGGCGGCGAATCCGTGCGCTGCTCGTGCGGCGGACTCGGATGCGTCGAGGCCGTCGCATCCGGACCCCGCTCCGTCGAGTGGGCGCGCGCCCGCGGGTGGACGGGCAACTCGGGTGAGGAGCTCGGCGCGAGCTACCGCGAGGGGGACGAGATTGCGATCGCAGCGGTGCACAGGGCCGGTGTCTCGATCGGTCGCGCGCTGGCGTCCGCGACATCCCTGCTGGACCTTGAGCTCGTCGCGATCGGTGGCGGGTTCTCGCATGTCACACCCGACCTGTTCGGCTTCATCCGCGAGGGCCTCGACGAGCGCCACGAGTTCGAGTTCGTGCGACGGCTGAAGGTGGTTCCCTCTGCCCTGGCGCTCGATGGTCCGCTCATCGGCGCTGCCGCGCTCATCCACACGTCCACCGTTACACCGCTGGTCGAGTAGCCGCGCGAAGCACGAGCCCGCTGGTCGAGTAGCCGCGCGAAGAACTAGCCCGCTGGTCGAGTAGCCGCGCGAAGCCGGCGTCATCGAGACCACCCCCACGCATAAGGACGGTCACACTCACGGGCTGGTCTCGATAACGCCGGGCTCGTGCCTCGCCGCGACTACTCGACCACCGGAGGTTGAACAACGCAGGCGACTACTCGACCACCGGGACGGGCGCCCGGCGCCGTCGCACACCAGCGAACCACGCCGCCCTGGATGCCGAGGCCTCAGCAGCATGGGTTGCAATGGGAAGCACGGTGGCTTCGAGCTCGCGCACGGAGTCGAGGTAGTCGAGAGTCCAGATCATCCTGATCGCGGTCGCCGCCTCTGCGGCATCCATGTTCCGCTCCGCCTGCTCGATGTCGTGCTCGACGCGATCGCCCGCGCGCCGGAACGCGGAGGTCGTCTCGGGTGGCGGCGATGCGCCGGTCAGCGCCGCCGCGAGATCGTCGTACCATTCGACCGTGCTGCCACCGGCGAGCAGCACCTCGGTTCGCGCGTTTGATCCAAGGTCGATGCCGGCGCCCGCGTCCTGCCAGAGCGCGCAGATCCCGTCCGCGGATCGCCGCAGCTCAGCGACGCCGAGCACGAGCGTTCCGACGTCCGCCAGCGAGAGATGCTTGGCGCCGCGCTCGGCGATGAATTGCCGAAAACTGTCGTCGAGTCGTCGCGCAGCATCCGACGCACCCCGCTGTTGGATGTCAGGCCGGGTCGCGGTGTGGATGCCCGCAGAACACTGCATGAGGGCGTAGTCCGTCGCAGCACCGAGGTAGTGGGCCGACTCCGAGAGCGCGTCGGCGAGCGCTGCGCCGAAGCGTGACGCTGCGCCGCGTGGCCACAACAGCAGGCCGACCACGACGCTCACGGCACAGCCGATCGCGACATCCTCGATCCTCACGATGCCGATGGTCCAGCCGGTCGGCGAGATGAGGTCGAACAGCAGGATGAGGGTGACAGAGAACCCCGCCTGCCCGGCGGTGAACGAGACGGCCGGTGCAATCCCGGTGAACCCCACCGCGATCGGCAGCAGGATCCAGCAGAGGGTGGTGTCGCTGCCGACGAGAGTGACGAAGACCCCGCCGACGACGATGCCGATGAAGGTTCCGGCGAGGGCACGGAGGGCGTTCTGTCCAGTGGCTGATGCGCTTGACCGGAGCACAGCCAGGGTGCCGAAGGCGACCCAGAATGCGTGCTCGACATCGGAGATATTTGCGACCAGTACCGTGAGCGTGAACCCGATCGCTCCGCGGGTGCTGTTGCGCAGCCAGACCGAGCTCCAGTCGAAGTGTGCGCCGGCTCGATTCCGCGCGGTCGCCAGCGCGGGCGCGACGCCGGCCGGCCGAATGCCGAGCACGTGCCCGAGCCAGGTGCGTGCGCGAGCGCTCGCGCCCGTGAGGGTGTGGGCGATAATCGTGTCTGTTATTCCCGCGACCTGCTGTGCGGCGAAACTCGGGCGAAGCGCTGATACGAGGTTGGCGTTGCCGGGGCGCGCTCGAACAGAATCCGTGCCGACCGTGACGCTCTGCATCCGTTCACGCTCGCCGGCCAGGTCGCCGCGCCTCCTGAGGAGGCCTGTCGTGTCGGCTCGCGAAACCTCCAGGACGTCGGCGCAGTCCGCGAGCACCGCCCCCGTCGTCCCCAGCAGCGCTTCGATCTCTGGCACGGGTCCGGTCGATGCGCCCTTCAGGTCGCGGAGCGCCGCGGACAGCAGGAAGAGCTGGTCTATCGTCTTCGCGAGCTCACGGGCGGCCGTTCCTAGACCCGACGGGCGGTACGGGGTGCCGAGGAAGGCCTTGCGCAGGTCGGCAACGGCGGCGTGCGCCGCATCCGCCCCGGCATCCGAGTCCGCGCGCGTATCCGCACCCGCATTCGCGTTCCCCGTCGACGCGCCGAACCTGGCTGCCAACGCCGTCGCGTGCATCCCGAGCGCCCTGCAGGCACGGTTGGTGGCCTGGCGCAGCGGCTCGTTGGTCGGGCCGGGCCACACCAGGGTGACGGCGATGAGCGACCCGGCCGACGCGATCAGCCAGCCGAGGATGCGATGCGGGATCGAGTCGATCGACCCGAGCAGGGTCAGCGGCAGCAGGAAGCTGACCAGCATGGAGGTCTGGGCACCCGCGAGCACCGAACTGACGATGCCGGAGAACAGGATCACGAAGGTCACGATGAGCGTCGCCGGCACCGCGATCCACAAGCTCTGCGCTGCCAGCGACCCGATGCAGAGCAGCACGAGCGTGATCAGGATGAGATTTGCCTGCGACTGGATCCTTGGCCAGATCGGGCCGCCGAAGTCGACGTAGAGGAGAAGCGTGACAGACCCGACCGCCGAGAAGAGAGCCGCGGTCGGATCGTGGAGCAGCAAATATGAGATCGCGAACGTGCCCGGCACCAAAATAGCTGCCCGCACGGCCCGCCTCGCCGCGGCGCGAGGCAGCTCGCGGCGACGGAGGCGCTGCACGACTGACTCGGCCATCCTCGCATTCTCCTACTCTGGAGCGACCGGCGTAACCTCCACTGCGAGCGCCCGATGATCCGACAGGCCGTCCTCCGACAGTTCGATCCTGCCGAGGGCGTACTCGGTCGGCACCAGGAAGTAGTCGTTCGCCTGGTGTGAGCCCGCGAACGAGACGTAGTGCTCGATCTCGGTGGTCAGCACGTACTCGCCCTTCCACAGGTTTGCGTGGCGTTCGAGGTGGTTCATGTTGAAGTCCCCACCGATGATGCGTTTCTCGCCGCGAGCCTTCAGGATGCCGAGGACCTCCTCCAGGTGGATCAGCGCGTAGTCGTCGCGCACCGACAGGTGTACGTTGGCGAACTTCCAGGCGCTGCCAGCGGCATCCTCGATCTCGAAGAACTGCACGAGTCGGTTGTGCGGGTCATCCTGCTCGTGCAGCAGGATGACCGTCTCGCTGCCCGTGACCGGAAGCTGGCTAAGCACCGCGAGACCTTCGCGGTATGGCCCAAACTGCTTGCTCCCCTGCAGCCTGCTGATGGATGAATGGCGATGCGGGAATCCCGCTGCCTGGTTGAGCAGGTCTACCTGCGCGAATGGCGACTGGTCGGGAAGGAAGACCACCTCCTGCAACAGCAGCACCTCGGGCTGTTCGCGCCTGAGGTACTCGAGGATCAGCGGCTCCCGCGCCTCCCAGTCGAAAAAGCCGCGGAGGTTGAGGCTGATGATCTTCATGTGTCCATGATCACCCGTCGGCGGCCACACTCCCGCCGACGAGCCGTGATCATGACTGCCTGCGACGACGAAGTGCCGTCTCCGACAGCGCAGGCGGGGTCGCGTTGTAGCTGTCGTCGACGACGTCGGTGCCGGGCGGGACAATCGCGTCGATGCGGTCGAGGATGTCCGCTGACAGCACGAGGTCGGCTGCGCTCAGGAGGCCATCCAGTTGCTCCTGCGTGCGCGGTCCGATGATCACGGAGGTGACAGCGGGGTGGGAACCGACGAAGCCGATCGCGAGCTGCGGCAGGGTCAGACCAGCGTCTGCAGCGAGTGCCACCAGCTCGCCGAGCGCCTCGGTCTTCGCCTGGCCGCGGGCCGTCGTCGGGTCGTACATGTCACGGCGGGACGCCGCACGGTGGCTCGTCTCGGGGCGTGGGCGACCGGAGAGCCATCCTCCGTTCAGCGGGCTGTAGGTGAGGGCGCCCATCCCGTAGCGCTCGATGGTGGGGAAGACGTGGCCCTCCAGCGCGCGATTGAAGATCGAGTACAGCGGCTGCTCGGTGATGAAGCGCTCCGTGCCATGGCGATCGGCCGACCACTGGGCCTCGACGATCTCCTCCACCGGGAACGTCGACGAACCGATCGCCCGCACCTTGCCGGCTCGCACCAGGTCGTCGAGGGCCGAGAGGGTCTCCTCGATTGCGGTGAGGTGGTCGGGCCGGTGCATCTGGTACAGGTCGATGTAGTCGGTTCCGAGCCTCGTGAGGCTGCTCTCGACCGCGCGGATGATCCAGCGTCGCGATCCACCGCTGTTGTTCGGGTCGTCTCCCATCGGAAGCCCGAACTTCGTCGCAAGCACGACATCGTCCCGGCGACCCTTGAGTGCCTGGCCGACGATCTCCTCCGACTGGCCCATCGAGTAGACGTCTGCGGTGTCGATGAAGTTGATCCCGGCATCCAGCGCGCTGTGGATGATGCGGATCGAGTCATCGAGATCGGTGTTTCCCATCGCACCGAACATCATTGTGCCAAGCGCGAATTCGCTGACTGACCATCCGGTGCTGCCGAGTGTGCGTCGTTTCATTGTGGTGCCTTTCGAGGTGTGGATTCAGCTTCATTCCATGTCAGCACGCGCCCCGCATCGCTGGTAGACGATTGCTCCCGTCCAGCTGCACATTCCCGTCAACTTCGCCCGGAATGTGCGTACGCCGATTGTGCCAGGATGCGGCGCCGTGGTTGGCTGAAGCGTGCAACAACTCGACGAACTGAAGTCGATCATCGTCGCGCACGCGGGCGGTGCGATCCGGCGCGGTCTTCTCGATGGCGTCTCGATCGCCGCCGTCGGCTCGACGACCCAGCCCGCTGCCAGTGTCTTCGAGCCCTCGCTCACGATTGTCGCGCAAGGAACCAAGCGCACTGTGCTCGGCAGCAGGAGTTACGACTACACGGCCGGGCAGTACGTTGTGGCGTCCGTCGACCTTCCCGTCACCGGCTTCGTGTTGGACGCGAGTGAAGAAGCGCCGTTCGTGGTCGTCAGTATCGCGCTCGGGCCGGCCCTGATCGCCGCACTGCTCCTCGAGACGAACAGCGTCGCAAGACCAGGCGGATTCAGCGGCCTCGTCATCAGCGATGCACCGATCGAACTGCTCGATCCGGTCGTTCGACTGTTGCGCCTTCTCGATCGACCGGACGATATCCCGGCGCTCGCGCCCGGAATCGAGCGCGAAATCGCCTGGCGGCTGCTCACCGGCGACCAGGGCGCGACCGTGCGTCAGATCGGCCTTGCCGATGGCAGCCTCGCCCATATCTCTCGCGCCATCAAGTGGATGCGCGAGCACTACGCCGAGCCGTTCCTCGTCGCCGATCTCGCGCGAAGGGCGGGGATGAGCGAGTCCAGCTTCCACCGGCACTTTCGGTCGGCCACCTCGATGTCGCCGATCCAGTTCCAGAAGCAGCTGCGGCTGCGCGAAGCCCGCGCGCTGATGCTCACCGAGCCGGATGACGTCGCAGCAATCGGGTACGCCGTCGGCTATGGAAGCCCGTCGCAGTTCAGCCGCGATTACCGGCGCGCATTCGGCCGACCTCCCGCAACCGATGCTTCCGCGCTTCGGAACGCGGGCGGTCTGGCGCCGAGCGTTCCGTAGGCGGCGGGGCATAGGCCGCAGAACGGTCACCCGGGATCAGCAACGACGATTCGACGAAGGGACAACAGTCCGTACGCGACGAACCCGAGCACGAATACGCTCGCACCGAGCCATGTCGGCATCGAAAAGGCCAGCGGGATGCCGCTCGGCGGCAGGCCGAGCAGGGCGATGGCCCCGAGCGTGGCCGCGACCAGCCACGCGAACCGCACCGACGCGACAGCGGTGAGATATGCGACTCCCTCCACCGCTGCGGCACACGCTACCGCTGCGGACAGCGAAACCCCGGGCGCGCTCACCACGTCGGCGAGCACAGAGCATGTTCCGAGCACGACAGCGTCGGCGACGAAACTCGTCGACATCCTGAGGATGCCGAGCCGACGCGCGGCGACGCCGGTTCCGAGCCAGGCGAGCCGCTCCCGCAGCGAGAGCGCCGCAGGCACGGCAACCGCAATCGGAACGAAGATCGCGATCGGCTGCACCCTGTCACTCCCCGGGATGGGTACGAGCGTCGGGACCACGAGCAGGATCAGCGCGATGACCAGCCGACCCGCGGTCAGACCGACGATCCACCGGTCGCGCAGGTGCGGCATCCAGGACGCCCCGCCAGCAGGCCTCACTTCCTGTTCGTCACTTCTTGATCGTCGCGGCGAGTGAGGACGAAACACTGCAGTGCGCCAGCGCCGTGTATGCCAGATGCGCCCACGCGTCGTCGTGGTGGCTGTTGGGCTCGGTGCGGCCAGCTGGACTCAGCCGCGCGTACCCCCAATCGGTGAGGGCGTCGGCCAGGTCGAGCAGTCTCGTCGAGGATGTCGCGCTGCGCCCGTCGCCCGCTCCGTTGCCTATACGGTCGCCCCAGAGCGCGGCGCAGTCCCTGGGCTTCGTGAGTGCCTGCACGTAGTCCCGGCCCGCGAAGTCGCCGAGATCGAGATCACTCGAGCTGAGATCCAGGATGCCCTTGCCCGGCACGTAGCTGTCGCCCTGCTCCTCGAGGCTCACCCCGGTGAAGTCCACACCCGCCTGTCGGAAGGGCACGGTCGCCTCGTCGACCCGACCCGCGATGCGCGTCAGCTGACGCGTGTGACCACGAGCAACGCACACCCGCGGCGCGGATCCCGCGCAGACCAGCGCGAGTGGCCTGCCGGTGGTTTCCACCCGGCTGGGAAGGTGAAGCCCCGCAAGCGTCGGCCCGGCGAAGGCAACCAGGCACGCGAGCACGGTGACGCCCGCCGCGATGCTGCTCCGACGGGCGAGGGCGACAAGCAACCCCGCCACGAACAGGATGCCCGTGATCGCGAACGCGACGCCGGCCCAGACCAGCGCACTGGACGTCGAAAACTCGAGCCCGACCATCCCTGCCTCCTCGCCGCCGACGACGAGCGGAAGCTGCAGGCCGGCGGACGCCGCGTTGTACGACAGGAGGTACGCGAGACCGACGACGAGCACCGAGACGAGGGGGCTCGGCGCGTAGGCGCTGGCCAGCGTGCCGAGGGTGACGAAGATGACGATGGGAAGGAGCGCGTAGACGAAGGCAAGGGGAAGGATCGCGTCGGTTGGCCCTGTCGACGCCGTGATGGCCAGGGCCACACCGACCACGACGGCGTGGCCGGCCAGCCCGAGCACGAGGTTCCGCAGCCAGACGGACGCGAAGAGTCTGACCCTCGCGATCCCGGAATCGGCCTGCGCGACCTGCCGAAACCCGGATGCGAAGAACGGGTTCGACACGAATGCGACGAGCCCGGCGAGCAGGCTGGCAGAGACGAAGAGACCGGCATTCGCCCAGTCGACCGTCCATCCGAGTTCGCCGACCCAGCGTAGGTCGGTCACCAACACGAATCCGTCCAGGAGCACGAACAGGGCGAACGGGATACCGAACGAGAGGGTGAATGTGCTGCGAACGAGGTGTCTCACGCCCGCTTCTCCGACCATCGCGGGATCTCGACGATCGCCTTCTCGATCGAGCCAGCCCCACCCAGTTCGATCGCGTCGGCGGGAGTCCCCGAGAAGACCAGCCGCCCGCGATCGAGGATGATGAGCTCACGACACGCAGCGGTGAAGTCGTCGCCGATGTGGCTGCTCATCAGCACGAGACGCTCGGCCCCCTGGGCGCGGATGACGGAGCGCAGGACCTCGCGCTGCTCGACATCCACTCCGGAGGACGGCTCGTCGAGCACCAGCACGTCTGGCCGCGAGACGAGCGCGGCCGCAATTCCCGCGCGACGCGCCATGCCACCGGACGCCTTGCCGAGTGGCAGGCGCGCGACATCCTGCAGGTCGACGGCCTGCAGCGCTTGCGAAGCCGCCACCGACGGGTTTGCGACTCCCTGCAGCCATGCAGAGTATGCGACCATGTCGGCAATCAGCAGCGACCGCGGAAACCCGAACTGCTGGGGAACGTAGCCGACTCTGCCCGCCCGGGGAGAACTCGCGACCTCATCGGCGACCAGCGTCACCGAGCCGGACGACGACGGGATGACGCCGGCACACATTCCCAGCAGGGTCGACTTTCCGCTCCCGTTCGACCCGGCGACGCCGAGCACCCCGGAGTCCCACTCGAAGCTCAGGTCGGCCACAGCCGATCGACGCCCGTAGCGTCGACCGACTGAGTCCACAACCAGCGTTGTGCTCACCCGCTGCCTAGTACGACATCGTGAGGATGGAGGTGCCCGAACACGGGACCGGAACACCCCACGGTTTGGGCAGGCAGATGCGAGGTTCCGCCCGGGCAGAACTGGCGTCGTTCCGCAGCTTGATCTGCACCGTCGCGATGTGCGTCGCCATGGACTTCGCGACGGGGGTGTCACCTCGATCGTGGTAGGTCCAACTCGTGTGGTAGACGCCATCCGGGTCCTGGACCTCGTCGTGGAAGTACCACTCGGTCTCGACCCTCGACGGCATGTACGCCGTGCCGGAGTAGCGAGACGTGTTCTTCAGGTTCACCGTGGTCGTCGATGCCGTACCGTCGGCGAATCCTCGATAGGTTCCGCCGACCGAGATTTTAAGGACGCCCCACTTCTTGCTGGCCGCGTTGGCTGCCTGGGGGAACGAGGCCAATGCCAGTGCCGCCACGATGGCGGCCAATAGCCAGACTCTCTTGTGAATGCGCATGAGAAGAGCTCCACTTCCGTTATCACTCCGATTCGCCGCGTCCGACGCCCATCGGGCGTCGTTCCGTCGGCCTGGATCAAAAGCAATGTCGGGGTCGCTCTATACGGCGAGTCTATGGACGAATACTCACTACATCAAGCGAGACCGGCGCTGCCGGCCGATTTTGCCAGGACGGCGTCATAGCGCGGGCCCGAACGTGTCTCTTAAGTGGGGAGTTACGCCGGGACGAATGATTGTCCCGTCGTCGTATCGGAATTGGATGGTGTAGGCGATGCGCAATCGCAGGGTCGACAGGGTGCTCCGCGACAGCGGGGGCCGCATCAGCTACCTCCTCGGGGCGTGGGGGGCGGTCTCAGCCGCCCAGGCAATCTCGCAGGTCGAAGCGGATGTCTACCGGTACTTCATCCAGTGGGGTAACGGCGAGCTTGCCGATCTGACCGTCACGGGCGCCCCGGGCGCCGAGGAGCTCCACACCGACACCGCCGGCGCAACCGAGAACCGCCTCGACAGCGTGCCGACCATGGGTCGCGCCGACTAGGGCGAAACTCTCAGCCGAGCCTCGCCAGGGCATCCTCTGTCGCGACCCAGCCGAGCATCGCGCACTTGACTCGCGCAACATACCGAGAAGCGCCCTGGAATACGACGGCGTCGCCGAGCAGGTCCTCATCGCCCTCGGCCTCGCCCCGCGATTGCATCAGTTCGCGGAAGGCGGCTACGCGCCGGCGCAGCAACTCCGGGTCGTCACCGTGCACGAGACTCGCAAGGATGGAGGTCGATGCCTGGGAGATTGCGCAGCCATGGCCCTCCCAGCTGATCTCGCCAATGTCGCCGCTCTCGCTCATGTGCAGCTGAACGGTCACCTCGTCGCCGCAGGTCGGATTCACCTGGTGCGAATCTGCGGCCGCGCCCTCGTGCAGGCCGAAACCGTGCGGCGAGCGCGCGTGATCGAGGATCACCTCACGATAGAGGTCCTCGAGCCCGCTCACGATCGCGCTCCGAAGAAGTCGCGCACGCCGGCCACCCTCTCGACGAACGCGTCGACCTCAGCCGTCGTCGTGTAGAGGTACGCGCTGGCCCGGGTCGTCGCCGTGGCTCCGTAACGACGGTGAAGCGGCTGCGCGCAGTGGTGGCCGACTCGTACGGCTATGCCGACGTCATCCAGGTACTGCCCGACATCGTGGGCGTGTACGCCCTCGACCACGAAGCTCGCTAGCCCGGCCCGTTCGACGCCAAGCCCGGGCCCAAGGACCCGGATGCCCGGCAGCCCCTCGAGACCGGCCAGCATGCGGCCCGCGAGTTCGCTCTCGCGATCGTGGATGCGCGTCAGCCCCACCGCATCCAGGTATCGAACAGCGGCCGCAAGACCGATGGCCTGGGACACGCGCTGGGTGCCTGCTTCGAATCGTTGTGGTGCAGGAAGGTACTTCGCACCCTCGAGGGTGACCTCGGTGATCATCGAGCCGCCGGTCAGGAACGGGGGCATGGCGTCGAGCAGTTCCGCGCGGCCGTAGAGCACGCCGATGCCGGTTGGGCCGAGCATTTTGTGGCCGGAGAATGCGGCGAAGTCCACGCCGAGAGCCACGACATCCAGCGGGCGATGTGGCGCAGACTGGCAGGCATCCAGCACAACCAGCGCGCCAGCGGCGTGGGCGAGCGCGACGATGACAGCGACCGGGTTGATGGTGCCGAGAACGTTCGAGACGTGGGTGACGCAGACCAGCCTGGTGCGTTCGCCGATGAGTTCTGCCGCCTGGTCCATGAGCAGGCCGCCCTCATCATCGAGGCCGATGACCCGCAGCGTTGCGCCCGTTCGGGCTGCGAGCTCCTGCCAGGGGATCAGGTTCGCGTGATGCTCCATCTCGGTCACCACGATCTCGTCGCCTGCGCCAATGCGGAAGCGGTCCGCCTCTTGACCACCACGGCCGAGCGATGCGTTGGAGATCGAATACGCGACCAGGTTCAGGGCTTCCGTGGCATTGGAGGTCCAGATGATCTCGTTCGGCGCCGCGCCCACGAAGCGTGCGACGGTGGCACGCGCATCCTCGAATTGCTCGGTGGCCTCGGCCGCAAGCGTGTGTGCGCCGCGGTGTACCGCCGAGTTCCAGTGCAGGAGAAACTCCCGCTCAGCATCCAGAACCCGGAGCGGCCGCTGCGTGGTGGCAGCGGAGTCGAGATAGACGAGCGGGTGCCCGTTCACTGGCTCAGACAGCAACGGGAAGTCTTGCCGCAGACGGATCGCCTCCGCATCGTCCAAACCAAGGCGGAGGGGCTGCTGCGTAACCGAACTCATCACTCTCCAGGGAACCGACGACCTGTGACTGCCGCCACATCGAGCCTAGGCTCACGCGGCCGCCCGCGCTGGTCGGCGCTGCGGGCGATGGACGGATCACGCAACCAAGGGTTGCACATACAGGGCTCGGCCGGTAGCGTGATATGCAACCACACGTTGCACAAAGGCAGGATGGGCATGGAAACGGAATACGCACGCATCGAACACGAGATCCACGTGGACGCTTCTCCCGAGATCGTGTTCGAGGTGATCAGCAGTGCAGAGCATCTGGCGGAGTGGTGGCCGGACGAGGTCGAGCTCGAAACGGCAGTCGGCGCCTCGGGGCACATCGTGTTCAATAGTCCGGCGTCCGCCGAGCCGAACGTCGTGCCGATCACCATTGTTGAGCTCGAGCCCCCGCACCGGTTTTCGTTCAGGTGGGCGTACGCCGAAGCGGGGTCGCATGACAACGCAATGCTCGTCGTCTTCGAGCTGGAGCCCGCCGGCAGTGGCACCAGGGTGCGGATGACCGAGACCGGGTTCCGCGAGCAGGGCTGGGAGGCGGCAGAGCTCGAGCGCAACTACCTCGACCACGTTGAGGGCTGGAACTACTTCATCCCCCGGCTTGCCACGTACGCCAGCGGGCTCGCGACATGGTGAGGTCCCCGCAGGTCGACGACGACCTCTGGTCGGCGCTCGGGGACCCGACCCGGCGCAGAATGCTCGACCTGCTCCTCATGGGCGGTGAGTCGACTGCCACGAGCCTCAGCGAGCAGCTGCCTGTCACACGTCAGGCCGTCGCCAAGCACCTCGGAGTGCTCGATCGCGTCGGCCTGGTCACTGTGGCCCCGGTCGGCAGGGAGGTGCGGTACCGCATCGACGACGTTCAGTTCGCGCGTGCGGTCGCACAACTTTCCGCGGTCGGAACGGCATGGGATGCCCGACTGTCGCGCATCAAGCGCATCGCCGAGAGCATCCAGCGAGCGCAAGACCAATCGAACGAGCGCAAGTCGAAGGAGTAAAAGATGGTAGACATCCTGCACAGGATCGGCGTCAAGGATGCTGGTCGAGTAGCCGCGCGTCCAAACCCGCTGGTCGAGTATCCGCGCGTCCAAACCCGCTGGTCGAGTAGCCGCGCGTCCAAACCCGCTGGTCGAGTAGCCGCGCGGAGCCGGCGTTATCGAGACCAAGCTACGACGTGGGCTCGTCTCGTCGAAACCACCCTCCGCGATGCAGCTAACCGAGGACGAATTGCGACTTGCCGACGTCCGCGCCCCAACAACTCGGCGTGTTGCAATTCGTCCTCGGTTACACCCGCCAACACGGGGTCACCCGCTGGTCGAGTAGTCTCCGGCTGCGCCGCCACTCGACCGACGGGTTAGTCACGCCATATGGAAGAGTGGGATGACCAGGTAAACCCCGTAGAGCACAGCGAGAATGCCGACACCAACGCAGGCATAACCGCCGATGGTCGCGATGACCGGTCGGCGCTGCGGACTCGTCGCCGTACTGCCGTCGCCGGGCGAACCGACCGCGAGCAACCGCATCCCCGTCGAGTACAGCGTCACGACTGCAACTACAGCGACCAGCGTCACGACGCACACGAGCGCGATCGAATTCCAGTCGACATCCAGGAATCCGCCCGTCGACGCTGAAGCCGCCGTCTGTGCTGATGCGATCATCGTCTTTACCTCGCGCTCATCGCGGGCTCACCCGCGGGGCTCTGCTCCTCGGCATCCGAGGGCTCTTCACTCACGTTGTGCCTCGTCACCGGTTTGCGGCGAGCCAGCAGCAGGAATCCGGCCGCCGCAGCCGCGGCCAGGATGACCACCGCGATGAGACCCGGCGTGCCTGAGCTGGCCGCCCACGCCGACACTCCCCCGACCACCGCCGCAGCGGGGAGCGTGATGATCCAGGCGATCGCGATGCGCCCGACGACACCCCAGTGGATTGAGGCCAGCTTCTTCCCGAGTCCAGCGCCGACGACCGACCCTGAGGTGACCTGGGTCGTCGACAGCGGAAAGCCGAGGGTCGACGAGATCAGGATGGTCGCGGCCGCGCTGGTCTCTGCCGCGAAGCCCTGTGGCGATTCGATGTCGGTGATGCGCTTGCCAACCGTGCGCATGATGCGCCAGCCACCCGTGTATGTGCCAGTCGCAATGGCGAGCCCGCAGGCCAGGATCACCCAAACCTCCGGTCCCGTGTTTGCCGACTGGTAGCCGGCCACAATCAGTGTGAGCGTGATGACGCCCATCGTCTTCTGCGCATCGTTGGTTCCGTGCGCAAGGGAGACGAGTGAGGCAGACACCGTCTGCGCGTGGCGGAACCCGCGTTGCGCGCCTGCAACCTGCGCCATCCTGGTCACGCGGTAGGCAATGAAGGTCGCAATGAGCGAGACGGCGCCTGCGATAAACGGGGAGAGGAGGGCAGGGACGACGATCTTCGACAACACGCCCGCGAGATTCACGGCGCTGAACCCTGAACCGATGATGGCGGCCCCGATCAGCCCGCCGAACAGCGCGTGCGTCGAACTGGATGGCAGGCCCAACCACCACGTGCCGAGGTTCCACAGCACCGCACCGACCAGCCCCGCGAAGATCATGACAACGGTGATGTGCGGGATGCCCTTCGAGTCCTCGTTCAGGATGCCCGAAGAGACCGTCTTTGCCACCTGCGTCGAGAGGAACGCTCCGACCAGGTTCAGGACAGCCGAGATGAGCACGGCCACCCGGGGTTTCAGCGCGCCTGTCGCAACGGATGTCGCCATCGCGTTGGCCGTGTCGTGAAATCCGTTGGTGAAGTCGAACACCAGCGCGACCAGCACCACCAGCGCAACGACAAGGAACACGCCCATCAGTTCACCGCCCATCGTGGCCCGCGAGACGCGAGCCTCATTCCACCTTTCCGCGCGGCACCCGGCGGTGGCTTAACTGGGCGTGAACATCCGGGAACGATCGCAATACCCGGGCTTGGTCTCGATAGCGCCGGCTTCGCGCAGCTACTCGACCAGCGAAGTCATCCGACGGGGAGAAGGAGCAGGATGGTGGGCACGGCAATCAGTGCGACCGCGATGACACCGACCCCGAGGCGCAGCGCAGGAGCAATCGCACGGCGCGGCTCGAGCAGCCTCCGAACCCGGTCGTGTGTCTGGTGCGCGGTTGCGACGGGCATTGCTGGACGGTCGACCAGTGCATCCTCGAGATCCGTCCGAGCGCCCGCGACCAGCGCGATGGCCGACGCGAGGGTGGCATCCTCGGCGGTTCGCCGCGCCTCGTCATCCGCCAGCATCTCGACCAGTGCGCCGACCTCACGCTCGGCCCGGTAAGCGATCGGAAACCACGGGAGCGACATATGCCACGCACGGAATGCGATGAGCAGCAGGTCGTGCCGCTGGCTCACGTGCGCGCGTTCGTGGGCGATGACGGCGCTGAGCTCATCCGGTCGGAGCAGTTCGATGAGCCCGGCAGAGAAGACCGTGATCGAGCGCGCCCCGGGCAGGCAGTACGCGATCGGAGCGGCGTTGTCGATGAGCTGGGTGCCGGGCCTGGCGGGGTCGGGGGATCCGAGCAGGGTCACCAGCTGGCGGTGGCGCCGTCGCTGGCGCTCCGTGCTCACGATCGTGAGTAGCAGGTTGAGAACGAGGTGCACCGCGAGGAGGACAGCTGCACCGGCGGCCAGCAGGTACAGCGCGTCGGCGGCGGACAGGGTCGCGCCATCCCGCACAGCGTCGACCAGCCCGCGCATGCCGCGGATGAGCGTGTCGCCGAACGGAAGCAGCCCAAGGGCGAGCAGGGCACCGATCATCGAGAGGCCACCAGCCAGCGCGATCGACTGCCACAGGAGGAGGGCGATCGCCGGAGCCCGCCGAGGCCACGCCGCGCGACCAAGGAGGATTGGCACCGGCCACGCGAGCACGACCGCGAGCACGCCAAGCAGGATGGCCGAAGCGAGCACTTCCGGCGCCTAGCGCTCGGACAGCAGTTTGCGCAGTGCGGCGGCCTCGGCCGGCGTGGCCTGACCGACGAAGCGCTCGAGCACGGCGACCCGGTCAGTCGCCCCGCCGAGCACCTCGTGCATGAGCTCTGCCACGTGGTCGTCGCGCGATGCGGCGGCGATGTAGCGGTGTGGGCGCGTGGTGCGCTCGCGGGAGACGAAGCCCTTCTTCTCCAGCCTGGACAGGACCGTCAGCACTGTTGTCGCGGCGAGAGGTTTGGCCGAGTTCGCCGCGAGGGCGTCCTGCATCTCGTAGGCCGTTAGCGGAGAATCGGATGCCCACAGCAGGTTCATCACCGACCGTTCGAGGTCTCCCAAAGTGGCCATTTGTATCCCGTTTCTTTCATACTGCCCGTTCAGCATAGCCGATTTCTACACATGGTAGAAATCTGCCCCAAGTTGTTCTACACTGGCGTAGAAATCAGTTCTACGAGTCGTAGAAATGCGAAGGAGAACAGCGTGGATCCGCTCGAAATCGCTCGATGGCAGTTCGGAATCACCACCGTTTACCACTTCCTCATGGTGCCGCTCACAATCGGGCTCGGGCCGGTGATCGTCGGCATGCAGTGGCGCTGGGTGCGTACGGGCAACGAGCGCTGGCTTCGGATGACGAAGTTCTGGGGCAAGCTCTACCTCATCAACTTCATCGCCGGGGTTGCGACGGGGCTCGTGCAGGAGTTCCAATTCGGCATGGCCTGGAGCGAGTATTCGCGCTTCGTCGGCAACGTCTTCGGCGCCCCGCTGGCCATGGAGGGCCTCCTCGCCTTCTTCTTCGAGTCGACCTTCCTCGGCCTCTGGATCTTCGGCTGGGGCCGCCTGCCGAAGAAGCTCCACCTCGCAACCCTCTGCATCGCGGTGTTCGGCTCCGTCGCATCCGCATTCTTCATCCTGGTCGCGAACTCGTGGATGCAGCATCCCGTCGGCGT
This sequence comes from Galbitalea sp., assembly GCA_036499165.1. Classification (GTDB taxonomy): domain Bacteria; phylum Actinomycetota; class Actinomycetes; order Actinomycetales; family Microbacteriaceae; genus Galbitalea. Next base: position 15,798 of record DASYEE010000159.1, on the reverse strand, counting down.
CAAGCTCGTGCACGGTAAGCCCGTCATGTACGACATCTGGGCTGTGCTCACCAACAACACGGCGCTCACCACGTTCAGCCACACCCTCACCGCCTCGGTTGCGGTGGCCGGTGCATTCCTGCTCGGCATCTCCTGGTATCACCTCTGGCAGCGCAGGCGAGATGGCATCGATACCGTCGATGCGACCGGTCGCGTCATCGTGGGGAGCGCACCGGATGTCCGTGGCCGCGATGCGGGGGACCACGCCGTCTGGATCTGGTCGCTGCGAGTGGGAGCGATCGTTGCGATCGTCGGCTTCGGTGGGGTCGCGATCACCGGGGACGCGCAGGGCAAGCTGCTGTTCCAGCAGCAGCCGCTCAAGATGGCCGCTGCGGAGGCCGCGTGCGAGAACGGCACCGGCTTCTCGGTGCTCGCGATCGGCAACGTCGGCGCGAAGGACTGCAGCCAGGTGAAGAGCCTGATCGAGATTCCGGGCGTGCTGTCGTTCCTCGCGAAGGGCAACTTCACCACCAAGGTGACGGGCGTCAACTCGCTCGTGCCCGAATACCAGAAGAAGTACGGCACGTACCTGCCAGACAAGTCGATCTACGGCAGCCGTGCCGGCGAGAAGATCCAGTACGTGCCTCTCATGGCCGTCACCTACTGGGGCTTCCGACTGATGATCGGCTTCGGCGCGCTTGCCGCGTTCGCCGCTGCCGTCGCCCTCTGGATGACGCGAAAAGGAACCGTGCCGCGGGCGCGCTGGCTGATGCGGCTGGCCCTCGTCGGCATCCTCGCGCCCTTCGCCGCGAGCTCGGCCGGCTGGATCTTCACCGAGATGGGACGCCAGCCGTTCGTGGTTGCGCCGAACCCAACGGGCGTCGACGGAGTATTCATGTTCACCGCGGCCGCCGTCTCCCCCGGTGTCACAGCAGGCGAGCTGCTGTTCTCGACGATCGCCCTCACCTCGGTATATGCGCTCTTGGCCATATTCGAGGTGCGCGTGCTCTTCCGCTACGTGCGCGGAGGCGTCGTGTCTGCGATGCCCGAGCTCGATGCGCCACCGGCTGACCCGCCGAGTGGGCCACCGGACGACGGCGACCCCTCTGCGCACATCCCATCCAGCGAGCGCGACGTCCTGTCGTTCGCGTACTAGAAGGAGCACCCCGTGGACTTCCTGCCAACGCTCTGGTTCGTACTCGTCGCCGTCCTCTGGATCGGCTACCTGCTGCTCGAGGGATTCGACCTCGGCGTGGGTATGCACATGCTGTTCTCCGCGCGCAACGATGTGCAGCGCCGGGTGATGCTCAACACGATCGGCCCCGTCTGGGACGGTAACGAGGTGTGGCTGGTCACGGCGGGGGCCGCGATCTTCGCTGCCTTCCCGTATTGGTACGCGGCGCTCATCTCGACCCTCTACATCCCGGTGACGCTCGTGCTCGTCGGCCTCATTTTCCGCGCGGCCGGCATCGAATACCGCGGCAAGGGGGCGAGCGCGAGATGGGCGCGGTTCTGGGATTACGGGATCGCGATCGGTTCGCTCGTTGTGGCATTCGGCATCGGTGCGCTGCTGATGCTCACGACGACCGGCCTGCCGCTCGACGCGAACGGCGACCGGGTGGGCGGCCCCTTCGTCTGGCTGACCGTTCCGGCAGTCCTCGGCGGCCTCGCGGTCGTCGGCTTCTGCCTCGTGCACTCGGCCACCTTCCTCGGCCTGAAATCGGATGGCACCGTGCGGGTCGCGATGCGCCGTTTCGTCACGAGGTGGTCGCCGCTCCTGTTGCTGCCACTCACCGCCTGGGTGCTGCTCATCCAGGTCGAGCACGGCAAACCCCTCACCTGGGCGCTCGTGCCGATCACCGTCGCCGCGGCGGTCTTCGGATGGCTCGGCGCGCGAAGCGGACACGAGGGCCGGGCATTCATCGGCTTCGCGGCGTTCCTCGCGCTCGGGGCGGCATCCATCTTCGGGGCGGTGTATCCGGTTGTCCTCCCGTCGACCATCTCGCACTCGTTCGACCTCACGATCGAGAACGCGTCGAGTGCGCCGTACACCCTTGCTGTCATGTCGGTGGTCGCGGCCTTCGGACTCCCCGTCGTCATCGCCTACCAGAGTTGGAGCTACTGGGTGTTCCGCAAACGAATCGCCGAGACGCACATTCCGGAGGCGCACATCGTGCGCCCGGCGATCCGCGACGCGGTGCCCGGCACCAAGCGATGAACCTCAGGATGCCGCGGGTCGGCGCACGCACGAGCGGCGCCGGCCTCGGCCCGGGTGGCATCGGTACGCTCTACCGGCTCGGGATCATCGCGGCGGCCAAGGGGCTCGCGCTCGTCGTCCTTGCCCAGGCGGTCGCGACGGGCATCGTCAGTGTGATCGACGGCTCGGATGCGTGGAAGGCCGCGCTGGCGTGGGGGCTTGTGGCCGCGCTCGCCCGAGGGCTGCTCGCCTGGTTGGGTCGGGTCGCGGCCGCGCGAGCGGCCCTCGGCGCGAAGGAGGCGCTGCGCTCACAGTTGGCTGAGCGACTGCTCGCGGGCGGAAGGGCGCCGGTCGGGTCATCCACGGTGCTGGCGACCAAGGGCCTCGACGACCTCGACGAATACTACGGAAGCGTTCTGCCCGCGGTGATGAACGCCGCGGTCATCCCGCTGCTGGTCGGCGCGCGCATCCTTGCGGCTGACTGGGTCAGCGCCGTCGTCATCGTGGTTACGGTTCCGCTCATCCCGGTCTTCATGGCGCTCGTCGGGCTACATACGCGCGAGCGCATATCTGCGGCAGCCCGCGCGCTCGCGACGCTATCCGATCACCTGGTCGAGCTCGCGCGCGGGCTTCCCGTGCTGGTCGGCCTCGGGCGAGTCGAGGAGCAGACCGATGCACTCGAGCGCATCTCGACCGACTACCGCGCGAAGACCATGGTGACGCTGCGCCAGGCCTTCCTGTCGTCACTCGTGCTCGAGCTGATCTCGACCATCTCTGTCGCGGTTGTCGCGGTCTTCGTCGGCCTCCGGCTCGTGAACGGTTCGCTGCCGCTCGAGGTTGGGCTCCTCGCGCTCATCCTCGCGCCGGAGTGTTACGCGCCCTTCCGGGAGCTCGGGTCGGCGTTCCACGCCTCCGAGAACGGACTGGCGGCACTGCGCGCGACCCGCGCAATCCTGGATGCGCCGCTCGCGCGATCGGTGTTCACCCGCGCAACCGCGGTCGGCGGGATTGAGATCACGAATCTCACCGTTACGTACGCCGAGCGCACGCGGCCCGCCATCCGCGAACTCACCGCCACCATCGGGCGCAGGTCGGTCACGGCCATCCTCGGCGCAAGCGGCACCGGCAAGTCGACGCTCATCGAGGTGCTGGCTGGGCGCCTGGCGGACGGCACTGACGAGGCGAGCGTGGTCGGGGTCGTCCGCGGAATCGACCAGACGCTCATCGCGCTCCTGCCACAGCATCCGGTTGCCGCCAGCGACACGGTGCTCGAGGAATTACGCGCCTACGGTGACGGGATCCCGTGCGAACTGCTCGACTCGCGCATCGACGAACTGTGCGGGCGCCTCGGACTGGGTGGGCTCCTGCAGGATGACCCGGCCCAGCTGAGCCCGGGCGAACTGCGCCGCGTCGCGCTCGTGCGCGCACTCCTGCGAGTGGATGCCGGCGCCGAGGTGCTGCTGCTCGACGAGCCAACGGCGCACCTGGACGCCGCCAGCTCCGCTGCCGTCCTACGCGAACTGGAGGAGCTGCGCGGCACGATCACCATGGTGATCGTCTCGCATGACGCGAAGGTGACCGCGCTGGCGGATCATCACATCGTCGTTGGTCACGAGTCCTCTGCCGCACCGGTTGCCGCCGCTCTCGGTTCGGCCACCGCCCGCGGAGGCTCGATCGCAAATGCGGCGGCCGTGCCGAGCGAGCCGGTCGCAACATCCGGCGGCAAGACCACCAGCACGATCGACGCGCTCAGGATGCTGGCTGGATTCGTCTCCGCGGCCCGCGCGCGCTTCCTCTCCGCTGCCATCCTCGGGCTCGGCGCCACCCTGTTCGCCGTCTCGCTGACCGCGGTGTCCGGCTGGCTGATCGTGAGGGCGAGCGAGCATCCCGCGATCATGTACCTGATGGTGGCGATCGTCGGCGTGCGCTTCTTCGGCATCGGCCGCTCGGTGCTGCGCTATGCGGAGCAGCTCGCCTCCCACGACGCGATCCTGCGATCGACCGACCTGCTCCGGCTGCGCATCTGGCGCTCGATCGCCTCGCTGGGCGCGTCATCGCGCAAGCTGCTGCGCGGCGGCACCACAATCGACTACCTCGTGATCACGACCGACCGCATCCGCGATCTGGCACCGCGCGTCGTGCTGCCGATCGCAACCGGGGTGCTCACCGCCGCCGCCGCGATCGTCGCGACGGCACTCCTGCATGCGCCCGCCGTACCGCTGCTCGCCGCCAGCCTCGGCGCCTGCCTGGTCGTCGCACCCTTCGTCGCCATCCGCGCCGATCGTCATGCTGGCATCGATCGTGCGCGCATCGCCTCGCGGGTGAGCAGGAGGTTCGCAGCGCTGGTGGCCGCGGCCGTCGACCTGCGCGCAAACGGGGTGGATGCCTCGGCCCGCCGCGAACTCGCAACTCTCGATCGGGCCGCCAGCGCCAAGGCAGCCCGAAGCGCGCGCGCCATGGGAATCGGCCACGCCATCGTCGTCTTGGTGAGCTGCGCGACCGCGGTGCTCATGCTTCCGGTGGCGCTGCCCGCCGTGCGAGCGGGCACGCTGCCGGGCGAGATCGTCGCCGTGGTCGTGCTGCTGCCGCTCGCCATGATCGAGCCCCTGCTTGCGGTCGTCTCGGCGGTGCAGCTGTGGCCGACCCTCGCCGCCGCGCTGGCTACCGCAGCCGGGGTGACCGACGCGGGGGTCGTTGCGGGGCTTGAGGAGGAGCGTGCGCACGCCGATGCGGAATTCGCATCGGGCTCCGCAGCCGTCACCGGTGCCCTCGCGACACTGCCTGCCGCCGACAGCGGCCTGCGGCTCTCGTCGCTTGCGGCGCGCTGGCCGGGAGCCCGGCATCCCGTGTTCAGTGGGCTCACCGCAACCGCCGCGCCCGGCGACTGGCTGGTCGTCGAGGGGCCATCCGGATCGGGCAAGTCCACCCTGCTCACCCTCCTGCTCGGTTACCTGGCACCAGACGCTGGCGAATACGCGCTCGACGGCATCGACACCCGCGCAATGTCCGGCAGTGAGCTCCACAGCCGTATCGCCTGGTCGCCACAGGATGCCCACCTCTTCGACTCGACGCTGCGCGCCAACCTGCTGCTGGCCAGGCCAAGGGATGACGCCCCGACCGAAGCCGAGCTGGCCGGCGTTCTCAGACGGGTCGGCCTCGGCGACCTGCTCGACTCCCTTCCCGCCGGGCTCGACACCCCCGTCGGCTCGGAGGGCTCTCACCTCTCCGGCGGACAGCGCCAGCGCGTCGCCGTCGCCCGCACGCTCCTCACCCGCGCCGACGTCGTGCTCCTCGACGAGCCGACCGCGCACCTCGACAGCGACACGGCTGCTGCCCTCATGACCGACCTGCGTTCTGCGACGCACGCCCAGGTCACCGTGCTCGTGACACACCGCGGCGCCGACATCCACGACACCGATCGCATCGTCGACCTCGCCGCGCTGCCCGCATCCGTCGACGTTTCTCCCGCAACCGACGACGCACCTCCCGCATCCGCGTCGACGGTTCGCACATAACCGAGGACGGATTGCGACACACCGGGCTGTTCGCGCGCGACTGACGGCGAGTCGCCATCCGTCCTCGGTTGCCGTCGGCGCAATCGCGCCGCACGACGTCAGGCGATCCGACAACGACTTCGGGATGTCTCCCGCCGCCGCTTTCACCAAAGAAAACTTTCGCATTCTCCTCTAAAAGTTGACGGTGGTTCGACCCGCTGGTTACCGTAGCGAACGACTCAACCACCAAGGAGAACCGTGCCCCACGTTCACATCGACATGCACCAGCGCAGGCGACCGCAGATGCACGACATCAGCGCCGCCCTGCACAAGAGCCTCGTCGACGGGCTGGTGATGCCAGAAGACGACCTGTTCCAGATCTTCACGCTGCACGACGATGGCGAACTCGTCTTCAGCCGCACGTTCCCCGAGGCCGATCGCGACGACATCATCTACATCGAGGTGCTGGCCTCCGAGGGCTACTCGCCGGAGACCAAGGCGGCGATGTACGCGGCGATGGTCGAGAACACGACGGCGCTCGGCATCCGGGCAGACACGCTGCTCATCTCGATCATCGAGATCGACGGCCGCGCCAACTGGCACTCGCCCGCCAAGCCCGCAGCCTAGTCCCGACCTAAGCCAGGGCCTGTGTGCTCGCCCGCAGCACCAGGGAGGTCGCGAGTTCGACGCGGCCGCCCTGGGTGCTTCCGCTGCGCATGGCGATCACCAGCCGTGCCGCAGATTGCGCCATCTCGAAGAGCGGCTGGCGGATGGTCGTGAGCGCAGGCCCAGCCCAGCGCGCGAACTGCAGGTCGTCGTAGCCGACGATCGAGAGTTCGCTCGGGATGCTGATGCCGAGCGTGCGCGCCGCCTCGTACGTTGCGAGCGCCTTGACGTCGCTCGTGGCGAAGATCGCTGTTGGCCGATTGGGCTGAGCGAGCATGTGGAGCCCGGCTTCCGGGCTCTCCTCCAGCCCGTACTCGCGCCGGAGCACCAGCGCTTCGTCCACCGGCAGACCGGCCTCGTCCATCGCCGAGCGATAGCCGGCGATGCGGGCGCGGGTCGCGAGCAGTGACTCCGGCCCCGCGATCACGCCGATGCGCGTGTGCCCGAGCTCGATCAGGTGACGGGTGGCTTGCACTCCCCCTGCCCAGTTCGTCGACCCCACGGAGGGCACGTCATCGGCCGGGTCGCCAGCCGGGTCGACGATGACGAACGGGATGTTGCGCGAACGCAGCTGGTACTTGGCGTCTTCCGCGAGATTGGACGCGACGAGGATGACCCCGGCTGGCTGGCGCTGCAGCACCGGTCCGATCCACTCGGGAGCAGCCGCATGCTCGTGCCCGCTCTCGGTGACCAGGATGCCGAACCCGTTCTCGCTTGCGACCTGCACCGCGCCGCGGATCAGCTCGATCGGCCATGCCCCGTCGAGCGCGCCGAACACCAGCTCGATGGCCGGTGCGTAGACCTGCGCCGTTCCCCGCTTCATGTAGCCGTGCTTCTGCAGCACCTCAGCCACACGCTCCCGCGTTTGAGGCGAGACTCCCGGCTTGTCGTTGAGCACCTTGGATGCCGTCGCCAGCGACACTGCGGCTTCGCGTGCCACGACATCGAGGGTGACCGGCCTGGCCGGTTTCGCGGAATTCGTCGTCATCGCTTGGTGTCCTGCTCCTGCATTCGGCTTACTGCCAGTGTGGCGTCTGTCACGGGGCTCACACTAACGAAAGTTTTCCTAGTTTGGGCTAAAGATTGACAATAGTTTTTGCACTACTTATCGTCAACAGGTCGGCGCCACGTCGCGAAATCCCCGCGTCTGCCGCCAACCCCCCAACGAAGTGGAAGAGAAAGAGGCAATCATGTTTGGTTTGCGCCCCGCCCCGAGGCGGGCGAAGTCCGTAGTCGCGGCAGCAGTCGCTGTCGGGCTCGCTGTCGCAGCACTCACCGGCTGCAGCAGCACGAGCTCGAGCGGCACAGACTCCGCAACCAAGGGCTCCATCACCTGGTGGGGCTGGACGCCGGAGATCGGCGTCGGTAAGGCATACATCGCAGCGTTCAATAAGGTGTACCCGAACATCCACGTCACATACAAGCAGGTCGCAACGGCCAGCTACGACGCCGCCATCCGTCCGGCGCTCGCGTCGAACGTCGGACCGGATGTCTTCAACATGGCTCCCGGCGGCGGCATCGGTTCGGTCGAGGCCTACCAGGGCTCCGCAGTCGACCTGACGCCGGTCATCACGAAGGCACTCGGAAGTGACTGGAAGTCCAAGGTCGCCGCGATCGGACCCGCCGGACTCACGACCACGAGCGGCAAGCTCGCGGCGCTCTCCGTTGGCTCGACGTTCGCCGGCTCGGTCTGGATCAACCCCACGCTCTTCGCCAAGTACAACCTGACCCCGCCGAAGACGTTCGCAGACTGGGTCACTGTCTGCAAGGCGTTCGCCTCACACGGTGCAACCTGCTTCGAGCAGGGCGCCGGTGATAACGGCTTCAACCAGGATCTCGTGCACGCCATCGCCGACAGCATCAAGCCCGGCGTCTGGTCGAAGGCCGTCGCGGGCAAGGTCGCATGGACCAACCCGACACTCGTGCAGGCCTTTTCCACCTTCAAGTCGATGTTCAGCAACGGCATCATCCAGAAGGGCGCCGTGGGTGTGCAGCAGTACCCGGACGTCAACAATGACTTCCTCGCGGGCAAGACCGCGATGGTCATGATGGGCACCTGGTACATGCAGTACTCGACCCTCTCCGGCGCGACGGCCGCGGTCAGCGCGGCAGGTGTGAGCGGTGCGAAGCCGTTCCCGATCGTCTCCATCCCGTTCCCCGACGTCACGGGCGCCGGAAACCCGGCACCGCTGTTCGGCGACGCAGACTACGGTCTTGCCGTCAACAACAAGTCGAAGCACCAAAAGGCCGCAGAGACCTTCGTCACGTGGCTCGGAACCAACGAGGGCGCCCAGCAGGTTGTCGCCAACTCGCTCAACGACATCTCAGCACTCAGCACCGTGTCACCGAAGTTCGCCGACATCAAGCTCGTGGATGCCGGCCAGCAGCAGTCGACGCTGCAGGCTCTGATCGCCAGCGCAAGCAAGATCTCGGAGCCGCGCCTCGGCGATGTTGGAACGGCGCTCGGCCAGGCGATCGGGGTCGCGACGGCATCCATCGCAGCAGGAAACGCCACACCGAAGGCCGCGCTCACCACGCTGCAGTCTGCGTCGAAGGGCTAGTCGCACAGCATGTCCGCTCAAACAGGAAGGAGCGCCGCTCGCCGGCGCTCCTTCCTCAGGCCCGCAGGCTACGTCTGGATCTTCCCGGCACTGATCTTCTGTGTCGGCCTGCTCTACTACTCGGTGGGCTACACCGGGTTCATCTCAACGCTCGACTGGAACGGCACAGCGCCTGACCCGACCCACGTCGGCACCGCCAACTACACGAGGGCGTTCTCAGACCAGGTGTTCTGGGAGGCCATCCAGCACACGGTCATCAGCTTCGTCGTCACCTTCGTGGTCTCGACCGTGCTCGGATTCGTCTTCGCGGCCCTGCTGCACTCCCGTCCCTTCTTCGGCGGCGTCTACAAGGTCGTGCTCTTTCTCCCGGTCGTGCTGGCCCCCGCCGTCATGGCACCCGTGTTCCGGCAGGTCTTCGCGAACGACGGCCAGTTCAACTGGCTGCTCGAGCACATCGGCCTGGGCTTTCTGGCGCAGCCATGGCTTGCGCAGTCCGGAACGGCGCTCGGCGTCATCCTCGCCATCACCATCTGGGGCGGCACCGGCGTGACGTTCATCCTCTACTACGCGGCCATGGGCCAGATCGATCCAGAGCTGCTCGAGGCGGCAGAGCTGGATGGCGCAGGCAACATCCGGCGCCTGGCGAGCATCATCTGGCCGAACGTCCGTGGCACCACGATCGCGCTGGCGACCCTCAGCGCCATCGGAGCGCTGAAGACCTTCGACATCCCGTATCTGGTCACGACCGGCGGCCCGAACTTCGCCACCGAGTTTCTCGGCACCCTGATCTACCGCACGAGTATCCCGCTCGGCGCCGTCGGCTACGGGGCAGCGCTGTCGATCCTGTTGCTCGTCATCGCCCTGGTGATGGCGATCATCCTGAATGCACGACGTGAGAAGAAGGACGGGCGCACAGATGCTTGAGGCGCGCAGACGCAGTTCACGGCTCATCCTGCAGCTCGTCCTGACGCTGCTGGCCATCCCGTTCCTGCTGCCGCTGGTTGCGATGGTACAGGGGTCACTCGCCGGTTCCGGCTGGGGCAACTATGTCGCGGTGCTCTCGGTGCCGGAGCTGCCGCTGTTCTTCCGCAACAGCGCGATCATCGCCGTCGGCACCATCGTGATCGTCTACGTCCTGACGATGACCGCGGCGTTCGGCTTCGCGAAGCTGCACATCAAGGGCAAGTCGTTCTACTTCTGGCTGCTCATCGCTGCCCTCACGCTGCCCGAAGTGGTGCTGCTCACGCCGCTGTTCGCGACCATGACGGCGCTGAACCTCTACAACACCTACTGGGCCGTCATCCTGCCGCTGTCTGCGCTGCAGCTGCCGTTCACCGTGCTGCTCGCGCGCAACTTCATCGAGGGGATCCCCGATGAGCTGATCGAGGCGGCGCGGATCGACGGCGCGAACACCGCACGCGGGTTCTGGTACATCGTGCTTCCACTCACCCGGCCGATCGCCGCAGCCATCATCGTCTTCACGCTTCTCGGAGCCTGGAACGACTACCTGTTGCCGCTCGTCTTCCTGGTCGATCCGAACACACAGACGATCACCCAGCTGCCGCAGTTCTTCATCGGGCAGTTCAGCCAGGACCAGACCAAGGTTCTCGCCTCAGCCGTGATCACCGCCCTGCCGGAAGTCATCGCATACCTCTGCCTGCAGAGGCTGTTCGAGCGTGGGCTTTCGGCCGGAGCACTCAAATGAGCAATCGCACGATTGCGCCAATCAGAAAGTTGCTGTGATGCCCCGCGAACTGCAGGCCGGCCAGCGCGCCGAGCTCTACATCGTGAATGTCGACACGGGAGACACGTCGCTCGTCCACCGCTCAGACAGCCTCCTCTTCGAGGCCCCCAACTGGACGAGCAACGGCGCGTGGCTGATCCTCAACGGGGCAGGCAAGCTGTGGCGCGTCAGCGCGGACGGTGGTGAACCGGTCGAGGTGCCCATGGAGGGGGTTCCGCCGATCAACAACGACCACGTGGTGAGCCCGGATGCCGAAACCGTGTACGTCTCGAGCGAAGACGGCCACCTCTATGCGGTGCCGCTCGGTGACGGCGCCGTTCGCCGGGTGTCGAACAGCCACGACAACTTCACGTACTACCTGCACGGCATCTCGCCCGATGGCGAAACGCTCGCCTACATCGGCATGCGGCACCTGCCTGACGGCTCGGTATCGACCAACGTCTTCACCATTCCCGCGGCGGGCGGCGAAGACACCCAGCTCACCGACGATGCCTTCCCGGATGACGGCAGCGAGTTCAGCCCCGACGGCCAGTGGATCTACTTCAACTCGGAGCGCGCGTCGAGCGATGCCGGGCACGCCCAGCTGTTCAGGATGCCGCGTACCGGCGGCGAGATCGAACAGCTCACCTTCGACGAGCGGGTCAACTGGTTCCCCCACCTCGCCCCCGTTGGGGACCGGATCGCCTACGTGAGTTTCCCGACCGGCACTCTCGGACATCCTGCCGACGTCGATGGCGTGCTCGTGCGCCTGCGCGACCGGGACGGCGGCGTGCGAGATCTGGCGTCGGTGTTCGGCGGCCAGGGCACCATGAACGTGCCGAGCTGGGACCCGACCGGAACCCGGCTGGCGTACGTGGCGTATCCGATCGAGGCTGCCACCGCAGACTGACGGCGGACTACTGACTGCTTCCCATCGCTCGCGTAACCGAGGACGGAATGCGAACCGCCGCGGTACCCTCCCGCGGACGGCGGCGTGTCTCCATCCATCCTCGGTTGCGGCGGTGAAGTCGAACCAGGGTCGACAATTTACATAAGCAGGGTATATTCTTTACCTATGCAAACAGCACGGACGGAGGCGGATGCGACCGCCAGCGACCGCGCGGAGGTCGCCCGGGCGCTCGAGGCCGTCCTCACCTGGCTGCGCCAGGCGCGCCAGACCTCGCCGCTGTCGCTCAGCACCCTCAGCGCACTCGCCCGGCTCGAGACCGACGGACCGCTGCGCGTCACCCAGCTGGCCGCGCGCGAAGGCCTGACCCAGCCCGGCATGACCACGCTGCTCAACCGCCTCGAGGACGCCGGACTAGCGATCCGAGAACCCGACCCTGACGATGGCAGGGCGCTCCGCATCTCGATCACCCAAGCGGGCCGTGAGGCGATCACCGCCCATCGCGCCGTGCGCCAGCGCCTGATTCTCGAGCGCCTCGACCAAATGGGCACTCACGACCTCGCCGCGCTGGTCGACGCGCTCCCCGCCCTGAATCACTTCATCGCGGTACCCGTCTCGCAGCAGACGCTCTGAAACCCCCACGCAGATCCGAGGAATGAAAAGCATGAGCTCCCACACGTCCACGCCCGGCGCACCACGGGTCAGCCCCTTCAAGCAGCCGCGCGCCGTGTGGGCCGTGGCCTTCGCCTGCGTGGTCTCGTTCATGGGCATCGGGCTCGTCGACCCCATCCTGAAGACGCTCGCATCGCAGCTTCAGGCCTCGCCCTCCCAGGTCGAGCTGCTGTTCACCAGCTACCTCGTGGTGACGGCGATCGCGATGCTCGGCACCGGCTGGGTCTCGAGTCGCATCGGCGCCAAGAAGACCCTGATCGTCGGACTCATCCTGATCGTCGCGTTCGCGGCGGCCGCTGGCTCGGTCAACAGCATCGCTGGCATCGTCGGATTCCGGGCCGGCTGGGGCCTCGGCAACGCCCTGTTCATTGCGACATCGCTTGCCGTGATCGTTGGCTCGGCCTCGGGCGGGTTCGCCGGAGCGATCGTGCTCTACGAGAGCGCGCTAGGCATCGGCATCGCCCTCGGCCCGCTCATCGGAGGCCTCCTCGGTAACATCAGCTGGCGTGGGCCGTTCTTCGGGGTTTCGGTGCTTATGGCAATCGCCCTCGTCGCCACCCTCGTGTTCCTGCCGAAACAGGCGACGCCCACACACAAGCAGCGGCTGTCCGAGCCGCTGAAGGCGCTGCGCTTCCGCTCATTGCGCATCACGAGCATCGTCGGCCTCCTCTACAACTGGGCATTCTTCACGCTGCTCGGCTACTCGCCGTTCCTGATGAACATCGACAGCCCCATCCAGCTTGGTCTCGTCTTCTGCGGCTGGGGAATCCTGGTTGCGCTGTTCGCCGTCTTCGGAGCTCCCATGCTGCAGCGCCGTTTCGGCACTCCCAGAACGCTGTATGTGAACTTCGCGCTGATGGCGATCGACCTTGCCGTCATCGGCATCTTCGTCACCAATCCCACCGTGGTCATCGTCTGCGTCATCGTCGCGGGCGCATTCATCGGCGTCAACAACACGCTCGTGACCACCGCCGTGATGAGCATCGCGCCCGTCGAGCGCCCCGTGGCGTCGGCGACCTACGGCTTCGTGCGGTTCATCGGCGGAGGACTCGCTCCGTTCGTCGCGGGCCAGCTGGTGATCGCCTTCAACGCCAGGGTGCCGTTCCTGCTTGGGGCCGCGACGCTGATTGCCGCTGCCATCGTGCTCAGCCTCGCCCACAAGGCGCTTGTCGCGGCCGACCGCGGAGAGGTGGCGCAGCCCGTGACGAGCGAGCTCGACCAGATCGAGAACGACAACCCGCTCCCGGGCGCGGCGGGCATAGGCAACGCCGACTAGCTGTACTGGCCCCGCTGGTCGAGTAGCCGAGCGCAGTACCCCGCTGGTCGAGTAGCCGCGCGCAGCCGGCGTTATCGAGACCAACGGTACGACATGGATTGGTCTCGATAACGCGGGCTCCTCCGTCGCGCCGCTACTCGACCAACGGTCACCAAGCCTGCAGCGTCACGCCCAGCCAGTCGGCGAGCGCCGATACTTCCGCCCGCACCAGCTCGTCCTCCTCGGGCTCGAAGGGCAGCAGCTCGTGCACCGCGGTCACGACGAGCGCCTCACTCTTGCGGTCGACCTCGGCATCGAGCATGCCGACGAACCGGTCGCCCATCAGGATCGGATGCGCGAAGAACCCGTACTTGCGCTGCGGCTTCGGCTTGAACTGCTCGAGCACGTACTCGAAGTCGAAGATTTCCTGCAACCGCGGCCGGTCGAACAGCATCCCGTCGTATGGGCTGAGGAACGCGACGCGCCCGCCCTCGTCCTCGTCGTGGAGCGAGGCGATCGCCTCGGGGTCGACGCGGAACTTCCAGCGGCTGCCCTCGACCGTTGCCGGCTCGCCCACCTCTCCCACCGGAGTCCATGGCGACTTCTGCTTCGCGATGCCGGCCGCGTGCAGCCTGCGTTCCTGGAGCATCCGCTCTGCGTCCTCCAGTTCGTACTCCGGGAGATCCTGGGGATACACCCGCTCGGCGAGGTCCCAACGCCGGTGGCGCCCCTCGCGGCCGACGATCGCCACCTCGCCCTGGCGCTGCAGGAAGTCGAGCATGTGTGGCACCTGGTTCGACCCGTACCACCCGTCCTCCGACGGGCGTGCGACGTCAGCGGTGTCGGGAATGTCGGATGCGAGCAGCGCACCCTCCGCGCGGAGCCGAGCCAGGACATCGGTGCGAAAGCGGTCGTTCGCCTCCAGCCACTCTCGGCTGCTGGGGCGGCGCGGCCAGAGTCGCATGGCCGGGAGCATGAGCGGCAGCAGGCTGATGGGACGGAACGCTCCATCGAACTCGAACAGCAGCCGATCGGATTCCACTGCCTTCGAGAGCTGGATCGGATCGTATGCCCCGCCGATTCGCGACCACAGGATGGCGTGTTCAGCCGGCGCGATCGTCGACGTCGGATCGATCTTGATCGCGCCGAGCTCCTCCGCGACCTCGACGACGTCCCCCGGGCGGCGGGCATCCAGCAGTTGCGCCCGCACCGCTAAGCGGCGGGCCTCGTCTCGCGTGAGCTGATGCGTCACGCGATCGACGCTACCAGCGAGACTGGCCCATCCCTCAACGAACTTATGCTGGCACCATGTCTGTGTTCACCGACCTCGAGCTCTCTTACCTCGCAGCTCAGCAGCTCGGCCGCATCGCCACGGCGCAGGCCGACGGAACGCTGCAAGTCAGCCCCGTCGGGTTCCATCACAACGCGGAGCTCGACACCATCGATGTGTCGGGTTACGGCATGGCCGAGAGCCGGAAGTACCGCAACGTCGCGGCGAACGGCCAGGTCGCGTTCGTGGTCGACGATGTCGCGACCGTGAAGCCATGGATGCCGCGCTGTGTCGAGATCCGCGGCCATGGAGAGGTGATCGATGGCGCACCGGGAGGCCCGCTCATCCGCATTCACCCGAAGCGGATCATCGCATTCGGAATCGACGACGTGTTCACCAATCCGCGCGATCTCGTGATGAACGCGCGCAACGTCGCCTGATCGCGAGGGCTAATGCGCCTGGACCACCGCGACGATCGAGACCACGGTGGCCACCAGCGTGAGCAGGGCGATGACGGTGCCTGCCCACGCGAACGTGCGGGAGTTCTGTGCAGTCGACCTCGCGTCGGTCTGGGTGTCTGAGGTCGTCGCGAGGATGGCGCGGAGCAGTTCGTTCTGCGCATCCAGCGCCTCGCGCACCTGAGCAATATCCTCCGGCGTGGCGAAGTTCAGTGGTTCGGCGGGTGCTGCCCCCCGTACCTCGACCGATTTCGAGGGGTGACGCGCGTCGGTGCCGGCCTGACGCTGCTGCCGCAGTTCGCTGCGGGCATTCGCCCACGCCTCCTTGTCGAGCGGCTTCAGCAGCCCCTGGATGCGATCCGCCGTCTGGCGGGACATCCGGTTGGATGGGCCGGGGAAGAGTCGATTGGCAAGACCCCGCTGGTTGTACCAGGCGTCAGGTTGGCCCGTCGCGGGCGCATCCTTGGTTTCCTCTGCTTTTTCTTCGTCGGCCACGTGACGATCATCGCACCGGCTCTGGCCGTACTGCTCGTCACTCGCGCTGTCGATCGATATCCGTTGAGTTCGAACGTTGACAGTTAGGGATCAAACAGTTAGAGTTCTGATTATGAACGAA
>DASYEE010000158.1:0-18036 GCA_036499165.1 Galbitalea sp. | reverse complement strand
CGTAGTCTTTCGCGACTTCGGTTTTGCTGCGGCCCTCAACGACGACGCTGATCACGATAATCCGGTTCTTCTGCACGTTCTAAGACTGTGAACGATGTCTGGAGACAGATGTGAACTATGTCCGGAAACACGACACCACCGGTACCGCCAAGTGATGTTTCGGGACATCGTTCACTTTTCGCTCTCCTTTGGAGGGCGTTTTGTGGTTTTTGGGGTTGGTAGTCGCGGATGGGGTCGAGGATGAGGACGCGTTCGCGTCCGCGTTTGTGGGCTCGGCCGATGCCTGTGTGATGCATTCGTGAGTTGAAGCGCAGGGTGATGGTGCCGTCGCTGCGGCCTTGTCGGATTCTCCAGTGTCCGTCGGTGTCGGCGCGGGGGGCCTTGTTGCGGGCCTTGTAGGTCTCGCCGGGAATCAAAACCAGCATTTCGGATTGATGGAATTGGACGGATTAGTCCAGCTGTCGTGAGATGATGCGAAGATGGTTTCACGATGAGCACCACTGAGTCGCCCGGCGGCCGGCGCCTGACGGCCCGTGGTGCATTGACGAGGGCGAGAATCGTCACCGCGGCGGCCGACCTGATATACATCCAGGGAGTTGGGGCATCTACCCTCGACGACGTCGTGGCGGCGAGCGGGGTGAGCAAATCCCAGCTGTACCATCACTTCTCCGGCAAGGAAGCGCTCGTACGTGCGGTCATCGACCTCGTGGGAGAGCGCGTGATCGCGCGTGAACGTGCTGCCCTTGGGCACGTCTCGACGATCACGGGATTGCGCCGTTGGCGGGACGCGCTGGTGCAGAGCAACGCACTTCGGCACGGGGCCTACGGCTGTGCTCTCGGCTCGCTGGCCACGGAGGTATCCGATCACGATGATGTTGGGCGTCTGGCCCTATTCCGACTTTTCGATGAATGGCGCGATCTTCTCGCTGGCGTGTTGCGAAGGCTCCAAGAAGGCGGCGCGCTTCCGCCGGACGCCTCGATCGATCAACTCGCGACGGGGCTTCTGGGTGCACTCCAGGGTGGCTACATGCTGGCGCAAACGGCTCGCGATGTCACGCCGATGGCAGCGTCAGTCGATATGGCAATTGCTCATATCGAAAGCCTGATTGCCAAGTGAATCCTGCGGGTTGAACACTGGACTTTATCGTCCAGTTTAAGACTAAAGTATGAGCGTGGCTCGATGGTGGATTTGAGACCACGAGGGTGTGAGCCGCTGCGGATTCGTCACTGCGGCAGGTGTCCCACTGGCAAATACTGAACGCATGGAGGTGCCTGATGAAGGCGATTGTTGTAACTGACCAGACCGCGGGAGCGGCGGGGATGACGCTGGTGGAGACACCTTCGTCGCGACCGGCGATCAATGATGTTGTCGTGGCGGTTCACGCTTCGGGGTACGTTCCGACCGAAGTCGACTGGCCGTCGACCTGGGTCGATCGAGCCGGCCATGACCGTGGTCCTTCGATTATCGGACACGAGCTAGCTGGGGTGGTCACGGCGCTCGGCTACGGCACGACGGGGCTGTCGGTGGGGCAGCGGGTGTTCGGGATTTCGGATTGGCACCGAGACGGGACTCTCGCTGAGTATGTTGCCGTTGAGGCACGCAACCTCGCGCCGCTTCCGGGTGATGTTGAGTTCACGGTTGGCGCCAGCCTGCCGATCTCCGGCCTTACCGCGTGGCAGGGCCTGTTCCAGCACGGCCGTCTTCAGGCGGGACAGACCGTGCTTGCGCACGGCGCTGCCGGCGCAGTCGGCGCGATGGTGACGCAGTTGGCGCGCGAGGCGGGCGCATATGTCATCGGCACCGGCCGTGCCGCCGATCGTCAGAAGGCCCTCGACTTCGGCGCGCAGGAGTTCGTCGATCTCGATGGTGACGACCTCGCCGCGGTCGGCGAAGTCGACCTGGTGTTCGATGTCATCGGAGGTGTCATCCAGGAACAGTCCGCCGGGCTGATCCGGGCTGGAGGGAGGCTGGTCACCGTTACCGGGCCTGCCACTGCGCGACCCAAAGACGGTCTGGCAGTCGACTTCGTCGTCGAGTCGGTTCCCGAGCAGCTGATCGAGATCGTTCAGCGGGTGCGCGACGGTCGGCTGAGGAGCAACATCGGCAACGTGGCTTCCCTCGACGACGCCATCGCGGCACTCAACTCGACCGAGCGGCGCAACGGCAAGGCAATCATCAGCATTCGAGCGTGAATACACGACCTCAGATGACTTACCAGAAGAGGAAAACACAATAATCAGCGCAACAGAGCCAAACGACGGTGGCGGCAGCGGTATTCCCGGAGTTCCGAGGGCAGGGCATCGCCACCGAACTGATCCGGCGTGTCCTCGACGACGTGCGCGCGCACGGCAAGACCGTCACGATCGTGTGCCCGATCGTTCGGACGTTCATCGAGCGCAACCCTGAATACACCGACCTTGTTAGCCCGAAGCAGCCTGGATCGACGTTGAGCTCGCACGGGGTGTGATCCAACCGCATCGACGCCTGCTAGGGGCCTCGAGGATGGCAGCTTTTGCCGCGACCCCACCCGTGCGGCCGCCCGCTTCGCATCCTGCATTTCTTCTCGTTCACCGACGCGTTTTTTCGCCATGCGAAGATGTCCCCCGTGTTCACCATCGGCCTCCCGAATAGACGCCTCCGCGTTGCAGTAGTCGCCCTGACCGCGGGACTCTTGATCGTCCCGTTGGTCGCGGGGTGCACGGCCACGAAGTCGACCACCGTGACGCAGAAATCGTCCGCGACGCCGCCTCCGAAGGCCCGACCCGCCGCAGTGCCGTATGCCGGGAACTGTCCGGCTGAAGAGACGATATCCGCGGCGGTTGGCAAGACGATGTCGCTCCGCAGTCAGAAGCCGAACGGCGCTAAATTCGATTGCTCGTATGCCGGGAGCGGCGGTTCGCTCGTGGTCGCGTTCACGAGCAACGACGGAACGACTCCTGCGCAGCTTCACACCGATTTGGCAGAGACGGCCGGGCACGCCAAGGTGACAGTACTCCCCGGTGTTGGGCAGGCCGCCTATGAATATGTCGCGGCCAACAAAGATGTTGTCGCTGTCGCGATCAACCACGGCTTCACTGTCTCAACCTCGTCCACGGGCCTCACCGCCGCCGCCACAATCACGGCGGAAACGGTGTCTGTCGGCATCGGCGGCCATTAGCCCGATGGCGCTATCAGTCCGCGTTGCGATTACCGTCTCGAGTCGTGCCGAGCGGCTGCTGGGCCGCTCGGGACTGCAGGGCAATCCACTGGATGCCCCCCAGTAGCAGCGTGAACAGCAGCGACAGGAAGCCGGCGCCCAGCAGAGTAAGCGCGGCGGCCAGAAGGCCTGCGTCTCCCGGGTCCGGCTGGCCATAGGCGTCTTTCGAGGTCAGTCCGGTGCCCGCCATGACGAAGCAGACAAACGCGACTCCCGAGGTGATCCACCTCAAGGCAACCAGGTAGGGGTTCTTCATGGGCCGAGCGTATGCGCGGCGCTGACCACGCCACATCCTCACTGGGGATGATGGGGTCGGCCTGAAGGGCGACGAACGGTCGGCGTCGCCGTTGGCGGCGGTGGACGCCGAGTCAGCCCTTCGAGGTCGGCGGCTCGTGCGCGGCGATGAATCGGGCGGCATGATCGAGCTGCGTGTCATCGAAAGCTGAGGCCATCTGTTCGATCTCGCCGCGGCCGATTTGGTGGTGAGCAGCCGTTTCACGCCACGTCTCCACGGCGCTAACGACATCCGCCAGGACCATGGCGGCGTCTGGTGCGCTGAGCTGATACGCGTCTCGGCCGTCGATCAACAGCCGGATGTCACGGTTGGAAGCATCATCGCTGGAGCTGATTTTTCGCGAACGCACGCGGCTGCTCGCGCGAGTGGGGTTCACATCGAATAGCGGGCTCAGCCGCCAGGATGAGCCGTGGTCGGTCGGTTCTCGGACGAAGCCGTGGTTCTTCCAATGGTCGTCGACGTTGCCGACGAGCACGGTGAGCGCGACCCGCCCGAACATCTCGCGGAGGTCGTCCCTGGACCGGACCGGCGCGAGCTGGTCGATGGCGTCAGCAAAGTCTTCGTAGCTGGCGCGCTGGTTTTGCGGACCGAGCTGCATTGCAGTCATCGCGGAGATGTAGCCGACCCTGTGTCGACCGTCGGTCGTGCGGTCGAAGCGCTCGATCAGGAGCGACGACTTGTGCTCGTGGAGACGAATCAGACGCCGCCGCGGGACCCGGAGGCCCGCCCGCTCTGCGATGTCGAGAGTCACCGCCTCCCATGCCTCAAGATCGGATCGCCTGTCGCGGTTTGAGGGGAGCTTCAGCATCCAGAGTCTGCCGTCCTCGTCCTGGATCGTGGCCTTCGGGCGAGCACCGCCAAGGCTCGAGCCGGCAAACCCCAGGATCTCGATGTCCTCTTCGGTGGCCGTGTACTCCTCGAACCGGGCAGCGGCCTCAGCGATGCGACTCACAGCGTTGGCGTTCGCTGCCGTGTGCTCCGACGCCGTAAGCCACCCCTGCTCTGCGCGCTCAGATGGCGGTCTGTCCGCGCGCGTGGTGAACCGAAGTGCGCCCATGCGCGCGAGGTCGTTCTGCTGCACAAGATGGTCGAACTCGCCGATCGCCCGCGGGCCGTCGGGCTCGCGGCGTTGCTGGTACTCAGCGTCGATGAGGCCGATACCCCAGTCGTCGGGGGTCACGTCAGCGAACGCCCCGAACAGTGTCGTGTCGCCGCCGGTAAATTGCCTGCCTGCCACCAGCGGAAGGTCGGGGGAGATCTCGTATCTGGTGGGGCTGGCGAGATAGGAGGAGGCGTACTCAAACGAGCTTCCCACGAGCGTGCGACCGCTCGTCAAGGATGCACGCAGAGATCCGACGAGAACAGGCTGCCCTGGGAGTTCGTCGAGGTGGACGTCGACCGAGCCCGGCAGTCTCAGCCGTTCGGCTGCCACGGGCTATCTCGTCCCTCTTTGCTGTGGCCGGACGCCAACTTCCTCATCCATCAAGGCGCGGCCTGCGGTCGAGTTCCAGGGGTCTGCGCTCTCGACCACCGTGTTCGCGATGCCAAGGGCGGTCATGATTGCAAGAACAGAGTCGAGTCTGGGCGCTCCGACACCGCTTTCGAGGGCGCGCAGAGTGTCGCGGGTAACGTGAGCGCGCTCGGCAAGCTGGACGGTGCTGAGGCCCTGGAGTTTGCGCCAGCGCTCGATGTTCGCGCCGAGGTCTGCTTGCAGTCGTCCCCGCGCTGGGGATCGTCTGCTGACCATGATCTGCCCCCAATCTGACGTGTATACCTGTCAATAGTATCATTTTCTGTAGTGTTTATCTGTCAATGATGAGAATGAAACTCGCCGCGCTGAGCAGGCGTCGACATCCACCGGTGCGTCGCACAGACCACGTGGCTAGCATCGAAGGGTCGCCCGTGACGGTCCGCGGGCAATCCCCCGAAAAAAGAGCACAGGATGCCGACCAAGATCACTGTTATCTACGACAACCCGACCGATCCCGAAGCCTTCGAGGCCGCATACGCCAAGTCGCTGCAGCTGGCAAAGGCGCTGCCCGGCCTCGAGCGGATCGAAACCTCCAAGGTCTGGCCCAAGGAAGACGGGACGCCGACGCCCGCTTATCGCATGGTCGACATGTACTTCAAGGATTACGATTCCGCCAGTGCCGCAGTCGCGACGGCCGAGGCGGGCGCGTTGTTCCCGAGCATCTTTGCGCTCGCCACCGGCGGACTGCGGATCGCCTTCGCCGACGTCGAGGAATCCTGACTCTCCTCACTCGAAAATCCATGTTCGTGTAGCCGTGGATGGCCGAGGCGCGCCCGGATGCGCCGCCAGACGATCGAATAATCCATAGTTTGGCAAGTCTTGCCATAGGCGTGTGAGCGCGTCGCTTCTAGCCTTTTGTCATGACCGATTCGACAACCGACGTCGTAGCAGGATGCCCGTTTCACGCACCCCGCACCATCCCCACTGACGGCACGCCGCTGGTTCCGTCGCCGACGCTCGCCGAATGGCGCGAAGAAGGTGCGGCGACACCGCTTCGCTACTCTGACGGTCACGAGGGTTGGATCGTCACACGCCACGAACTCGCCCGCCTGGTGCTCGAAGACGAGCGGTTCAGCCAGCAGCCGCAGCGGATGCCCGGCGAGACCCACGGCGGTGGCGACGACGGACCAGATGTCGACGAGCGCGCGCTCGAGGCCATGAGGGTCGCGAACCTCCTCGGCATCGACGGACCGCAGCACGCGCGCATCCGTCGCACGATCCTCGGTAGATTCTCGGTGCGGTCCGCGCGCGGATACCGCGAGGATGTCGCGGCCATCGTCGCCCGCCAGCTTGAGCACTTCAGGGCGCAGGGTTCGCCCGCCGACCTCACTGAGCACTTCGCCCAGCCCATCTCCGCTGCGGTGCACTGCCGCGTCCTCGGCATTCCCGTCGCCTTGGCCACCCGGTTTTCCGAGCTGTTCGTCGGCAAGTCAACGAACCAGGCGAAGGCCGACTTCGTTCGCGACCTCATCGACGCCAAGCGCGTCGATGTCGGTGATGACGTGATCAGCGAACTCATCCAGTCAGACCTCACGGACGCCGAAGTCGAAGGACTGACGCTCGTCCTCCTCGGCTCCGGCCGCGATTCGGTCGCCTACATGATTGCCACGACCACGGTCGCGCTGCTGCAGCATCCTGACCAGCTCGCGGCACTCCGCGACGACCCGGAGCTGGTTCAGCCGGCGATCGAGGAGTTCATGCGATTCGGCGCGATGTTCATCACGCTGTTCCCGCGTACGGCGACGGAGGACATCGACTTCGGCGACGTGCATTTCAAGAAGGGTGAGTCCGTGTCTGTGTCGCCGGTCGGTGCCAACCGCGACGAGCGCAAGTACGAGCATCCGGATGACTTTGACACCGCGCGCGACGCCTACGGGCATCTCGGCTTCGGCCACGGAGTACACGGCTGCGTCGGGCAGCAGGTTGCGCGCCTTGAGATCCGCGAGGCGATCACGCAGATGCTTGCCGGGCTGCCTGGCCTCTACCTGGTCGAGGCAGAGCAGACGCAGCCGATGCCGTTCGCGCATCCTGTCGCAACCTACGAGGCCGGCTCTGTCGTCGTCGGCTGGGAGCAGTAAGGCTCAGGCGATCCCGCCGACGACCGTGAACGCCGCGACCTGGTCGCCGGCTTCATCGGTGAGGATCGCCAGCACGATTGATCCATAGGGCTCGCGCCACTCACTGTGCAGTGCCTGGTGCTCAGCGGCGTTCACGGTCGTGGTTGCCTCGAACGAGTTGCCGGCGAGAGTTGGTCGCAGCTGGCTGCCATTCACGAACACGGACAAATCGCGGATGCCGTCGGGTGCCGAGACGGTGCCGGTCACGTGGATCGTTGTCATCGATGCGTCATTCTGAGCGGTTGCGGCAAGCACGACCCTCGGCTCGTCGCCCAGAGTCGGGACGCCGTTGCGCACCGCCGCGTACTCACCCACAAGTTCAGGTGTGCGCGGGGGAGTCATCCGTCGCTCCCCGCTCGCCTCGAACGCGTACGCGAAGCTGAGCAGCGCCGAGTCGTCGTACGCTCGCCCGGCGAAGGTGAGCCCGACGGGCATCCCGATGCCTGCCATCGTCCCCATCGGGACGGTGACTGTCGGGATACCGAGATGCCGGATGACCGAGTTGCCGTTCGCGACCCAGGTTCCGTTGCGCCACGCGAGGGCTGCGGACTCGGGGTTCACGTCTGCGTCTGCGGGGCCAACGTCGGCCACCGCCGGAAACACGACGGCGTCGAGGCGGTTCGCGGTCATCCAGTCTTCGAGGTCGATCTGCCTGGTCGCTTCGAGGCCGCGCAGCCCGTCCGCGATCGTGGGGATGGCGTCGAGCGCCGCGATGCCGTCTCGACGTGCGCGGCTCGCGTACTCGGCCATGTCGAAGTCGAGATCGCCGTAGCGGTCGGGCAGCGCGCCAGTCGGGGCGGGGAAGATCCTGGCGCCGTCGACGTCCGCTAGTGCGTCGAGCGCCGGGTCGCCGTTCGCAGCCAGGAAATCGTCGAGCGAGCGCATCGACAGCTCCCAGATCTCGCGTTCGGCGAACTCGCCCGGAACGAGCCCGCGATCGACCATCGAGCGAGCGCCCGGGCGGTCTTTCTCGTAGTTCGACACGACAGGGAAGTCGACCTCGACGACCTCCGCTCCGAGTCGCTCGAGGTCGGCGCGGGCACGCTGCCAGAGGTCGACGACCGACTGGTGGGTCTCGATTGGCGAGTCGGCCTCGGAGTCGGCGTTGATGTACATGCGGGGGATCCCTACCTTGCGTCCCCGAAGAGCGTCCGGGTCGCGAAGCGCTGCGTACGATTCCGGCCGCATGTCTGACGCGGCCGGAATATCGACCCATGGCTGCACCCGCCAGAAGTCTCCGCGGGTCTCGACGTCGTCGGCGACGATGGTCTCGAGCAGCACGAGCAGGTCGTCGACCGAGCGGGTGTGCGGCACCACGACATCCATCGTTGGCACGAGCGGCCAGTTGCCGCGCACGGAAATGATGCCGCGGGACGGCGTGTATGCGACCAGCGCGTTGTTCGACGCTGGTGCCCGGCCAGACGACCAGGTCTCCTCGCCCAGTCCGAACGCCGCGAAGCTCGAAGCCGTCGCGGTTCCCGAACCGTTGGACGAACCCGAGGCGAACGCTGCCGTCAGGAACGCTGCGTTGTACGGACTCTCGGCTCGACCGTAGACGCCGCGCTGCATGCCGCCGTTGGCCATGGGCGGCATGTTGGTGAGACCGATCAGCACCGCGCCGGCCGCGCGCAGCCGCGCGATCGCGAACGCGTCATCCGTTGCAACCAGGTGCTCGAAGGCGGGCGATCCGGCGGCCACCGTGAGCCCGCGAACCTTGTAGCTGTCTTTCGCCGTGTACGGGATGCCGTCGAGCGGCCCGAGGGACTCCCCGCGTGCGCGGCGCAGGTCGGAGGCGCGGGCGTCGGCGAAGACCTCCGGGTTGAGGATGGGCACCGCATTCAGGCGGACGCCGTGCCTGTCGTAGAACGCGATGCGATTCAGGTAGCGGGCGACAAGGCCGACGCTCGTGACGGTACCGCCCGCGAGGGCGTCGGCGAGTTCGGCAATGCTCGCCTCGACGACGCCGAACCTCGACGCGTCCGCGGTCACGCGGCGACCCGTGCGGTCCGCAATGCTGGCTGTCGCATCCGGAAGCTTGTCATCACGCCGTAGATTACTGCGCCGACGATTGGTCCGACAATGGCAGACAGGTCTGCGCCACCGAGCGCGTTAGCGACCGGCCCGACTAAGACATCCGTGTCTGCGCAGAGCAGTGCGGCCACGGTGCCGATGACGAGCGCGAACGCGCCGGCCAGGTTGTAGCCTCCGCGAAACCACAGCGGTCCTCCGCGTGACTCGTCGTGCAGCTGCGCCCCGTCGTAGCGATTGCGCCTGAGGAAGATGTCCATGCCGTAGATCGCGAGCGCCGGCCCGAGAGGTGCGACCGTGAGCTCGAGGATGTTGTTCAGCGAGTCGAAGAAGTTGGAGACGAAGAGCGCGTAGCCGGTTATGCCGACGGCGATCACGGCATCGAAGATGACCGTCACCGACCTCTTCCACGGGATGCCGGCAGCGAGGAGCGCGAGACCGGTCGAGTACGCAGTGAGGACGTTGTTGGTGATCGAGCCGAGCACGATGACGACCAGGAAGACCGGATAGAACCATGCCGGCAGCAGCGCCTTGAGCGACGACTGCGGGTCGGTCATGTCGACGACCGTTCCCGCGAGGACTCCAAGCCCGCCCAGTGCAACAGCGGGGATGAAGCCGCCGAGCGTCGTCCACCAGACGATTGCCTTCCGCGAAGCGGCCTTCGGCAGGTAGCGCGCGTAGTCGGCGCCGGTGCCCCACGACAGCGGCGACGACGCGATGATCGTGAACCCGATCGCCGCGACCGCCCAGAGCGCCCAACCGTGCACCGCGAACTTCGCCGGCGTTTCGTAGGCGAAGTTCGCGTGCTGGAACACGAAGACGCCAAGCACGACGAGGCAGGCGAGCAGGATGACCGTGAACCAGCCGCTCAGCCTCACGATCGTCGCGTGGCCGTAGACGCTGATCGTGAACGTGATGATGGCCGTCACCAGCACGATCGCGAGCTGAAGGCCGAAGGTCGCCTTGCCCGCGAATTGATTGACCAGCGCGAATCCCGCCAGGGCGCCCACCGACAGGTTGATCGCTTCATACGCGACGCCAACCAGCCATCCGATGATCAGGTTCAGGATGCGGTTGCCGCGCACCCCATACATGGCGCGGGTCACGATCTCGCTCGGCGACCCGGATGCCGGGCCCGAGATCGAGAGGTAGCCGACCAGGATCCAGAACAGGTTGCCTGCGACGATCACCGCGAGCGACTGCCAGAGATTCAGGCCGAGCAGGATCATGGTGCCGCCGAGCACGATGTAGAGGTAGGTGATGTTGGATGCCGCCCAGACGGCGAACAGCGAACGCGGGCGGCCGTACCGCTCGGAGTCGGAAATGTAGTCGGTGCCGTGCGTCTCGATGCGACCTGCGCGGTCGGATGCGGGCTCTGCTTCTCGGGAGTCGACGGGTGGCGCGAGCGTGGCCTGCAGGTCATTCATGAGCGACATCGACTCCCGGATCGGGCGAATGGGTTGGCTCATTCTTACGCCTGACTGAATTTTCAGTCAAGAAGATCTTTCGCGCCAGGTGCCTTCTGCTACCCACCCAGAGCCGTGGTCTGGCGAGTTCTCATCAGCCGGAAGGAGTGAGCGAGGTGGCATTGATGATCACCGCGATCACGAAGTCGGCGATCACTATGGCCAGCCCTATCACGGGGGCGCGCCACACTGCACCCCCGCGTCTGGCATCGACAACGACCAAGACGATGGTCACCGTCAGCACGATTGCCCCGACGAGAAGGGGCATAAGGATGGATGCTTGACCCTCGTCAACATTGCATGTCTGCGGTTCGCACGAGTCTCCGTTGATCGACAGGAGCATGAGAAAGACCGTGAACACAATTGCCAATGGAACCTGTGCCAGAGTGATCAGTGCGGCGGCGATAATCTCGGAAACGCCGGCTCGTTGCGGTCGATCTTCAGGTTTCATGACTCGACCGTCAGCCATTGTCAGTCAGCCACCGATTGATGAACGTTGTGGCGTCATTCATGATCTTCAGATTCGATTCATAGGTTTGGTGAATCGCGTAGCCGCTCGTGCTCGCGCTGCTCTGGCAGAACATGTCACCCGGCAGACAATAGGACCGGACCGCGGTTAGCTGTCCTAGCGTTTTGTAACTGGGCGGCAGATAAGCGGTGTTTGTAATCGCGGCCAGTTGTCCAGCGGGCTTTTCAACGAACCCAGCGCCGGTCCCGTCTCCAGCGGCGTCCCATTTCTCGCCCGGACAATAGTCGGGATCCCCGAACAGGATGACGCTGATGATCATTGCCTGGCTGGTGTTCGTCAGCGGAGGCACCTTATAGACCGTTTGGGAATATGCGCCGATCGATTCTTCGATCACATCAGCGCCTTGCGAATATCCGGCCAAAATAATGTTGGTGTGAGGGCAGGTGGTCGCAAGACCATTGATCTCGCCGACCAGGTTGCTGATGCCTGTTTGAACGCTGGTACATAGTTTTTTGACTTGGGGTCCGAAAGGTCGAGTCTGGTTGCAGGGAACGCAAGTTGCTCCTGGTAGATGGGCAGATCGGGCTGTGCGTTTTCGTCTGAGATCAGCACGTTGAGCGTTGAATCAGTACCCCCAGACGTGTAGACGCGACCGGTCCCCTTGCCTGCGGCGACACCCGTTCCGCGCACGTTGATTTGCGTCGCAAGGCCGCAGCGTGTCGCGCTCGTCGACGCTTGAGCCGGAGCGGCTCCGAACCCAACGCTGATCAGCGCGACCACGACGGCAGCTGCGAACAGTCGACCTCTGTCTGAGCGCGACTTGGCGCGAGCGCTCGATGGTGACCTTTTCATCGTCCGCCCAATCTGTGGGGTGAGCGACAGCTCACCTGCCTGCTCAGATAGACCCGGGGTTGTGCGATTACATAACGCGAAAACCCGCAGATAGTGGCGGGCCGTGGCGGAGTATTGTGTCGGTATCCGCGAGAGATGAGGCGCATCGTGCCGAAAAACTGGGTGCTTTCTGACGTCGTCGTCGACGAGCAGACGTTCGAGCCGGGTAAGACCTTGTTGCCGGTCTGGTGGGGCAGGAAGGGCCAGGTCGGCCCGCAGTTCGAGGTCGACATCTATCGGGTGCGCGACTCGTTCGTGCTCCAGATTCTTCGTCGGGTCTTTCGATCAGCGCCAGCCGAATTCGTGCTGCATGCAACGCTGCCCGCGGGCATCAGCCCGTCGCATCCGATCTGGTTGTCTGACCAGGTGCAGCTCTTGGATGACTTCGTCGCGTACCAGGCCGCGGTGCCCTTTCAGCTTTCGGCGCCCGGCAGAATCAGGTCCAAGTTCGCCTTCGGAACGCCCAGCCGGCAGCCGGAACCTCCGTTCGTGTACAGCGCGGCAATCGGCAACGCGAAACTGCGTGCGGATGTCGGCGTCTCCGGATCCCTGGGCGGGGTCAGGGTGGAAGCGAACCTCGTGCGGCTCGACATGGACATGACCTTCGCGGTCGACCCTTTGGTCAGAGTACGCCTGGTCACCGGGCAGGAGTTGGCTAGGGGGACCGCCACATATGTTGCCGATGAGGTCTCCTTCAACGAGAGGGAACTGGCCGAGTTTCTCGCCTTCGACCAGGGGCAGCTAGCAGGTGAACTCGAGCGCGCGTACCAGGGCCCACTGAGCTGGCAGGCAGAGTTGGAGCCCGCCACGCTTTTCGGCGACGTGGGCGACGTGGAATCTGCAGCGTTGGCAATCGATGCGGCCGAGCCGGGAATGGGCTACTTCGCACTCGAGTATTCGCTGGTCGAAGATCCCGATGTGAGCCAGCTATCTCAGGTCTTCGCCCTTCAAACGTCGCGGAGCGGGGTCACGCGCGTTCTGACCGATCTCAGCCGCGTGCAGTTGAACGAAGAAGAGCGAGGCACCGCGGCGGCTCCCGCGCTGGTCTAGCTCGCCGACGGCCGCAGCAGGGCAGTCGCCGTTGCGCTGAGGTGCGCCTGCACCTCTGCCACGGTGAGCTCGCCGCAGATCCACTGGCTGCCGAAGCCCTCCATCAGCGCGACGAGGGTGGCGGCGGCGCCGTCAATGTCAACCGTGTCTGCGACCTCGCCCGCCTCCTGCGCCGCCCGGATCGCATCCTTGATTTCCTGGCGCCAGTCGGAAGCGGCGGTCGCCAGCGATGCGCGCAGGCCAGGCTCGTACACCGCTGAGGCACGCAGTTCGTTCCAGGCGAGTGTTGTCTCGGTGACGACCGGGTCATCCTGGAACTCGAGGGAGAGGTGATTGAGGAGGCGCTGCCAGGCGGTGTCGGCCGGGTTATCGGCGCGGGAGCGATACTCGCGCGACTGCTC
The DNA here is from genome assembly GCA_036499165.1 of Galbitalea sp. GTDB lineage: Bacteria > Actinomycetota > Actinomycetes > Actinomycetales > Microbacteriaceae > Galbitalea. Next base: position 4,591 of record DASYEE010000158.1, on the reverse strand, counting down.
CATCATGTACTGGAGCGCGGCATCCAGGAGCCCGGCGCGGTCGGTGAAGTGGTAGTAGAGCAGGGCGGTCGAGACGCCGGCGCTCGCGGCGACCTCAGTCACGCGCATCCCACGCACACCGTGCTGCGCGATCGTTTTCGCGCTCGCGCTCAGGATCGCCGCCCGTTTGTCTGCCATGGTGACTCCATTCCCGCCCGCAAAAGCCGTCAGCGACATCCTATTGACTGAAAATTTAGTCAGGCATAGTCTGCTCTTCATCGCGCACCGCTGTCCATCCTGTCGCCTCAGTCGTCAAAGGAACTGCAATGAACTGGAAAATGCCTGCAGAGACGGCACCGCACGATCGCACCTGGATGGCGTTCCCGGTGACGGCGGCCTCGATCGGCAATGACGAGGCATCGGTGGATGAGGCGCGGGTCGCCTGGAGCGCCGTCGCCCACGCCGTCGCAGAATTCGAGCCGGTCGCGATGGTGATCGATCCCGGCGAGGTGGATGCCGCGTCCCGGCACTTGTCCGGCGCAATTGAGCAGGTCGTCGCGCCGCTCGACGACGCGTGGATCCGCGACATGGGCCCGACCTTCGTCACAAACGAGGCCGGCCAGCTCGGCGGCGTCGACTGGACCTTCAACGGCTGGGGTGGCGACTGGGCGACCTGGGACAAGGATGCACTGATCGCGGAAGTCGTGATCGATTCCGTCGGCGCCGAGCGAATCAGTTCTGTGCTGGTGAACGAGGGGGGCGGCATCCATGTTGACGGCGAAGGCACCGTGCTCCTGACGGAGACCGTGCAACTCGGCGCGACCCGCAATCCGTTCGCGACCAAGGAACGTGTCGAGGCCGAACTCGCGCGCACCATCGGCGCCACCAATTTCATCTGGCTGCCACGTGGACTCACGCGCGACTATGAGCTGTACGGCACCAAGGGTCACGTCGACATCGTCGCGACGATCGCCTCACCCGGCAACGTGCTGATCCACGCGCAGCAGAATCCGGCGCATCCTGATTTCGAGTTGACCCGAGTCGTGCGCGAGGTGTTCGAGCGCTCGACTGACGCAGCAGGGCGAGCGTGGACGATCACCGAGCTCCCCGCCCCCGAGACCATGACCGACCACGAGGGATTCGTCGACTACAGCTACGTCAACCACCTGGTCGTCAACGGCGGAGTGATCGCGTGCGGGTTCGGCGAGGAGCGAGCGGACGCGCAGGCCAGGGAGATCCTGGCGAGTGCCTACCCGGGGCGCGACGTCGTGACCGTGGATGCCCGCGCGCTGTTCGCGCGCGGGGGCGGCATCCACTGCATCACGCAGCAGCAGCCGAGCGTGGGTCGCTAGAGGGTGAAGTTGAAGACCGACTCGTCGAAGGTGTTGTAGCTCGAATAGTCGTTGAGTTCGTAGAGGCGAGCCCGCGTCTGCATGTTCTCCACCTCGCTGTTGAGCGAGCCCTCGGCGACGAGCGTGTCGAGCCCGCGCTCGGCCGCACCCATGGCAAGCCGCAGCAGCGACACCGGGTAGATCACGATGTTGACGCCGACGTTCGCCAGCTGCTCGTTCGTGAACAGCTCGCTTTTGCCGAACTCGGTCATGTTCGCGAGCATCGGAACGTCGATGGCGGCACGCATCTGCTCGAACTCGGCGAGATCCTTCATGGCCTCCGGGAAGATGGCGTCTGCGCCGGCATCCACGAGCGCCTTCGCGCGGTCGATCGCGGCCTGCATGCCCTCGACCGCACGGATATCGGTGCGCGCCATGATGAGCAGGTTCGGGTCGCGTCGCGCGTCGACCGCAGCACGGATGCGCTTGATGGCGGTGTCAGAATCCACGACCGCCTTGCCGTCGAGGTGACCGCAGCGCTTCGGGTTGACCTGGTCTTCGATGTGGAGTCCCGCGACCCCGGCATCCTCGAGGGTCTGCACCGTGCGGGCCACGTTCATGGGCTCGCCGAAGCCGGTGTCGGCATCGATGATGGTCGGGAGGTCGGTCATCCGCGAGATCTGTGCGCCGCGAGTCGCGACCTCGGTGAGCGTGGTCAGGCCGATGTCAGGGAGGCCGAGATCCGCAGCGATGACCGCGCCAGAGATGTAGACGCCCTCGAACCCCTTCTCCTGGATGAGGGCGGCGCTCAGCGGGTTGAACGCGCCCGGGAATCGGAGCAGCTCGCCGCTGGCGAGCCGGTTACGGAATGCCGCGCGCTTGTCTGCGGCGGCGATTTTCGAGTACAGCATTAGAAGATCCCCTTCGGGTTCGTGATGTCTGAGAGGTCGGTCACGACGGTGAGACCCGCGAGTTCGTCGGCGCTGAGCTCGGGGAGCCGCTCGGCCACCTCGAGAAAACGCTCGATCTCGGCCGGGGCAAGCACGCCATCCGCGAGGGTCCGAAATTTCTGGATGTACTGCTCGCGCGCGAAGGGACGGGCACCGAGAGGATGCGCGTCTGCAACGGCGATCGTCTCGACCAGGCGGGTGCCGTCGGCGAGATCGATCTCGACACGGCCGCCGAACGCCTTCTCCTTGGGATCGAGCGAGTGGTAACGGCGGGTCCACTCCGGGTCTTCCGCGGTCGTGACCTTCTGCCACAGGGCGACCGTGTCTGGCCGGCCGGCGCGCTCGGGCGAGTACGACGCGTTGTGATCCCACGCGCCGTCCTGCAGGGCGACCGTGAAGATGTACGGAATCGAGTGGTCGAGCGTCTCGCGGCTGGCCGTCGGGTCATACTTCTGCGGGTCGTTCGCGCCCGAGCCGATCACGTTGTGCGTGTGGTGGCTGGTGTGGAGAACCACGCGTGTGATGTTCGCGGGGTCACGAAGGGCTGGATGCTCGGCGCCGAGCCCGCGCGCCAGGTCGATCCAGGCCTGCGCCTGGTATTCGGCCGAGTGCTCCTTCGTGTAGCTGTCGAGAATCGCGACCCTCGCCTCGCCTGCCTCGGGCAGCGGAACCTCGTACCGCGCATCCCTGCCGCCGAGCAACCACGCGATCACGCCATCCTCGCCCTCGTAGATCGGAGTCGGACTGGTCTGCCCGCGCATCGCGCGATCGACGGCCTCGACGGCCATCTTGCCCGCGAACGCCGGGGCGTGTGACTTCCAGGTCGAGATCTCGCCCTTGCGCGACTGGCGGGTCGCTGTCGTCACGTGCAGCGCCTGGCCGATGGCCTGGAAGATAGTCTCGGTCGGCAACCCGAGCAGGGTGCCGATGCCGGCTGCCGCGCTCGGGCCGAGGTGAGCGACGTGGTCGATCTTGTACTGGTGCAGGCTGATCGCCTTAGCGAGGTCGATCTGGATCTCGTAGCCGGTCACGATGCCGCGCAGAAGGTCGGCGCCCGTCTTGCCGGTGTGCTGGGCGACGGCGAGGATCGGCGGGATGTTGTCGCCCGGGTGCGAATACTCCGCCGCAAGGAACGTGTCGTGGTAGTCGAGCTCACGCACGGCGACTCCGTTGGCCCAGGCCGCCCACTCCGGGCTGGTCAGCTCGGTCGTGCCGAACACGGTCGATCCGGCTCCCCCGCGAGAGACCCGATGTGCAGCCGCCTGTGAGCGAGAGGAGACGATCGGACCACGTCGAAGGGACGCGGTGGCAACGCTCGCATTGTCGATGATGCGGTTGATCACCATGTCGGTCACGGCATCCGTCGCGTCGATCTTCTCGGCCGCGACCTCCGCGATCTTCCACGCGAGCTGGTCTTCGCGGGGCAGCGGCTCATCGCTCGCGTAGACGCGTACTGGGTGGAGCTTCACGTTGGGTTCCTTTCGAGAGAACTGAGGATGTTGGCGAGGCTGCGGTGCAGGTGCAGCTGGGTGGCGTGTGCGGCGAGGGACCCCTCGCCATCGACGATCGCGTCGATGATGTAGCGGTGCTCGCGGGCGGCTTCGCGGAGGCGGTCGTCGTCGTCGTGCGACAGGCGCCGGATGCGGGCGACGTGCGTGCGCACCCCGTCGAGCGCCGAGACGAGGAACGGATTGCCGACCGCATCGTCGATCGCCGCATCGAGACGCGCGACGAGCTCGTAGTATCGGCGCTTGTCGGCGACGATGGCATCGACATCCTCGAACTCGCGCTGCAGCTCGAGGAAAATCTGTGGGTCGCGGCGGCGGGCTGCGAGGCGGGCGGCCTGCTCCTCGAGCGGCTGGCGCAGCTCGAAGAGTTCTCTCACATTCTCGGCCGATGTGTCAGTGACGATCACTCCGCGGCCGGAGTGCGTCGATACGAGGCCCTCGGTCGCGAGCCGGGAGAGGGCTTCGCGCAGCGGTGTGCGCGAGATACCGAGCCGGGCGGATTGCTCGACCTCGGCAAGCACGGTGCGAGGCGGGAGCGCGCCATCGAGGATCTCGGCCCGCAGCGTCACGTACGCCCGGTCACTCGACCTTTGGGCGCCATCCGCAATGCTCATGTATACACAGTACCTCTAACGCAGCCCAAATACGCCACTCCCGCTATCTCGTGTATACACGCACCGCCTCTCTCTCGTCGCAAAGTCGGAGTTTCGGCCGACGCGCCGGGGTGAGGGCACGGCGCGATGGGCGTGTCGGCCGAAACTCCGACTTTGCGACGGACGGCACAGGCGGATGAGTGGTGCAGGTGGTGGGGTGCGGGGTGGTG
>DASYEE010000157.1:0-3254 GCA_036499165.1 Galbitalea sp. | reverse complement strand
ACGCGCTGCATCGAGCGCGCCCAGTTCATGTTGGGTCGAGCGAGGGGCCGGCGTGTCGGTCAGGACGTGACGGACAACGTCCACCGCGGTTCCCAGCCGCGCGGCGACTTCCTCGAGACCGCACTGGTTCTGGCGGACCAGGCGGTGCAGCCAGGTGATGTCGAGATCGCTTGGATCCGCCCCGGGAAGCTCGAGCCCGGACAACAGGGTCAGGGGAGGATGCCAGGTCACCGGCTCGCGATGGATGCCGTGGCTGACCAGGAATCGCTTTGCCGCGTAATCCAGCCCGGCGGCTAGTGTCTCGTGATCCAGATTGGTTTACCTTGTGTTGTTGGCAACAAGTCTTTTGATGCTGGTTTGCACGAGTTGGACCTTGGCGAGGATCTCGTCAGCGGTAGCGGTCCACGTGAAGGGCTTGGCATTAGCGTTCCAATGGTTGATGAAGTCACGGATCTGTTTGACGAGAACCGTAACCGAGGCGAACGTGCCGCGCCGGATGGACTGGCGAGTGATGATGCCGAACCAGATCTCGATCTGATTGATCCAGGATGAGCCGACAGGGGTGAAATGGAAGTGCACCTGCGGATTGCGCTTCAGCCACGTCATGACCTCTGGTGTCGTGTGCGTGGAGAGGTTGTCCAGTACGACGTGAATCTCGGTCCCCTTGTACGGCTCAACGGCCCTCCTGAGGAAGCCGAGAAAGGCCGCACCGTCGCGGATCGGCCTGCACTCACCGAACACCTCACCGGTGGTCACATTGAGCGCGGCGAACAGGTTCGTGGTGCCGTGACGTACGTAGTCATGAGTGCGTTTCTCGCTCGCGTCGAACTCGATCGGCAGCAGCGGCTGGGTCCGGTCCAGCGCTTGGACCTGGGTCTTCTCATCGATCGAGAGCACTACCGCGCCACCAGGCGGGTCCAGGTAGAGACCGACGACATCCGCAACCTTCGCGGCGAACTCCGGGTCCTTGCTCACCTTGAACGTGCCCTGGCGATGTGGCTTCAACCCGGTATCGCGCCACAGCTTCGCCACGTAATGGTACGACACCGAGATGCCCTCGGTACGGGTGATGAACCTGGCCATCTCACGGCTCGACCAGTGCGACAAACCAATCTCAGTCGGCGGACCCGTACGCGTCAACGCCAGGATACGAGCCCGAATCGATGCTGGAACCTGCTCACGCGGTGCACCGCGCCGCCGATCCAACAACCCGGCCACACCATCGACATCAAATCGAGCAAGCCACAAATCGACCGTCGGACGCGACACGCCAGCCAGTGCAGCAATCTCGACCTTCGGTCGACCCTCCGCTTTCCACAACACGATCCGCGCCCTCGTCGCCACCGCCGCGGACACCTCCGAACTGATCGTCAACGCCTGCAACTCCGCTCGCTGATCTGCCGCCAACTCCACACAGCCAGCAGACACCACGACCAGTCAAACCAGCGTAAGTGTTACGGAATCACGAGACACTAGTACTGCAACGGCGATTGTGGCGTGTCGTGGGATGCTGAGGCCTGCCTGGTGGTGATTTGCCCCGGCTCTTCGTGAGCTGGTCGGCGTGTCCGTGCCCGGATAGACGAAAGTGCCCCGCTACCCGGGGGAACTGGGATTGCTGAAGTCGCAGTCCGCCGGGTCGAGGAGCACTTTCGAGGTGCAGGCTACAACGACCGGACCGAGGATCACCGCCGGAGTGGATGGCGAGGGCGTGGTGTCGCACGTCGGCTCCCGACTGCTCGCCGATGTCGCTGACCGGACCACGCTCACGGCGAAGCTGAGCGAGGTGTTGGCCGGCCTGCGCAAGCCGCGGGCGCGGCACGATCCGGGCCGGGTGCTGGTGGACATGGCGGTCGCGGTGGCTGACGGCGCGACGACGATCTCGGATGTTGCGGTGCTGGCGGATCAGGCTGCGTTGTTCGGGCCGGTGGCGTCCGACTCGACGTGCTGGCGGTTGCTTGACCGGCTCGACAGCGCCGGGTTGGGCGCGGTCGCGCGGGCTCGAGCGATGGCGCGTGAGCTCGTCTGGGCGCAGCGCGCCGAGCTGTCGGGCGAGCCGTTCTCGCCTGCGCGAGCGGGCGGCCGCGAGCTGCCCGGGCTGGTGATCGACCTCGACGCTTCGATCGTGGTCTGCCACAGCGAGAAGGAGCAGGCTGCTGCGACGTTCAAGAAGACGTTCGGGTTGCACCCGATGCTGGCGTTCTGCGACAACACCGGCGAGTTCCTCGCCGCCCTGCTGCGAAGAAACTCGCCCGCATCCCCGACGGCGGCGGCTGGCGAGTCCACGGGCGCCGCGAGGACGTCCGAGGCCGCGGCATCGGCTACGACTACCTGCACGTCGCCATCGACGATCATTCCCGGTGCTGCTCGCCGTGAGCGCCGCGCTGAGCTTCGCGATCTTCGCGCTCATCTCCCTCGGCGCCCTGCTCTTCATCCGCATCGGCCTGCCTGAGACCGGGGCCGGGCGCAGCCTCGAGGACGTGGCCGCGACCCCGCTCGCGCCGTCGCCACACGGAGGAGCAAACAACGGCGTGATGGGACATCCGCCGCCTCGCCCGACCCAGCCGGGTCGTAGACCACCAGCGCCGCCTGAAGAGGCTCAGTTCGTATCGGACCCGGCGCAAGGGGTGAGCCGCGCCATGCGCTGGTCTGTCGGTTCTCTCGGTGTCGGATGGCGAGACAGGCGCTCCGCGCGACTACGAGGCAGCCGCCGCGCGCAGGGGAGTTACGTTACAGATGTCGAATATAATGTGACTTGCTCCTACCGTCATCTGAGGATGGGGCCTCCTGCCCTGAACGTCCTGGCCCAGGTTCCCGGAGGGTCTGTCCGGTCCTGGGTCGGGATGGCGCGGATCGTTGCGCACCTGCTCAGCAGGGCGTGAAGGGGCGCGGGTGTGCTCCTGGTCAGGGGGCGTGAATGGTCGTGCTTCGAGTCGAGGCCGGGGACCAGTCGGGGACCGCGGGATGTGCGCGTGGCTGCTCAAGCAGAGTCGGAGCGCACATCTTGCGTTCGGGTGAGCGCCGGTGACGTGCGCAGATGGCTACCCGCACGTCCTGGGGGTCAAGGGGTCGCAGGTTCACATCCTGTCGTCCCGACGGCACGATGGGCGGTTCCCTACGTCGGGGGAGCCGCCCATCAGCGTTTCTACCTGCGGAAACCCTGGATCAGGCAGATGCTTCTGATCAGGTGGTGGGTGCGCAGGATCGCTGCTCATGATCGCGTTCCGGTCGTTGATAGCAGCTGGTGATAGCAACGG
>DASYEE010000156.1:0-14876 GCA_036499165.1 Galbitalea sp. | reverse complement strand
GTTCGCGACTTCTAACGCGCATGACCTCTTGACACGAGGAAGGCCTCTACTGCACGGTTATACGCATGCGTATAAACAGGGGAGCCGCTCTTGAGCGTCGCGTGGCTCGGGACGTTGATTGCCTCGGGGTCGTCGCGGACTTCGGTGCTGACTATTGGGATGCTTTCCGTATCACCGGCCTGGGTGGCGTCCGGCCGAGCTCGTGGGCGGCGGCGTCTCTAGGGGCGGTCGAGGTGGCACACCGTGCCTTCGGGATCGTGGTCTGGGGGGGTCTCCTTGGCTTCGATCTCGCTCCTCGTGACACGGACGGTGCGCTTGTCGGGTGGCAGGTCACGGCTGATACCCAGGACCAGTTCTTCCTGGACGCGGACGGCTCGCGGATGGCTGGCCGGATGGCCTTTACCCGCGACGGGGATGACCTCGTGTGGACGACGATGCTGCGCCACCACAGCGCTAGCGGACCGAGGGTCTGGGCTGTGCTGTCACCGGTCCATCGTGCGATCGCGCCTCGCAGTCTGATGATGGCGCGGCGCGCGCTGGCCAGAGAGGCGTGATGCCCGAGCTGCGAACCAGGCGCGAGCAGTGGGTCACCGAAGGCCTCCGTGCTCTCGCCGCAGGAGGGGTGGACGCGGTGCGCGTCGAGCGCCTGGCGCGGGGGCTGGGAGTCACCAAGGGCGGCTTCTACGGCTACTTCGCCGACCGCGACGATTTGCTGAGAGAGATGCTCGATGCCTGGGAGCAGGCTCTGCTCCTCGAGCCGATGGCGGTAATCGACGTCGAGCCCGGCGATGGGCGCCAACGGTTGCGCCGCCTTTTCGAGCTCGCGGGGGAGTCAGGTACCGAGTTGCTCGCAGTGGAGCTGGCCATCAGGAACTGGGCTCGTCATCACGAGGTCGTCGCCGCCCGGGTCGCCCGGATCGACAACCGACGTACTGCCTACATGCGCGCATTGTTCGCCGAATTCTGCAGCGACCCAGGCGACGTCGAGGGCCGCTGCCACCTGGCTACAACCCTGTTCGTCGGCAACCAGTTCGTTGCGACCACACACCTCCACCACGAGCGAGCCGACGTACTCGCGGCCGCCGTCGCACATCTGCTGCTCTGAATCTCTGGGACCAGCCCTTGAGAACCTCGCCCGACGCTGCGGTACGCCGCCAAAGTGGCGGCCACTGCCAGTCCAGCGCCGATGTCAGACAAGGCCTACCAAGCACCTACGAGCGCCATGCCTCCAAGACCGTCGAACCACCTGGCGACGAGGAATGTCCAGAAGGCCCTCAGAGGGCAGACCTCGGAAGGGCCCGCTCAACCCGCATTCGTAGGCGAATCGGGTGGGGCGGCCCGCGGGGGTGCACTGCCACGACACCTCGGGCACGGTCATCGCGGTACAGCCCAAAGCGGACGTGCCGCCGTAGATCTGTGCCTTGGTCGCCGATCGTCCAGCCGGATCGGCGCCGACAGGAGAGCAGCGGCCCCTCGAGATCGGCGTAGTGGGGCGTGTTCGCTGCGGCGTGCATGCAGAATGCAATAGACATCATGTTGTGCGCGTGATACATTATCGGCTCCGCAGCGGCTGAGGAGGCACATTGGGAGAGGTCATCACGCGCTTCGATGCCGTTGAGGCGGGTCAGAGCGCAATCGCGCGATTGCTTCGCCCTTCGACGGTCGCGATCGTCGGCGCTTCCGACGATGTCGGAAAGCCGGCGGGAGCTGTCCTGCGTCACCTCACTCACGGTGAGTTCGGCGGCGAGATCTATCCCGTGAACCCGAGACGCTCGTCAATCGCCGGTCTGCCGGCGTTCACGTCCGTGAGTGACCTACCGTCGGTGCCCGACGTGGCGGTGATCGCCGTGTCCTCCGAGCCGGCGATGGCCGCGTTCGCAACGTGCCGGGATCTCGGTGTGCCCGCCGTGGTCATGCTGACCGGTGGATTCGGCGAGGGGTCGACATCGAGCGAGGGTCGGGAGCGCGCCCGCCAGTTGCGTGCGATCTGTGATGACGGTCAGACGCGTTTGGTGGGCCCCAACAGCGTCGGGATCGCGAGCTTCAACAACAGCTCGCTGCTCACCTTCGGTGAATGGGTCCGGTCCGATACCGGGGTACGGGGGGGAACAGCGCTCCTGACCCAGTCCGGGTCGGTAGGTGGGCTGATGTTCAGGATGCTCCAGAGGGCCGGCATCGGGATCGCACACTGGATCTCCCTGGGGAACGAACTGGACCTCGGTATCGGTGACTTCTTGGCTGCTTGGGCGCACGATGATGAGGTCGAGCGTGTCGCACTGTTCGTCGAGAGCGTCAAGAACGGCCCGTCCTTCGTGGCCGGGGCCCAGGCGTTCTTGGCCGCGGGTAAGCACATAGTCCTCCTCAAGGCGGCCGACACTGAGGGAGCGCGGCGGGCTGCACTTTCGCACACGGGCAAGCTCGCGGGGTCCGACCTGACCTACAGCGAGGTGCTGAGACGCCTCGGGGTGGTGGAAGCGTCTTCGCTGGAGGAGGTCGTCGCCAGTCTCACGTACCTCGAAGCGGCCAACCGCCGCCCGGCCGGTCGGCGGGTAGGGCTGGTCTCTGCGTCGGGCGGTATCTGCTCGCTGGTCGCCGGTCACGCCGAGGCAGCCGGGCTGGAAGTTCCCCGTCTGACACCTGCGGTCGTTGATCGGCTGCGCACCGCGGTTCCGAGCTATGGATCCTGGGACAACCCGATCGACCTCAGCGCCGATGTCCTGCACAAGCCGGAGATCCTCTCCGAGACGTTCGCGGCGATAGTCGAAGAGCCCGGCGTCGACACCTGGCTCTTCTTCGGCCTGCCGATCATCGAGCGGTTCGCGGCCGACCTGGTGGCGGTCAAGGCCGAGTTCGGGCTCGACATCGTGACCTGCACTGGAGTCGACGGCGACCCCGAGGCCCAGGAGCTTCTCGCGGCTGCGGGTATCCCCGTGCTCAAGGAGCCAGCGATCGGTATGCGCGCGCTCGCAAGGCTCAGTGCGCCGGTCGGCAGCCCCATCACCGACCTCCCCGTGACCCGTCGCGACGACCGCCGCCACGATCTGGCGACGACCGAGGACTACCTCGTGCGTGCTGGGCTGCCCTTCGCTCGCAGTTGGCTGATGGCCGAGCTCGGCTCGGCAGTCGCAGACGCTGAGGTTTTGGACTTCCACGGCAGGGTGGCCGTGAAGATCCTTTCGGGCGACATCCCGCACAAGTCCGACGTCGGCTGTGTGCGGGTCGACGTCGTGCGTGCTGCCGTCGGGGAAGCTGTGGCTTCAGTTCTTCGTGCGGCCCGCGCGGTCACGAGCGATGACCGCATCGAAGCCGTCCAGATCCAGGAGATGGCCCCACCGGGCGAGGAGATCCTGGTCTCCATCTTCGAGGACGAGACCTTCGGGCCGTTTGTCATGGTCGGCGCGGGCGGGATCGCCACGGAGATCCAGCACGACGTCGCTGTGAGGATGCTGCCGATCGACCGCGCAACTGTCGAGGAGATGATCTCCGAACTTCGGATCGCTCCGCTCCTCGCGGGATTCCGCGGACGACGGCCGGCCGATGTGCCCGCTCTGGTCGATGTCGTCGAGGCGTTGGTCGATCAGTACGTCGCAGACCCCTGCATGCCGCCCGTGGAGCTGAACCCGGTGATCGTCGGCGAGCTGGGCTCGGGGGTGCGCGTCGTCGATCTCGCGTTGGCTGGCGTTGTGGGCACCGCATGACCGTCGTCATCGCGGGCGTCGCAGAGAGCGAGCACGGAGAGTCTTCGTGGGTCGATGTACTGGACCTGGAGGAGCGCCTCGTCCTGGACGCGTGCTCCGACGCCGGCGTCGCGAGCGACGAGCTTGACGCGATTCTCACCGTCCCGCCTCGCGCGGGCCGCTACCTGGTGGATGCTGCCGCGGTCGCTGAGCGGCTAGGCGCGCATCCGAGATATGCGTTCACGCTCGAAGCAGGCGGGACTGCCCCGATCACGATGGTTGATCTTGCTCGTCGGTTGATCGAGTCGGGTTCCGCGCGGCAGGTAGCCGTGGTCGCTGCGGACCTCGCTCTGACCGGAGTCGGGAGGGGTGCCTACGTCGGGAACCTGGCCGCCGGACACGGGCCGGTTCACCCGGAGATCGAGGCGCCGTATCACCCGACGGTCGTTTCGCTCTTCGCCCTCGTCGCGTCGCGCTATCTCTTCGAGCACGGCCTCCACGCAGATGCCCTCGGGGAGGTCGCCGTTCAGGCGTCCGGTTCGGCGCAGACGCACCCGTTGGCCCATCTGCGGGAGTCGTTCACCATCGCTGACTACCGGGAGTCGCGAATGATCTCGTCTCCTCTGCGCCTGCTGGACTGCGCACCCGTCTCCGACGGCGGAGGCGCCGTCATCGTGACCGGGGCCGAAGATCCTCAGGACGAGCGTCCGCGCGTCCTCGGCATCGGGAGCGCTACATCCCAGCTGCATCTCTCGGCGGCGAACGCGCCGGTCGCCGAGGCATATAGACGAGCGTCGGCGATTGCCGAGCTCGAGTCCGGGGTCGCGGTGGTCGACGTCGACCTGGCACTGGTCTACGACTGCTTCACGATCGCGGCTGTACTCGCGGTCGAGAGTCTGGGACTGGCGCGGCCAGGGACGGCGCCCGCGCGATTCTCGGCGGGCGACTTCGGTGCTGGCGGCACGATGCCAGTCAATCCGCATGGCGGCCTCCTGAGGCACGGGCATCCGGCTCGTGCTGGAGGGATGTCGAATCTGGTCGAAGCCGTACTCCAGCTGAGGGGCCTCGCCGAGGGTCGGCAGGTCCCGGACTGCCGGCGCGCCGTTGTTCACGGGATGACCGGTGTGTTCGCCCAACAGGCTGTGATGCTCCTCGGATGGAACGGCGGTGTGCGATGACCGCGGCTCCTGCTTCTGCTCGACCGCTGGCCGAGGAGTTCTGGCGTGCGGCGGCAGAGGGCCGGTTCGTATTGCCGCAGTGCGAGGAGTGCCGGCAGTTCGCCTGGCCGCCGGCGTACCGATGCTCAGCCTGCGCTGGGTCGATGACGTGGTCGGCCGCCAGCGGTCGAGGAGCGATCTACTCCGTGACCGTCGTCCATCGGGCTCCGCGATCGGTGCCCGTGCCCTACGTCCTCGCGTTCGTGGAGCTCGTAGAGGGCCTGCGGATGCTCGTCGCGGTCGTCGGTGAAGGCGCGCTGAGCGCGGCTATCGGAGATCGCGTCACCGCAGATTTCCAGGTCGCTCCGGGGGGCGACGTCGTACGCCCGGTGTTCGCGCTCGAGCGCGTTGGGACGGAAGGAGGGATAGCTGATGGATCACGGGATTGACAACGAGACGATCGCCCTCCGCGACACCACCCGCACCTTCGTCGAACGGCTTCTCCGTCCGCACGAGCGCGAGGTGGAGGAATCCAGCAAGCTTCGCGAGGACCTACGACGGTCGTTGCGGGCCACTGCGGTGGAGCTGGGCCTGCACGCATTCAACATGCCGATCAACGTCGGCGGTCCGGGACTCTCCCGTCTCGCACAGGTCGTCGTGCGCGAGCAGCTGGGCCAGGTGGGGGTGGCCTTGAGCGACGTGGTCGGGCGGCCCCCGCTCTCCTTGCTCCACTGCGACGAGGAACAGCGGGATCGGTACCTCCTGCCGGCTGTACGCGGTGAATTGTCCTGGGCCTTCGCCATCACCGAGCCTGACGCGGGCTCGGACGTCAAGAGCATCAGGACGCGAGCGACCGCCACGGGTGACGGGTACGTCCTCAACGGGCACAAGCAGTTCATCAGTCACGGCGCATCGGCCGACTTCGTCATCGTCTATGCGAAGGGGGCGGACGAGCGGATCTCGGCATTCATCGTCGACCGTTCGACGCCCGGGTTCCGGGTCGGGCGTATCGAGCAGACCATGGGTTGGCGGGGGTATGAGCTGGCCGAGCTGTGGTTCGACGACTGTGCGGTCGGCTCGCATCAGCTGCTGGGCCCAGTCGGCGAAGGCCTGACGATCGCCCTGGACCAGATCAACGAGTCACGGCTAGGGGTCGCGGCTCACTGCCTCGGGATCGCACAGCGCGCGCTCGACACGGCTGTCAAGCACGCCAGGGAACGGGTCCAGTTCGGGCAGGCCATCGGCTCGTTCCAAGGGCTGAGCTGGATGCTCGCGGATGCCTCGGTGCGGGTCGAGTCCGCGAGGAGTCTGGTCTACTCCGTGGCTCGTGCGGTCGACGCAGGGCGCGCGCGCCCCACGGACATATCGATGGGGAAGCTGCTCGCGACCGAGACGGCCGGGCTGGTCGTGGACGCCTGTCTCCAGGTCATGGGGGGCGCCGGCTTCATGGCGGACGGCCCGATGGAGATGCTCTATCGGGATGCGCGTGCGTTCCGGATCGGCGAGGGGACGTCCGAGGTGCAGCGGAATCAGATCGCTCGAAGCGTTTTAGGAAGGAGCTGACGTGCGCGCAGCAATCAAGTCGTGGGCGTGCGTTCCCCAGCCGGATGGTGGTGGGTTCGATGGCTGATCGGGTCACTTTCCGCGGGAAGCTGCAGGGAGGCCTGCTGCCCGTCATCGGCGTCGCGAACGCTCTCACAGCCCGGATCGTCGAGGACGTCGGGTTTGAGGCCGGTTATGTGAGTGGCGCGGGAATCGCAAACACCTATCTCGGTGTCCCGGATATCGGCCTGGTCACGATGAGCGAGCTGGTCCAGCACGTCGACGCGATCACGGACCGCGTGAGTATCCCCCTCGCCGTCGATGCTGATACCGGGTTCGGCAATCCCATCAACGTGATGAGGACGGTCGCCGCCCTCGAGCGCGCCGGGGCCCAGGCGATCCAGCTCGAGGACCAGGAGTTCCCGAAGCGCTGCGGTCACTTCCCTTCCAAGCAGGTCATCCCGACGGTCGAGATGGTCCAGAAGATCCGTGCCGCAGTGGCGGCGCGGACCGATCCGGACACGATGATCATCGCGCGGACTGACGCCCTCGCCTCGCTCGGGTTCGACGAAGCAATCGAGCGTGCGCGGCGCTATGTCGACGCTGGCGCTGACATGACGTTCGTGGAGGCGCCGACCTCGGTGGACCAGCTCGAGAAGATCCCGCGGTTGATCGACGCACCGCAGGTCGTGAATCTCGTGATCGGCGGCAAGACGCCGGTGCTGCCGTTCGAGGAATTGCAGGAGCTGGGCTTCTCGGTGGCGCTGTACGCGAACCTCTCGCTCCAGGGGGCGATGCTGGGCACACAGCGCGCTCTCTCCGCTCTTCGGGAGTCCGGTTCCCTCGAGGAGGCCTACGGCGACATCGTGGACTGGCAGGAACGTCAGCGCCTCGTCGGCCTGGCCGACTACGAACAGCTCGAGTTCGAGTTCGGGGTGTCCTGATGGGCGCGGTGGCAACGCAGTGGACACGTCGTGCCTGACCCGGTCGACCTCGTCGAGGTCGAACGGCGCGAGCACGTCGCGGTCGTCTCGATCAGCAGGAGCGACGTCCGCAACGCCTTGAACGATGATCTGCGCGAACAGTTGATCGATGCTTTCGAGTCGCTCTCAGCCGTTGGTGACGTGCGCTGCGTCGTGCTCCGCGGCAACGGTGCGGACTTCTGTGCAGGCGCCGATATCACCGAGCTCGCCGATCGGACTCCTCAGGCGGCGGCCTGGCCGCGGCGCCGTATCGACCTCGCGATGGAGCGGGCAGCGTGGCCGGTAGTCGCCGCCCTGCGTGGGAACGTCCTCGGCGGAGGCCTCGAGATCGCCTTGGCGTGCACCGTGCGGATCGCCGGCGAGTCCTTCCGCGGCGGGCTACCGGAAGTGGGCCTGGGGGTGATCCCCGGACTCGGCGGAACCCAGCGGCTGCCGAGGATCGTTGGCGAGGCAGTCGCCTTGGACATGATCTTGACCGGGCGGCTGATCGACGCTGCTGAGGCGCTCAGCCTCGGGCTGGTATCGCGCGTTGTACCAGACGAGGCCCTTGACGAGGAGGCCCTCTCCGTGGCCGTGCGCCTGGCCGGCCGTGCGCCTCTCGCAGTCCGGGCTGCGATCGAGGCAGTCAGAGCGAGCTCGGATCTCGCCCGGGAGCGGGGTATCGAGGCGGAACGGGCGTTGTACGCGCTGCTGTGCGCGACCGAAGACAAAGCAGAAGGGGTCCGCGCATGGCAGGAGAAGCGCCGACCCGAGTTCAAGGGACGTTGATCACGAGGAGGAGAGTCTGTTGAGGATCTGGATTCAG
The DNA here is from genome assembly GCA_036499165.1 of Galbitalea sp. GTDB lineage: Bacteria > Actinomycetota > Actinomycetes > Actinomycetales > Microbacteriaceae > Galbitalea. Next base: position 6,712 of record DASYEE010000156.1, on the reverse strand, counting down.
AGCAATACGGGAGCGGGGTTCGATCCCCGGTGGGCCGTCTACGACGAGGTGGAACGAGCCCACCTCGCGGCCGCGGCCGCACCAGGGACCGAGATCCGCTTCGCGGGTGTCGAGAAGATGGAGAGGAAGGTCGAGCACTCTCCGTACAGTCGCTACGTCAACTCCCGGCAGCTCATCGACGCCGGGCGGCAGGCCGAAGCGGACGGCTACGACGCGTTCGTCGTCGCAGGGATGGGCGTGGCAGGACGCGCTCAACTCGAAGAGATCCTCGCGATCCCCGTGGTGTTCGCGGAGGCGGTGACCTGGCACTTCGCCTCATGGCTGCACGGTTCATTCGGAATCATCGGCCACGACAAGATCGTGTATCGCCGCAGAGTAGAGCAAGTGCGCCGGTCCGGACTGCTCGGTGCCCTGGTCCCAGGAGACTTCGCGGATCTCTCGGTCGACGACGTACTCGAGGGCTTCGGCAGTGCTGGGAAGGTCCTCGACGAGGTCGGCAGCTCGGCGATCCGCGCTGTTCACGACGGGGCGCGCTGCCTGATCCCGAGCTTCAACGTTCTCAACACGCTGCTGGTGCAGGAAGGCGTGACCCAGCTTCATGGAGTGCCGGTGCTCGATACGTCCGCGATCACGCTGAAGGCCGCGGAGATGGTGGTCGCAGGTCGACAGATCGCGGGGTTCGCACCGTCGGGCTGGAGTGTCGAGGGATGACGTACACGATGGGTACTGCGCCGGACGCCGCTATCGGGGATCCACTGTTCGAGCCGATCACGGTCGGGAGCAGGACACTACGCAACCGCATCGTGTTCCTGCCGCACGCCACCGGGCTGGGCGACCAGGGACTGCCGACCGATAAGCACCGCGCGTACTACGAAGCGCGCGCTCGCGGTGGCGCGGCGATGATCGTGCAGGAGTCGACGCCGGTACATCCGACAGCGCTCGGCAGGCCGACGCACGTCCAGATCTTCGAGGAGCGGTCGGTCGAGCCGTTGTCGCAGATCGCTGCTGCGGTCCATGACGCGGGCGCGCAGATGCTGGTGCAACTGAGTCACCGGGGCCTCGGAGCCATCCCGACCTTCTCGGGTCGCGAGATCTGGTCGCCGAGCGCGAACGTCTCACCGCACACGGGGGAGATCGCCCACGCGATGTCTCGCAGTGACATCAAGGAAGCTGTCGAGTACTTCCGCCGGTCCGCGGCGAACGTGGCAGCGGCAGGTTACGACGGAGCCGAGATCCACCTCGCCCATGGGCACCTGCTGCACAGCTTCGTATCGCGATCCCACAACCGTCGCCACGACGAGTACGGCGGAGTCCTGCAAAACCGGCTCAGGTTCGCTGTCGAGGTCCTCGAGCAGGTGCGCGGGCTGGGCACGCTCGGGATGGTCGGACTGCGCCTGAGCGTCTCGGAGTGGCCGCTCACCGACGACGGCGAGATCGCCCAGATCCTCGCGACGGTCGAGCCGATGGTGGACTACATCTCGGTGACGGCGGGCGCTCAGGGCACGATCGGGAAGCAGGTGGCAGACTTCTTCAGCCCTGCTGGATACCTTCTCGAGATCGTCCGAGCAGTGAAAGAGCACGCGACCAAGCCGATCATCGCAGCGGGGCACCTTGCCGAGCCGTCGTTGGCACGCGAGCTGATCTCCTCGGGCGCGGCGGACCTGGTGGGCATCGCCCGCGGGATGATCGCCGAACCAGCATGGGCTGCCAAGGTCCGGGATGGTCGCGACGCGGAGATCAGGGAGTGTGTCTACTGCAACCTCTGCCTCGCGCGCGTTGATGCAGGGACGACCATCGGCTGCACAGTGAACCCGCTGACCGGGCGTGAGCGGGAGTTCGAGATCGCCAGTTCTTCCGGCGATGGCCAGAGGGTCTTGGTCGTCGGAGCTGGACCGGCGGGGGTCGAGGCGTCGCTGGCTCTTGCCGGACTCGGCTGCAGCGTCACCCTCGCGGACCGTGCGCCCAAGCCGGGTGGTCGGGTGCGTACGGCTGCGGCGGTGCCTGGTCGGGGGATCCTCCATCGGATCGTCGACTTCGGGTCGGCAGCGATCGCGGCCGCTGGCGTGAACTACCTGTCGGGCGTCGACATCGCCGACGCTGATCAGGTGGTCGCTGAGGGCTACCGCGGTGTTGTTCTTGCGACCGGCGCCGAGCAGCGCGACGATGCGCCGTTCCCCTCCGGGGTACCCGTCGTGTCCGCAGAGTCGGTCGTCGACCGTGCGGTGGCGTCGGCGGTGTCTCGCGCCCTCGTCGTCGTCGATGAAGGAGGCGCGGTCGGCGTCGGGGCGGCGGAGGTCCTGGCCGCAGCGGGAGTGGAGGTCTTCATCGTCGCTGAGAAGGATGCGATCGGCTGGTCCCTGCCGTACGCCAACCGGGCTTCTGTGGTCAGCAGGTTCGTCGACAACGACCGCGTTGCGCTCTTCGTGAACACGCGGGTCGTGGCAGTCGGTGCCGACGGGGTCGTGGAGTCCAAGGGCCTGCGCCCCTGGATACGGCCGATGAGCGCGACGGTAGATCTCGTGGTGGTCGCGATGCCTGGCGTTCCTCGGGTGACGCTCGCAGAACAGCTCGCCGAACGAGGTATCCCGGTTGTTCTCGCCGGTGACGCGCGAGCACCGAGAGGCATCTACGAAGCGGCTCGCGAAGGCCGTGATGCGGCGTCCGAGCTTGTTCGGCGCCTCGATCTCACTGCCCGGTCGGACTGATGGCCACGATCGCCGGGGCTCTCGCACTCGCGGCGGCCGCCCTAGGGCCGGAATCCGTCGACAGCGTCGTCGCAGCGCACGCAGAGACGGTCTTCCTCGACACCCTCGCGGTGACGTGCGCAGCGGGCAGGGCCGATCTGATCCGAGGAATGGACGACGGAGGCTGGTGGGGCGCCTCGGAGTCGGGGCCGAGCACGGTCCTCAGCAGCGGCCGCGGCGCATCGCCGGTCGCGGCAGGCGCGCTGAACGCTGCGTGCGGGAACATCGACCTCCTCGGCGAAGGGTCACCGGTGCGCGGTCACCCTGCGATCCATCTCGTGCCGGCGGTGCTCGCTGCCGCAGAGCACCTCGGCTCGTCGGGGCCGGAGGCACTCGCTGCGTTGGTAGCGGGCTACGAGGTCACAGTGCGCGTCGGTGCGGCGATGGGCGGTATGCGGGCATCGTTGCATTCGAACGCAGGTCGGAACACGATCGGCGTGGCAGCAGCTGTGGCCTACCTCGCCTCGTCGCGGGACGCAGCGGTCATCGCCTCCGCGATCGAGACAGCAGCGTCCGTGACGACACTGGCCCCGTGGGCTCTTGCTTCTCAGGGCGTGGATGCCTACCACCTGGTCAGTTCGGTGGGTACGGCGGAGGGAATGCTGGCCGGGTCCAATGCAGCACTCGGATGGAGCGGCCCCGAAGGGATGATCGAGAACCATTTCGGCCCGCTTGCCAGTCGTGAATTCGGTGCCGAGCGTGCAGTCGACGATCTCGACGACGACGGCCGATGGACCTCGCTCAGAATCATGGCCAACCACTTCAAGCTCTACCCCACCTGTTCGCACACGCACGGCGCGATCGACGCGGCCGTGGAGTTGCATCAGGAGGGCGTGGACGCTGCAGACGTCCTCGGGGTCGAGGCGGTGATCGTCTCGGGGGAGGAGGAAGCGATCTACGATCGCTCGCCGCGGAACCTCTTTGCGGCCAGATACAGCGTTCCGCTGCTCGTCGCGACCGCACTGGTCAGGGGAGAGGAGGGCGTGATCAGCATGGAACCGTCGATTCTCGAGGACCGCGAGATCCGCCGTATCGCAACCGCGACGAACGTCAGGCGGGATGTGACGCTCCGGGGCACGGACCCCACGGCTCGCCCGGCGATCGTGCGCGTGTCGCTGCCAGGCGGCAGCCAACGAGAGCACGCTGTGGCCGCGCCGCGTGGAGAGCCCGAGAACCCCCTCGAATCCGTTGTGATGGATGCCAAGATCCGCGTTCTGTTCGCAGACCGCTACGGCGATGCGCACGGCGCTCGGGTCGAGCAGATCGTGCGCTCGTGGCTACGTGGCAGATGCGATGTGGCCGAGGTGTCCGCGACCCTTCGCGCCGCTCGACTCGAGCTCGAGGCATGAGGGCCGTCGTGCCGTGACCGCCCGACAGCCAACATGGGTGGAGCAGCTGGCCGACTGGCTGCTGGTAGACCGCGATGTCCCCGACGAGGTGAGCCACGCCGCCGAGCGAGCGACCCTCGACGCCGTAGCGTGCGCGGCCGGGGCGGTCGATCATCCGGCAGGGATGGCGATGCGCAGGGTCGTGGAGCGACTCGGTGGCAACCCCGAGTGCGCGCTCCTGTTCGAGGAGGCTCGGACGTCCCTCCCGCACGCAGTGCTCTACAACGCGACCCTCGTGCGAGCGTTGGACCACAACGACATCTACTACCGGGCCGGGCCCAAGGGTCATCCCAGCGACAACGTCCCGGCCGCGCTGGCGGTCGCGGCTCGCGAGCATGCGAACGGTCAGGACTTCGTTCGCTCGGTCGCGACCGGCTACGAGCTCTTCTGCCGGCTTCAGGAGCTGCTCCGGGGGGTGACGTCGTCCCCCTGGGACTATGTGTCCTTCAGCGGACTGGTCTCCGCTGCGATCGCGGGCATGCTCGGCGGTCTGGATCGAGACTGCCTCGCGCACGCACTCGCCCTCGGCGGGGCCCAGACCTTGACGCCGCGACAGGTTCGACGCGGGGAAATCTCGATGGCGAAGGCCGTCGTCGGTGCGCTGGCGTCCCAGGCAGGGCTCATCGGGTATCTGTGCGCGACGTCGGGGATGACGGGCCCACTCGGCCTCTTGGAGTCGGCCGACGGGCTGCTCGCCGGCGCGGGCATCGAGCCGACGGCGGACGCCTGCGAGACGCTCCTCGGCCCGGTCGGCCGCTGGCGCATCCTGGATGTCTCGACGAAGCCGTACCCTGCGATCGGAACGAGTCAGGCCGCGGTCTCGGGGATCTTGGACCTGGTCATCGAACACGACATCGTCAGTGAGCAGGTCGATCAGATCGAGGTGCTGGTCCCGGATTCATCCGTGACGCGCCAGCATCTGGCCGAGCACGCACGGAGTCTGCCTGATTCACGGGAGTCGGCGGACCACAGCATCCCCTTCCTCCTGGCCGTCGCCCTCGAAGACCGCGAGCTTACCCCCCGTCAGTTCGCCAACCAGCGCTGGCTCGATCCGACGACGCGCGACCTGCTCCAGCGCGTGCGACAACGACCCTCGGCCGACCTGTGCGCCTTCGATACCTGGGGCCAGCCAGCAGTGGTCGCCGTGAGGCTCCGCGATGGCCGGAGACTGACGCGGGAGGTGCTGCGCCCACCGGGGAGCCCGGAGAACCCGGAGGACGACGTCGCGCTCATCAGAAAGTTCGTGGCGCTGGCGGGCTCGGTGCTGGAGCACGAGGCTGCGACGGGGATGGCGCAGGCACTACTGGGCGTCGGATCATGCCATGATGTCGCGACGCTGGTGCTCCACGCCTGATCCAGCGCTTAGGATGCTCGCATCCACCGTCGCGTACTTGGTATACTGCATGCAAGGCGAGTGCGGTCTCGTCCACTCGACGCGGCCGTTCTCTACACAGTCTGGATCGGGAGCAACGTGGAACAGCAGACGGACAAGCCGACTTCGTACGGAGAGCAAGTCACGAACCGTCTGCGGGAGCTCATTCTCGGCGGCGAGTACGAGCCGGAGCAGCAGCTCAAGGAAGTCGAGCTGGCTGAGAGGCTCGGAGTAAGTCGGAGCCCGATCAAGATCGCGCTGACGATGCTGGCCAGCGAAGGACTCGTCACGATAGTTCCTCACCGCGGCGCAGTAGCGGTGAAATTCACGCCCGACCGCGCCATCGAGCTGTACGAACTTCGCGACGCTATCGAGTGCAAGAGCGTGGAGCTCGCCTCCGAGCGCGGCAGTCTCGAGGAGATCGATCGCCTCGCTGAGACGTTGGACCGCGCTCAAGCCGAAGCGCGTGACTCCTCGGCGTACCCGGCGGAGCACGATTTCCACATGCCGATCGTCCTGATGACCGGCAACCGGCAGTTGATCACTGTCGCGAGGAACCTGCTGGCTCAGACGCAGCTGGCCCGCTCTCGTTCCTCCTCCGCGCCGGGGCGCGCTGCGCACGCGTTGATCGAGCATCAGGAGATTCTGGAGAAGATCCGGAACCGCGACGCCGCCGGAGCCGTGGCCGCGATGCGCGCGCACCTGCAGCGGTCCCGCGAGAACGTGCTCGAGTTGCTGGGCAACGAGCAGGGGCCTGGCCCCGCCCGGAGCTAGCGCTCCGCGGGACCGGCGCATGGCGGACGGCGAAGGTCGCCCGCCACGCGCGCATCACCGTGTCGCTACGTCCCGGCCGGCGATCCGACCGAAGACGACCGACTTCACCAGCGAGGTCCCGGTCATGTAGCCGGCTCCGTGGATGCCGCCCATGATCTCGCCGGCTGCCGAGAGCCCTGGGATCTCGTTCCCGAACACGTCGCGGACCCTCGCGTTCGTGGTGACGGCCAAGCCGCAGTAGGTGGCCACGATGCCGGAGGTCGACTCGTAGGCATAGAAGGGGCCTGCATCGATACGGACGAGGTCACCGCGTGAGTGAGCGAGCGTCGTACGACCGAACGGATCGGGCTCGTTGCCGTCGACCATGCGGTTGTAGTCGGAGACCGAATTCTCCAGGACGTCGGCCGGTACGTTGATCTCCTCCGCCAGCTCGG
>DASYEE010000155.1:0-6221 GCA_036499165.1 Galbitalea sp. | reverse complement strand
CGGAGCCGACTTCGTGGGCGATGACTTCCGAGCCCGTCGCTCCGGAAGGGTTTGCTTCCGAACCCGCGTCGGAACCAGAACCCGCTGGAGAGCCCGCGGTGTTCGAGCCCGTTGAGCCAGAAATCGCGGCGGCGGAATTCGCGGCGCCAGCGGCGGGCGCTTCGGAGGCAGCGCCAACGTCGTTCGAATCCCCGTCCTACCCGAACTGGGCGCCCGCCGACACCGCGGCACCCGAGCCGTCTACAGGGCCTGAGCCTGAACTGAAGCCCGAGACAGTGCCCGAGCTGGCCACAGAGCCAGAGCCAGAGCCAACGCCAGAGCCAGAGCCAGAGCCAACGCCCGAGTCGGCTGCACCAGCGCCCACGCCGACGGAGCAGAGCTACTTCGCGCCGCCGCCCTCCGATTTCGGAACTCCGATCACGCCCGACGCCCCGGATCTCGGCACGGTCTGGTCGCTCGACGATGGCGATGAGACCCCGGCTTCCGCAGCGCCTGCGTGGGGAGAGCCCGCAGCCGAGACCCCCAGCGTTCCTGAGGTGGAGGAGCAGTCGGCGCCCGCAACCGCGTTCGACGAACCTGCCGCTTTCGAGCCGATAGCACCTGCGCCAGTCGCACCGCCGTCGCCGTTCGCCCCGGAGGCACGTGACTATTACCGGTCAGAGCCGCCCATCGACCAGCCTGAGGCCGCGGAGCCGGAAGCCGCTCAGCCGGAAGCCGCGCCGCGGGAACCTGCCGCCGCGGCCGTCTACGACACGAGCGCGTTCGTTCCAGAACCGCCGCGTGTGGCATCCCCGATCTTCCCTGGCACCCCGGCGGCCCAGTTCGTGCCGACCTCAGTGCCCCAGTTATCGAACCCTGACGAAGCCCAGCACCCGTGGCCGCCAGCACCCGAGGCGTCATCAGCGCCCGGCGACCAGCCGCCGCCCTACCTGGGAGCGCCTGCACCCACCGTGCCGGCCGCCGATGCGCCGCCGCCCCCCGGTTACGAGGCGCCGGCATTCGTTCCGTCGCCATCACAGCCAGCGGATGACGCGCCGCAGCCAGGCTCCGAGACCCTGAGCGCGATTCAGCAGCTCGAGGCCGAGTTGGAACGTCATCAGCGCGCGCAGGAGCCGCCGTTCGAGCCCGTGCAGCCGGTGGCTTCCGAGCCAGCGGTGGCCGCGGACGCGTTGGCGTTTGCTGAGACGCAGTCGTTTGCCGACGCACTTCCCCCCGTGCCGCCGGAGGTCGAGCCAGCCGCGGAGCCGATCGATCCGTTCGGTGGATACACCGCTCCAGCGGTGCAACAGGCGCCACAGTTCGCCGACACGGCGCAGCAGGAGCAGCCGGTTGCGGTGAGCGAGCCGGTGCAGCCCTCTGCGCCCGCGTTCGCGGAGGCGATTCAGGATGCGCCCGCCGAGATTCCGGCCGAGCCATCGCTTGAGGGGACGGCATTCGACAGCCTGTTCACAGCATCCGCCGCGGGCGACGCGTCACCGTCAGAGCCGGATGTCACACCGTCGCCATTCCCAGGATTCGGACCGCCCCCATCGCTGAATGATGCGCCGCTCGACATTCCGGCCCCGGGCGCATCCCTGCCCCCACAACAAGACCACGGAATCGACGCGCCGATATTCCTCGAGCCGCACGTTGACGCGGAGTCGGCCGCCGTCTCGGCACCGCCCGCAGCTACGGAGCCGCCCGCGCTGGTCGAACCGCCGGCTCCCACGGCGCCGACGGGCGAACCGTTCGCCCAGGACTTCAGTTTCGCGCCGGCAGTCAACGACCTCCCTGCGCCTCCCGCAGCGGAAGCACCTGCGGTCCCCGAAGCACCCGCGGCCCCGGAAGCACCCGAGAAGGCCCCAGCGACTCCGGCATTCGATCAGCCGCCGCCGCCGCCCTTCGGCTTCGAAACCTTGGTAACAGGAGATGGCGGCGTCCCCCAGGGTGCACCGCAACCGTCGACCTGGCTCACGCCGCCGTCGACAGAGGGTGCTCCGTCGGCTCAGGAAGTCCCGCCGACACTCGCTTCCCCTCCCATCGAGACGCCCGTGCCTGCTTCAGCTCCCGTCTCAGCACCCTGGCTGGACGCGCCGCCGCCTCCCGTGGCGGGCCCCGTCGTGCCAACACCGGAACAGCTGCCTGCACCCGCAGGTGCGTGGGCCGCGCCATCCGAGGTCGAAGAGCCGATCCCCGGTCTCGCGTTCCCGGTCGAACAGACAGCGGAGGCGCCACCACCGCCGACCGAAGAGGAACCGGAGGGCAAACGCCCTTTTGGAGAAGGGGTCGATCGCGCTAGCGCGATCGACCCCGGATCAGCACTTCTTTCGACATCCATTGCCGCGCCCATTTTCGCGGCAGGCCAGCCACCCGCTGTCGGCGCGCGCCAGCGTGTCTTCTCCGCAGAACTTGCGGGAATTGAACCGACGCCACTCGACTACCGCGTTGGTCGCGCCGCACGTCTGTTCTGGCTCTGGTTCGCCTCCAACTCGTCCCTAGTTGCCGTTGTCTTCGGGGGAATCATCTTCGCGCTCGGCCTGAGCCTGCGGCAGGCCATCGTCGCAACGCTGGCGGGAGTTGCTATCTCGTTTCTCCCGCTCGGCCTCGGCACGCTCGCGGGAAAGCGAAGCGGGCAACCGACGATGGTGGTCTCGCGGGCGACGTACGGCATCCTTGGCAACATCGTGCCTGCCATCATTGCGCTGGTCAGTCGCGTGTTTTGGGCTGCGGCTCTGATCTGGATTCTCGGGGCGGGCTCCGCTGGCATCCTCATGGGAGCGGGGATCGGCCGAGCAGCCGACCAGCAGCGTCTGACGCTCGTTTTCGCGCTGTTCGGCTTCGCAATCGCCCTTCTGATCTCCTACTTCGGTTACGCGCTCATCGCTCGGGTGCAGTTGGTCATCAGCATTGCGGCCACCGCCCTTGGCGCGGGCTTCGTCTCGCTGACCGCCCGGGATATCAACTTTCCAGTCGCGCTGACCCGGGGCGATGGCCCGTGGATTCTTGCGGTGAGCGGTGCAGTCCTGGTGTTCAGTTTTGTCGGCCTCGTCTGGGCAAACAGCGGCGCGGATCTGGCCCGTTACCAGCGTGTCGGCAGCTCGGGGGCCACGTCCATGTTGTGGGCGACGTTTGGAGCCGCCCTGCCGAGCTTCATCCTGATTGCCTACGGGGCGCTCCTGGCGGCATCCAACCCTCGGCTCGCATCTCATCTTGCCTCGAACCCGCTCGATGCCCTCGGCAGCCTCCTGCCTGCCTGGTACCCGATCCCGCTGCTGGCCGCCACGGCGCTCAGTCTCGTGTCCGGGGCCGTTGTCGCCATCTACTCGGCCGGGTTTGCGGTACAGGCTGTCGGCTTGCGGGTTCAGAGGCCGGCAGCGACGCTCCTCGTTGGCGCGCTCGTCCTGGTTGTCGCCGTGGTCCTCGCGCTGAGCGCTGTCGACCTGACCCAGTTGTTGCGCGATTTCGCCACGACTGCCGCCGTGCCGGTCGCAGCCTGGGCAGGGATGTTCGGAGCCGAAATGATGATCAGAAACCGTCGGTTCGAGTCGACATCGCTCCTGCGCCGCGGCGGCGTGTACCCGGACGTGCGCGTCGCAAACCTGGTCGCGCTGATCGTCATCGTCGTCGTCGGTCTCGGGCTCACCAGCGCGACCGTGCCGTGGCTCGGGTGGGAAGGCTTCCTGTTCTCGGCTGCCGGGGTCCCGTTGACGAGCGATCTCGCGGGGACGGACCTCGGCGTGCTCGTGGCGCTGGTGCTCGGCCTGCTGTTTCCTCTCGTCGCCGGTGTTCCGGCGATCCGGAGGCAGGAGAGGGCCGAACGCGCCGCCGAATAGACTGGCGGCGTGGCACCGATTCTCGCGCAGGTACTCGCAGTGACCGAATCCCTCTGGCCCTCTGCGGGAGCAGAGGGTTGGGATGCCTCGGGGCTGGTGTCGGGCGACGCAGCAGCGGAGATCTCGCACATTCATCTCGCGGTCGATGCCGTGCTCGACACCGTCGACGAGGCGATAGAGGTCGGAGCCGACCTCGTGATCGCGCATCATCCGCTGCTGCTGCGCGGCGTGACATCGATCGCGGAGGACCGCTACAAGGGAGCCATCCTTGCGCGCCTGATCCGGGCAGACTGCGCCCTGCTCGCAGCACACACGAACGCCGATGTCGTGCAATCCGGCACGTCGGCGACTCTCGCCGCCCGCCTTGGGCTCACAGAGCTCCGTCCCATCGTCGTCGGCCAGTCTGCGCTGACGGGGATCGGGCGAATCGGCGTGCTTCCGGTGCCCACGACGCTTGGCCGGCTTGCACGCGAGCTCGGCGACATCCTGCATCCGACCGCCGGCGGCATTCTCGCTTCTGGCAGCTACGACGCACCGGTCTCGACGATCGCGCTTTGCGCGGGCGCAGGGGATGCATACCTGGCCGACCCGGGGGTGCTTGCAGCTGACGTGTACATCACGTCCGACCTGCGGCATCACCCTGCTTCGGAATCTCGTGAAAACGCTCGAATTTCGGGTGGCCCTGCGCTGATCGACGTCTCGCACTGGGCGAGCGAGTGGCTCTGGCTCGAGACAGCGGCGGGCGAGCTTCGGGCTGCCTTCGGCGACGTTTCGGTGACCGTGAGCGAGTTGCGCACAGACCCCTGGGATTTCGCCATCGTGCAGTAACGGTCGGTGGCGGTAGTCGCTCAGTGATTCAATAGTGGTCAGCCCGTACGACGAAGAGGAACGCACACAATGGCATTGAAGGCCAGTCCGGACGACCAGGCATTGCTGCTCGATCTCCAGTCGATCGATACGAAGCTCCAGCAACTCGATCATCGGGCGAAGATCCTGCCGGAGCACGCGGCGCTGCAAAGCCTCACAGTCGAGAACTCCGAGCTGCTGGTCAGCCTCGCGGAGCAGAAGGGCGTGCTCGAGGATGCGCGCATCGAGTTGAAGCGTGTTGAGTCAGACGTGCAGGTCGTGGAGGCCCGCATCTCACGAGACTCCGCCCGTCTGCAGGCGTCGTCGTCGACTAAGGATGTTGCCGCCCTCGAGCAAGAGCTCGGGGCCCTCCGCAAGCGCCAGTTCGACCTCGAAGAGATCGAGCTCGCGGTCATGGAGCGTGTCGAGGAGCAGGATGCGGTCGTCGGTCAGCTCGGCGAGCAGGTCGGCGCGCTGCAAGGGCGCATCGCCGACCTTGAGGGTGAACGGGATGCCGCGATGAAGACGATCGACGCTGAGCGAACAAACGCGCGTGCGAACCGTGCCACGATCGTCGGCAAGGTTCCTGCCGAACTGAACGCGTTATACGAGAAGCAGCGCGAGCGATACGGCGTTGGTGCATCACACCTGCGCGGAGGCGTGTCGCAGGCCGTGGGGCTGGCCCTGAACGCGTCTGACATGGTCATCGTGCGAAAGGCCGCGCCTGACGACGTGCTCTTGTGCCCGGAGTCGAGTGCAATTCTCGTTCGCACGGGGGAGTCCGGCCTCTGATGGCTCGTGAACTCATCGTCGAGGCCGACGGCGGCTCCCGGGGCAACCCTGGGATCTCTGGCGGCGGCTCGATCGTCATCGACGCTTCGACTGGCGAGATCCTTGCGGAGATCGGCACGTACACGGGCATCGCATCGAACAACGTCGCGGAATATACGGGCATGATCTCGGGCATCCGCAAGGCCATCGAGATCGATCCGAACGCCAGCCTGCACATCCGCATGGACTCGAAGCTCGTCGTCGAACAGATGAGCGGCCGCTGGAAGATCAAACATCCCGCGATGGCCGACCTGGCTGCGGAGGCGCGCAGGCTTCTCACGGGCACGCCGGTCAGCTTCGAATGGATGCCACGCGCGGAGAATTCGCGAGCCGATCGCATCGCCAATGAGGTCATGGACAAGAAGGTCTCATTCGTGCGCGGACCAGCCGGGCATGAGAAACGGGCAGTGCGCTTCGAGTAGACGGTAGCCTTGGACGGCAAACGGGTCGACGAGACGGTCGCGTTGCCGGTCTTCGGGCCGGTGCCGAGGAACGTCCGGGCTCCATAGAGCAGGACGGTGGGTAACACCCACCCGGAGCAATCCGCGAGAAAGTGCAACAGAAAGCAGACCGCCTTGCCGCTTGCGGCAGGGTAAGGGTGAAACGGTGGTGTAAGAGACCACCAGCAGCCCGAGTGATCGGGCTGGCTGGGTAAACCTCGTCCGGAGCAAGGTCAGACAGGAAGCGTTACGGGCTGCTCGCCCAGTTTCCGGGTAGACCGCTAGAGGTGTG
>DASYEE010000154.1:0-2765 GCA_036499165.1 Galbitalea sp. | reverse complement strand
GAAACATGACGTGGGCCCGAGAGCGTGTCCGTGCACGATCCTCTGTGGCCAACGCCCACCCCTCTGCCTCTGCCTCTGGCCGAAGCCCGAGGCCCAATCTCCGTCTCGGCGGGATGCTCTCGAGGCTGAGCCGCGGGTAGCCGATCGTGCCCGAGGTCGAGGCCGGAGACGGAGACGGAGAGACGGAGACGGAGACGGAGACGGAGACGGAGAGACCCCTCTGTGCCAACGTACTTGAGACAGCAGACCCGGTCGTAATTACCGTCGAGGGCCAGCTGGGATTCGGTCACGATGCTGAACATGTCTGTCAAGAAGTCCACCGCTGCCGCTCCGCGCGAGGGCACGGCGTCCGCAGTCCGGGAGGCCGCCCGCTCGGGCGTTCCGGAGAGAGCTACCTCACCCGAGCGTCCGAAGCGCAGAGCCTTCACGGCTGAGTACAAGCTGCATATCGTCCGGGAAGCGGACACTGCTGTCGCGTCGGGTGTGGAGGGCGCCGTCGGTGAGTTGCTCCGCAGCGAGGGACTCTACTCGTCTCACCTCACGGAGTGGCGGAGGCTGCGGGAGAGCGGCTCGCTCGCCGGGCTCGCAGCCAAGAAGCGCGGGCCGAAGTCGCGCAAGAATCCGCTCGCCGACGAGGTCGCGCGGCTCCAGCGCGAGAACGAGCGAGTGAAGGCGGAACTGGCGAAGGCGAACACGGTCATCGACGTGCAGCGGAAGGTGGCCGCGCTGTTGGGGGAAACCATTCCGGAACCGACGGAGGAGGAGATCGTGCTGGGCAGGGGTCGGTTCCGGACCGGGCGCTTGGACATCAAGAGCGGAGGGCGGTCGTGATGCAGGGCGTGTTGTTCCTGATCCCGCTCGTCGGCGTGGTCGCCGCATGCGCGGCATTGTGCATGAACCGCTCGCGCTACTACCGCGCGCAGAAGCCCACGGCCGCGCCGACTCCGCGCCCGAGTCCTCCTCGCGCACTCTCCGACAACGAACGCGCGAAGGTGCTCGCGACGCTCGATAGCGACGAGTACATGGACAAGGCGCCGGCGCAGGTGTTCGCGGCGCTGCTCGAGCTCGGAACCTACCTCTGCTCGATTCGAACGATGTACCGCATCCTCGCCGCGAACGACCAAGTCCGCGAGCGCCGCGCGCAGCGGCAGCATCCGACGTACACCAAGCCGCAGCTCGTCGCGACCGCACCCAATCAGGTGTGGACGTGGGACATCACGAAGCTGCCGGGTCCGGCGAAGGGCACCTACTTCTCGCTGTACGTCATTCTCGACCTCTTCAGCCGGTACATCGTCGGCTGGCAGGTCGCGACGCGCGAGTCGGCCGCCGTGTACCAGCAACTCGTCGAGGAGTGCTGCAAAGACCAGGGCGTCGTACCCGAGCAGCTCACCATCCATTCCGACCGTGGCGCGCCGATGACCGCGAAGTCCACCGCGCTGCTCTACGCCGACCTCGGCATCATCAAGAGCCACAGCCGGCCGTACACGTCGAACGACAATCCGTACTCCGAGGCAAACTTTCGCACGCTGAAGTACCGCCCCGACATGCCCGACCAGCTCGGCTCCGTCGAGCACGCGCGCCAAGTCGTGCGCGGGCTCGTCGACTGGTACAACGATGACCACTACCACGTCGGCCTCGCACTCCTGCATCCCGTCGACGTGCACCACGGTCGCGCCGCCCAAATCGTCGCGGCCCGTCAGCTCGTCCTCGACGCGGTATACGCACGCCATCCCGAGCGGTTCCCGCTCGGGTGCCCGATGCAGAAGCTGCCGCCAGCGGCGGCATGGATCAACCCACCGCCGATGACGAACCTGGATCAGTCAGACCAGATCGGTCCGGATCGAGATCCGATCGTTACGAAGGAGGTCGCTGCTCAGTAATTTCTCGCGAACACTGTCTCAAACTCGTTGACGCGCGCGGCGTCTGCCTCTGCCTCTGGCCGAAGACCGACGACCGAAGACCGACGACCTCTGGAGCACGGATCAACCTCTCCCTCTGGCCGAGGCTCTCCAGCCTCGTCTTCTCACCCCATCTCCGTCCAGTACGCGACCCAGTCACCGTTGGCGATCGGCGTCCCGTGGGTGATCGCGCCCGGGTCGGCCAGCGTGTACAGCCAGGCCCAGACCTCCTGGCCGGTCTCGAGCGTGACCTGCTTGATCACGCGCGCGAAGTCGACGCCCTCGTAGGCGTCGAGCATCCCGAACGTCGCCGCGAGCTCGGTCAGCCAGATCACCTCGCCCTTGACGAGGCCGGTGCCGGTGTCGCTGAACCCCGGGTAGCCCATCGGGAACGCGTAGATCGATCCGCTCGTGGTCGCCGGGATGCAGCGCGAGATCTGGTTCGCGATCATCGACCGCGCCGTCTGCCCCTGCCGCAGCGTCCCGTACACGAACAGGCGGTCCAGCACCTCGTGCGACCCCGTCGTCCGCTCCACCTCGAAGCTCCCCGTCTTTCGCCGCCGCTCTGTCATCGCTCGCAGAGTCTATAGCGACGCCGCGCGCACGACGAATGGCAGGATCACCGCGGCTCCGGCGCCGTCGCCGGTCCCGAGCCCGATGTCGAAGACGGGGTCGAATCCACGCCCCGCGCCGGCATGCCCGGCCAGCACGTAGCCCGCGACCTCCGGCGCCAGCTCGATGGCCCGGTGGGCAGCCTTGCCGGTCGCCGGACCGTCGAGGACCACCACCGCGTTCACGCTCGCCGCGCCGAGGATCAGGCCGGCGAGGGCGTCGAGGCGCGCGGGCACATCCCCGACCGCGCCGATC
>DASYEE010000153.1:0-39176 GCA_036499165.1 Galbitalea sp. | reverse complement strand
CGTTCGAGGTCGAGCCCGTGCCGAACGTGGTCGCCTGCGGGTAGAGCACCCAGCGGCGGTGACCCACCTCGGCATTGCCGGTGCCGGGGTCTGACATGTAGAGGCCGACTGCCTTGCCGCCGCCCGCTCCCAGCGCAAGGTTGGACGCGCCCGCGGCATCCGCGCCTGTCTGGGTGTAGCACTTCCAGCTCGACGGTGGGTCGTGCGACAGCGCGCTGTTGGCACTCATCATCAGCGCGGCCTGCTGGGCCCTGGCGGACAGCGCCGGGTCAAACGAGACCGTTCCGAGGCCGGCGAGCGACCTCACGTAGTTGATGGCGCCCAGGGTTACGGCGGGCGACTGGCTGGATGTCGTACCAGCGTTGCATCCTGAGGTTGACCCGGTCCAGCCGATGCTGTCGGTGGTCGACGGCAGGTATTGCGATGTATATGCAGCCGCGACGGCCGCGGGGTCCGACGTGTCGAGCGAGGCTGCACCTGCGGATGCGACCGGCACGAGGGTCGTGATGCCCGCGAGCAGAAGGATGGATGCCGTGGCGGCGAACGCGCGACGAAGGACCGGCCGTGCACGCGCGGCCGATTTTGTCGAAATGGGTACCCCCATCGACAGCTCCTCCCCAGCTGGATTGCCAGTTTAGGTTTTCAACACCTCCGTGCAGCAGACCTCGTTCGGGGGTAGACGAGGGTTAACCTCGACGAGTGGCAGATCTCATCAAGGTGCGGAAGTGGGCGGAGGCCCTCATCGCGCTTCACCTCGACCCGGCCGTCTGGTCGTTCGGGTTCGACAACGCCAAAACGCGAGCCGGGCTCTGCAGTTTCGACCGTCATCGCATCACGGTGTCGCGGTATCTCGCCGGCCGTTACGAAGACGACGAGATCCACCAGATCCTGCTGCACGAGGTCGCCCACGCACTGGCCGGCCCGCGGGTCGGGCACGGGCCGAAGTGGCGAGCGGTCGCCAAGTCGCTCGGCTACGACGGCAAACGCACCCACGATGGCGCGATTGCAGACGAATTCGCGCCGTGGGTCGGCGCGTGTCCCGCCGGCCATATCCACTACCGGTACAAGCGGCCCACCCGGCCGCTTGCCTGTGGCCGCTGCTCAAGCAGGTTCAACCCGGCCAACGCCATTGCATGGACTCAGCGAGATGTCTCAAGCGCCGGTCGGCGGGCGGCCGCGCGGCCCACTGGCCAGTCCAGTAGTTAGTGCTCTCGGGGCCAGCAGCTCCCTCGATTAGCCGCCGAGGGCCGTTCCCAGCTCTGCCGTGACGGTCTTCCAATGACCGAGCATCACTTTGCGCTCGTCGCGCCCGGCAAGCCGCTCCTGGTGGAACCCGATTGTCGTGCCCCCTGACGCGGCTTCCTTGACGCTCACCTGCAGGATGGAGTCGTGGTCCCACTCGGTGGGCTGCCACGACATGCGGATGCGCTGCTCCGGAGTGTAGCTGCGGATGTGACCCCGCACCCCGTCGACCGTCACGTACTCGGCGCCCTTCTCGAACCGGAGATCGGTCTGGGTGTGGCCGAGCCAGATACCGAGACCGTCGCCCAGAAGGAAGTCCCAGACATCCTCGACCGGTGCCGCAACCGTGACGCGCACACCGACCTCCCAGCCCGCATCTTTGGTGCGCCCCGTCTCGTTCTCGTTCGAGGGCGCGTTCTCTCGCGAGGGCTGGGCTATTTCGTCGGCTGCCATGTAACCGACAATAATGGTTACGTGCGACAAACGATACCGACCGGGCAGTGGTTCAACGGCGACTTCGTCGCGGACCAGGATGCTCACGGCGATGCACCAGGGTCGAGTCCCCAGCGCTGGTGGTTCGACTCCGGATCGCTCGCACTCGACTTCGCGTATGCAGGCGGGTTCGGCGACGGCCCCGGGAGCATCACGACCCCTGCCGAGCTGGGCCAGTGGCTCGTCGAGCGGTTCCCCGGTGTCGATTCCGAACCGACCGACCGCGATCTGATCGATGGCCGCGCGCTCCAGCGCGCCGTCGCGACCATCTCGAAAAGCGTCAGCGCTGGCGGGGTGCCAGCCGCAGCGGACGTGGATGTGGTGAACCTGTTCGCGGCGACCCCCGACATCCCGCCTGCGCTTGCCGGAGGCTCACGCCAGGCCGGGCGGTCCCGGGCACGGGTGGGGCAGACGTTCTCGGCGATGGCGCGCGAGGCGATCGAGGTGTTCGGCGCGGAGAACGCCGAACGCGTGCGCGAGTGCGCTGCGGATGACTGCCACCTGGTCTTCTTCGACGAGTCGCGCTCGAACAACCGCCGCTGGTGCTCAATGCAGCGGTGTGGCAACCGCGCCAAGGTGCGCGCGCATCGCTCCCGGCAGGGTTAGCTCGCGCAGATTTGCTGCCGCCATGTCGCTGCCACCTCGCCGAGGTGACCCCTGCTCACGGCCGCTGCCGCGCTGAGGTGCCCCAAACGGTCGCTCTCAGCGAGAAATGGCAACCATATGGGGAAACTCAGCCGGGAGTTGGTGGGTTCCGTCGGCACCGTGACGCGGCGAGGACATCACGCTCGCAGGGTCTTCAGGTAGGCGATCGCCATGTCGACCGCCGCGCGAACCGAGTGGGAGTCCCGCCGGGTCTGGCTCAGCAGCAGGCCGCCCTGGACGCTCGCGAGGATGCTGACCGCCAGCGACTGCGCATCGATGTCGGCACGGAGCTCGCCGTGATCGCGCATGGCCTCGAGGCCGGCCTGGAGGAGTCGCTCCCACTCGGCGAAAGAGTTGGCGAGCGCGACCCTGGCGATCGGGTCGGACTCCGCGAGGCCGCTCGCCAACGACCCGAGTGGGCATCCGCCGACGCAGTGCTGCGACTCGATTGAATCGACGATCACATCTCGCCACTCGTACAAGGCATCGAAGCTGTCCAGCCGTTCGAGCACGGGGCGGTGGGTACCCAATACCAGCGCGGTCTGGTGGTCGATAACCGCCAGGATGAGCGCGCCCTTGTCGTGGAAGTAGTGATACAGCTGCGAGGCACTGACGTGCGCCGCCGCCTGGATGTCTTCAAGTCTCGCGGCCTCGACGCCGTGCTCAAGAATCAGGGTGCTCGCGGCATCCACGATTCGTTCACGGGTCGCGAGACCCTTTGCGGTGAACCGTCGAGTAACGGGGCTTTCGGTGCTTGAAATCGCCATGGTGGTGACTCTAACCCTTTTTGTAGTTGCCACTCCATTTTCGAAGTCCGACGATTGTAGTATTCACTCCAATCGAAGGACGAAACTCATGACGTACGACTTCACCGGCAAGACAGCGCTTGTCACCGGATCCACCAGCGGCATCGGCCGTGCCACCGCACAGAAGCTCGCCGCGGCTGGCGCGCGACTCGTGATCAGTGGGCGCGATCAGGCTCGCGGCGAGGCAACGGTGGCCGCAATTCGTGCGGCCGGCGGCACCGCGGACTTCATCGCGGCAGAATTGTCAGAAGCCGCCAGCGTGCGAAACCTCGCCGCGCGAGCGCGCGAGATCGGCGGCGGCCAGGTCGACATCCTGGTCAACAACGCGGCCATCTTCCCGTTCGGACCGACAGCGGATGTCACAGACGACGAGATCGACGTGGTGTCTGCGATCAACGTGAAGGCCCCGTTCCTGTTGGTCGCAGAACTCGCTCCCGCCATGGCCGCGAGCGGCTCGGGGGCGATTGTCAATATCTCGACGATGGTCGCCAACTTCGGGATGCCAGGCATGGCTCTCTATGGCGCCAGCAAGGCCGCACTGCAGCTCCTGACCAAGGCGTGGGCTGCCGAATTCGGACCACACGGTGTGCGCGTCAATGCTGTCAGCCCCGGGCCCACCCGCACCGAGGGAGTCGAGGGAATGGGCGACGGCCTCGACCAGCTGGCCGCGACGACGCCCGCCGGCCATCCGGGCGCAGCAGACGACGTAGCGAACGCGATCGTCTTCCTGCTGTCAGAGTCGGCCAAGCACATCCATGGTGCGATTCTGCCTGTGGACGGCGGGCGTCTCGCCGTCTAGAAACGGCGAGCGCCAGGGCGACCTACTCGGTGACCTTGACCTCTTTCCAGAAGGCCACGTAGTTCGAGAAGTCCTTGCCAACCTTTTCGATGCCGGTCGGGTATGGGGTTGGGTAGCTCCAGGCCCGGTCCTGCAGGAGGGCGTCGCCATCCTTGACGCTGAAGTACTGGCACTCGCCCTTCCACGGGCAGGTGTACGGGGTGGCGCTGTCGACGAGGAACTCGCTCTTCACGCTCGACGGCGGGAAGTACCAGTTGCCCTCGATCGAAATCAGGTCGTCTTTCGGCGCTTCTGCGATCACGGTGTCGCCAAGTACTGCCTTCATGGGAAATCTCCTTCAAAATCGGTGGGCGCGCACGCCAGCTGACAAACACAGCCGCTTGGTCAAACGCTACGCGCGGGAGGTGAATTCCCGCAGGATGTCGATCGAATCGGAGGCGTCGATCTCGATAGCGAAATCGACGTCGGCGCGCTGTCCGTTTGCGGTGAGCTCCCGGCCGGATGCCGAGGCTCCGATGAGGTGGCCGGTCGCGTTGCGGAGTCCCGTGAACGCGGCCGCAGCCGCAGCCGCCTCCGGCGAGCAATAATCGATTCCGACCTCGGCGAGCGCGTCGACGATCGCACCGGCACCGAGCAGGTCTTCGAGGGCGAATCGGATGCTGTCATCCGACCGCACCGCGCCTGCGGCAACCACAGCGACCGTGAACCGTTCGCCCTTGTCGCCCTGCCTCTCGACTGCCCAGCGCGCGACGGCCGTGCGATTGCGGAGCGAACCGGCGACGACGACCGCAGGGATGCCCGCGAGGGCCTCGAGGACGGGCGACTCAGACAAGCGAGGTCGATCCTCGCCGATCACATCGACCAGCACCACGACATCCGCGCCGACTGCGATCGTCGCGGCGCCCGCAGCGCCCCAGTCGAAACGCACCTGGTACTGCGACTGGCCATGAGAATCGTTGGGGATAAATGTCACGCAGACAACGCTAGCGAGAGCAGACTGGCCCCATGCGCATCCTGTTGAAGCTCGAGCTCGACTGTGAGCCGGATGCCGCCTGGACGGCGCTTCGATCGCCATCGGTGTTCCGGTCTGTCGCGCGCCCGTTCACCACGTTCAAGGCGATCGATCCGCCGAAATTCCCGGAGACCTGGAGCGAGAAGCCCGTGCGCGTCTCGGTGCGCGCACTCGGGTTCATCCCGATCGGCGAGCAGCTGATCGACATCTCGACACGCACGCTCGCACGCCCGGGCAAGGGTGACGTGCGGCTCGTTCGCGACTCCGGCGGCGGCCTCACCGGGCCGCTGGCGCTCGTCACGTCATGGCAGCACACCATGGCAGTTTCCCCCGCGCCGGGCGGTCGCACGCTCTACCGCGACCAGCTGAACTTCGGCGCTGGAGTTCTCGGCCCTCTCTTTTGGCCGGTCTACTGGGCGTTCTGGCAGTGGCGGGCGGGCAAGATCCGGAGCAGCTCAAAGCGCTGGCGCGCGTAATCTCGACGTATGGCACACATCGTCTGGCTCGAATCATGATCGCCCTCGAAGTTGCAGACTGGCGCCGTCGCGTCCATGCGCTCTACACCCGCGTGCGAGAAACTCCGGATGCGGCAGCCGCGCACGCCATCTGGAAGTCCGGCCGCGACGACCTGTTCGCCACGCATCCATCCACTCCGCTGCTGCCAGAAGGCCGCCCGTCTTTCACGGGATTGCCGATCACCGACTACGACCCGGCATGGCGGTTCGAGCTCGAGATCGTGCCAGGCGAGGAGCGCCACATGGATGTCGAGACCGGCACAGACGGCGTGGTGCCGTTCGAGCTCCTCGGCTCCGTCACCGTGCCGGAGGTCGGCTCGCTCGACATCTGGCGCCTGTCGTCATACGGCGGCGGTATCTTCGTGCCCGTCAAAGACCTGCTGCACGGCAAGCACGGCGGAACATACGGTGGCGGCCGCTACCTGCTCGACACCGTCAAGGGCGCCGACCTCGGGCCCGGTACGGCGCCCGACTCCCTCGTGCTCGACTTCAATTTCGCCTACAACCCGTCGTGCGCGTACGACCCGGCGTGGGCGTGCCCGCTCGCCCAACCGGGGAACACCGTCCAGGTGGACATCCCGGTGGGCGAGCGCTACTTCGGAAACTACTAGCGGCTAGCGCGGCCTACGCCTCCCCGCGCCGGCGTCGACGCTGCAGGATCATCAGCACGGCACCGACCAGCACGCCGATGATGGCGAGCCACAGGATGCCGCCCAGGTTCTCACCCGTGAAGGCGAGGCCACCGGCAACATTGAACACATTCACAACGTGGACGGTGAAGTCGGGGTCGCCGACCATCACCTGGTTGGCAGGAACGGGCTGGCCCTTCCAGGTGATCGTCACCACCTGCGCGTTGTGGTTGACCGTCTCGACGAGCGTGCACATGGCTCCCATCGGCAGGTCGTCGTAGACGATGGTCGCCCCGTCGCCAATCCTGCGGCTGCCGCCACCGGGGATGTCGATGATCGTCGGAACGCCGTCGATGTCGAGTGTGCAGGTCAGCACCTCGGTGAAGATGTCGGCGTGGTGGTGCCGGGCGTCGCCGCCGCGGACCACGTTGTGGACGACGAGCTGACCGATGTCGAATTCATTCGTGAGGCCGAGCTGCGCCGTCGCGTTGCCCGCGATCGTGACGCTCGACTGGTCGAAGGTCGAGAGGCTCGCGCCATTCTTGATCGTCTCGGTCGGAACGCACACGGCGCCGTCCGGCAGCAGAGTCCAGGTGGCGACGTAGCCGTTGCCGGAGTTCAGCTCCCGCACAGCCCCACCCGGCACGTCGAACGCCACCATGGCGCCGTCGATCGGCCGCTGGCAGGCGATGCTCACGTCGAACGGTCCCGCGCCCCACAGCGCCGCGCCCGCGCCCGTGATCGTCTTGGTGACGGTCAGCGAACCGGTGTCGAAGGTGTTCGTGATCTGCACGTCTGAGGCGACAGCGGTATCCGTCGTGAAGTGTGACGGAGTGATGGTCGTCGAGCTGGCGCCGCCGGTCTTCGTCTCGGTGACGTCGCAGGTAGCGTCGGCCGGGAGCCCGGTGTAGCTGGCGAGGTACGAGTGGGTCGCGTCCAGCGTGACGTCGCCGCCATGGGTGACGGGGACGTCGGTTGCGACGCCGTCGATGTCGCGCGAGCAGACCAGGTGCGCCACGAACGGGCCGACGTCCCAGAGGCCAGCGCCGGTGCCGTCGCGGTTCTTGGTGATGTCGACGCTCGCCTCATCGAACTCGTTGGTGACATCCACGTCGTATGCCGGTCCTGGCGCCGGGCTCGTGAAGTCGGCCGAGGTCTCGCCGACGGCGGTGCCGCCATCGAGGGCGATGGTCGTCGAGTTCGCGCCACCGGTCTTCGATTCTGTGACGGTGCAATCTGCGCCGGTCGCGACATCCTCGATCTCGATCGGGGCATCGCCGCGGTGCACGGTGTACTCCTTGTCGAAGACAGTGCGGGTGCCCGAGCCGTCGGTGAGCACGCAGGTCACACCCAGTGTGAACGGCGAGTTGCCCCAGTCGGCCGCCCCGTTGCCGGAGACGATCTTCGCAAGCTGGATGTCGCCGGCCTCGTAGCTGTTCGTGAGGTCTGCCGTGTTGGCCGTGCCGCCACTGTCGCGGACTAGCGTCATGGATGCGGTGGTCGTGCCAGGAAGGACGGAGTCGTCGCCGCCGGCAACCGTCTCGATGCTCGTCCCGACCGCCGACTTCGCGTCTGTCTCCGTGACGGCACACTGGGCGCCGGCAGGCAGGTTGGGGATGACCCAGCTGTCGTCCTTGACGAGATCCTTCGTCGAGTCGAACACCGTTGTCGCAGCCGTCGGGAACGTGCAGGTGACCGCGACCGGGAACGGGCCGTAGCTGATCGCCACGCCATCCTGGTCGACCGCAGCGCTGTCGACGCGCTTCGTGACGGCGAGCGAGGCGAGATCGAACGTGTTCTCGACCGTGAGCGGAGGCTGCGTCTGGTCGTCAGTCAGCGTCGCGGTGTTGATCGAGATCGGAGCGATCGTGTACGCGGTGGTGGCGTCCGCCTGAACGACCGTGTCGTCGGCATCCCGAATCGCGCTGCTCGTGGCGCCACCCGCATCCGTCTCACGAAGCTTGCAGACCGCGCCGCTCGGCAGGTGCGTGAACGTGGTGCTCTGGCCGCCCGTGATCGTGCGGCTCGAGCCGCCGGGGATGGTGACGTCGACCAGGTTGCCAAGGGTGTCATCCCTCGTGCACTCGAGCGCGATCGTGAACTGGCTGGTCGCGCTGCCGTAGTCGACCCCACCGCCGCCAACGACGCTCTTGGTCACGGTCAGCGCGCCGGTGAGGTACCAGTTGGTGATCGTGACACTGCCAGGCGTTGCTGCAGTTGCCGCGACGCCGATGCCGGTCGTGCTGCCATCTGAGTCGACGAAGCTCTGCGTGTCGGCCCCGGTCGTGGCACGGCTGCCCGCTTCGACAGCGGAGCAGAACGAGTTGACCGGCAGGTTGTTGATCGTCTTCGTCCATGCGCCGCCGGTCGGCAGGGTGATCACCTTGTCGTACGACGAGGCAATTCCGGGCGACGAGCAGGTCACGTGGATGTCGAACGACGCGGCCGCGAACTGTGCGGCTCCCGCGCCGGCCAGCGCCTTGGTTACAGTGAAGCTCGTGACGCCGTAGTTGTTGTTGACCGTTGCGGAGTTCGCGATCGGAAGACCGTCTGCGGTGAGCGTCAGGCTTGCCGTCGTTGCGGCAACGGATGATGACGCTGCGTTGCTGACGACGTCGATGGTCGTCGAGTCGGCTCCGTGGGCATCCGTCTCTGTCACCTGGCAGACCGCACCGGCGGGAAGACCCGCAATCGCTCTCGATGTCCCCTGCGTGAGGCCGAAGGTCATCGGGCTCGCGCTGAAACCGGTGCCCCAGACATCCGCGCCCTGGAAGGTACACGCAACGGCCATCGGGAACGAGAAGTTCGGGAGGTCGGGGTTGCCCGCCGCGTCGATGGCGCTCGTGTGCACGAGCTTCTTCACGGTGAGTGTCGCAAGCGAGTAGGTGTTCGTGACCGCGATCTTCTTCGTCGTGCCCGCACCGATCGTTGCGGCGTTGCCCGTGATCGCCGTCGTGGTCGCGCCGGCCTTGCCGCTCTCTGTGAGCGTGCAGATGGCGCCTGTCGGCAGGTTGGAGATCGTCTTCACGAGCGGGCTCGCAGTGACCGGCGATGGTGAGGCCAGCGAGAACGTGCCGTTGTAGACCGTGGACGTGACGGCGGGCGAGCTGCCGTTCGTGTACTTGCAGACGACTCCGAAGGCGAAGGTGCGCGCGGCGCCCCACGCGCCGACGACCGTCTTATCGATCTCGAGCGAACCCGTCGTGTACGTGTTCGTGAAGGCGACCACGTTGGTCGGGGTTGCGCCACCGGCCGAGGGGGCGACGGTGAAGACGCCGCCCGTGCTTGGCACCGTCGTACCGTTGGAGGTCAGTGTGTACGTGCTTGTCGACGCCTTCTGCGTGTTGGTCTCGGTGACGAGGCAGCTGGAGCCGGCCGGAATCGAAGAGAACGCCTTCGACTGGCCGTTCGAGAGCATGAAGCTGGTCGCAGGCAGCGTCGTGACGGTGCCCGCGCCGTTGGCGAACGTGCAGGTGACGCTGAAGGATGCGGCCGCGTACGTGATCGGGTTGCCCGCCTGATCGAGTGCACCGTTGGTGTTAACCGTCTTCGTGACCGTGAAGTCGGAGAGGTCGTAGTCGTTCGTGACCGTGGTCTGCTGGATGGCGGGACGCGAGGTGTCGAACGCGGGGTGCGGGTTGTCGATCTCGGCAGACTGCGGCGTGAGCGCCGCCTCTGCGGTGAGCGTCGACGGCACGATCGTCTTCGAGGTCTGCCCGTAGTTCGTCGGCTCAGTCACGGCGCACTTCGAGTAGAGCGGGATGCCCTGCACGGGAAGCGGGATGCCAGGACTCACGGTGAACGACGTGATCGGAGCGCCGGTGTTGTCGACCAGGTGAACCGGGGTGCCGTTCGACGTGCACTGCAGGAACAGCGTGTTTGTGGCAGGTGCGACCGTGGATGCCGCGGCCCCCGTCACCGTCTTCAGCAGCGTGAGCGACCCGGTCGCCATGGCGATACCGACCTTGCGCGGCTCGGAGACGAACGGGTAAGGCAGATCCTGTTCGTCGCCGGAGTCCGTGTAGCGGCCGATGGCCGCGCCCGCGATCGAGTTGTATGCGATGGAGTCGCGGCCGAGGCTCACCGCGGCTTCCGCGAGGCCGATGTTGTCTGCGGTCCTCGATTCGTACGTGATGTCGATCGAGGCGCCCGGAGCGAGCCCGTCGCCCATGTCGACGACGAACTTGAGGGCGACGGCGGTGCCGAGGATCGCGGCGCTCGCCGACGGCGACAGCAGCTGCCATGTGCGGTCTGGCACGTGGTCTGAGCCGGGCAGATCCGTGAGGCACGACTGGTAGTCGGAGAGCACCGCGGGTGTCGAGGTCGCGGTCATCCCCATGGTCGACTGGATGTCCGCACCGTTGCAGTCCGCGCCGGCGAGGCTCGTCTGGTCGGTGTAGTAGACGCTGTAGGTCGCGCCGTTCGGCAGGTTGTGCAGCACCGGGTAGCTCGTGAGCGTCGGCGCCCACTTCGAGCCGCGGGAAGAAGCAATGATGACACCCTGGTCGTTCACGCGCGGCAGGACGTCGATCGCGACGATCTTGCCGAGCGCAATGTTTCCCCCGTTGGTGAACTGGCTCTCCCACTCCTCGCTTCCGCCGGGCCGGGTGATCGGAACGCAGGGGTAGCTGTAGAAGCCCTTGCCCGCATCCTTTGCCAGCACCGGGTTGGTCGTCGTGCAGGAGTTGAGGCTCGCGACCGTCTTGACGACACCCATGTCGTCGTACGGGTTGCCGTCACCGTCGACCGACGGGGTTCCGTCGGCGTCGAGGGGGCCCGCGCCGTCGCCGCGAACGCCCTTGACGATGGTCAGCGGCGCGCTCGGCTGCGGGAACGTCGTCGTGTCTGACGAGCAGCTGGCGACATCCACCTGCTGCGGCTGCGCCGCGGTGTTGCGAGTCCAGTCGCAGGTGTCGAAGACCTGGTCGCTCGTGACCGTCGCAGTGTTGGTGACCGGGGTGAAGGCGTCGAGTCCCTGGCGGAAATCGAGGGTCGCCGTGATCGTCAGCGTCGCGCCGAACGGGATGACCTGGCTGCCGTTCAGCGTGAAAGTGATCACTCGGGTGCCGTCCGAGTTCACTGTGCCGAGCACCGGCGTGACATCCGGCGTCGTCGTCGTTCCGCCCGAGGTGAGCGAATAGCTGAACGCCTGGGCGGCCGTCTCCGGTAGGCCGGTGTCCGGGTCGGCCGGGAGCACGAGGTCTGGGCCGTTCGCCGAGTCACCGGGAAGCGTGTCAGTCACGACTACGCCGGAGAGCTGCTTATCGTGGCCGGATCCGGTGTTCGTCACAGCGATCGTGTACGGGATGTCAGTGCCGAGTGGCCAGTTGCCCGCGGGCGACTTCACGATCTTCACCCGAGCGGGAAGGTGCTGGTAGGTGATCTGTGCGCTCGCGAGTTGAGTCGAGCTCCACACGGGGTTGGTGTCGGCAGCGCTCGCCGCGGCCGCATCGGTTACGAGGACCGTGTTGGTGAAGACACCGAGCTGGGTTTCACCGGGCGCCAGAGTCGTGTTCGTGTAGAGGTTCGACGGCACCGCTGTGCCTGCCGGTGCGACATAGGTCGAGCGACGGGCGACCGTGAAGGAGACGGACTGCAGCGGGTTGTGCGGTCGCTCCCAGGTCGAGTAGTCGCTCTTCGTGAAGGTGAAGCGCAGGCCGCGAACGGCGGACGCCGATACTCCGGTCGGGAGGGAGAGCGTCGTCTTCGCCGTGCCATTGACCCAGCAGTTCGTGAGGTCGGCAGAGCCGGCGCAGAGCGGCTGGATGCCGCCTCCGTACGTGTCGTACGTGACGCCGACCAGGGCATCCACCTCGGCGCGGTTGATGGGAGCGGCGAACGCGAGCGAACCGAATCCGCTGAAGTCGTAGGCGTTCCAGAAGCTGGGCGTCTCGTCGTCAAACACCATGCGGGTGGTCGGCACGTTGCCGGTCGGTTGCCCAGAGAGGGTCAGCTTCGGAGCAGCGGCGCTGCCGTCGTACTGGATGGCCGGGGTCGCTCCAGAGGTCGTGTCTGCGGCGATGATCTTGCCCGCGGTCACGCCGTACGTGTACTTCGCGACGACGACCGATGCGGTCGAATCGGCGCTCGTCGTGTGCGACGGGTTGGTCAGGACCTCCGGGTCCGTGATGGTCGCCGTTGTGGTGTTGTCGACCGTCATCGAGTCGACGCCGGCGCCCAGCACGGGATCGCCCGAGCCGCGAACGCTCGGACGCAAGCGGGTCTCGAAGGTGGCGACGGCGGACTTGCCGGCGGCGATGCGCCCGTTGTACGTGATCGTGATTCCGGTCGCGTTTGCGAGGGTACTCGAGGTCAGGGCGACCGCCTGGGCGACCGTGTACGAGGTGGGATACTGCGATGCCGGCGCGAGCTGGATGGTCGTCGATGTGGTGCCAGCAGGAACCGTGATCGAGTCGATCTTCGTGATGTCGAGGTAGTCGAACGGGTTGGTCGACTCGGTCGGATCCGCGATCGACAGCTGGTCGACGGCGCCGAGTGAGGTGTTGGTGGCCGTGATCGCGACCGTAGCGGTCGGGTAGAAGGCGGGATCCGTGCCCGTCGGCGGTACGCCCAGCTGGTTGCCGGCCGCGCCGTCACCCCAGCTCTTCGACACCGTCACGTTGACCGGCTGGTCCATGATCTGGATGTCGTCTGAACTCGTGCTCGTCTGCGTGACGACATCCGTGGCGTCGCGCCCGTCGAGACGGGCTCCGTTGTTCACGACGCCCGGCTCATCCGCGACGTTGTAGACGGTTCCGGCAGTCGTGCCGAGAACTGCGGCCGACGGGTCCGAGCGCCTGGTGTCGCGCAGCGCGAAGACGAGGTCGAGCTCACGGCTCTTGTCGGTCGAAGCCGCGACACCGTCGCCGACCTCCGGTGCCGACGGGTTGCCTCCGGTGCGCAGGGCCCGTGTTGGGCTCTCGACGTAAACGAGACGGACACCGATCGCGTTTGCAGACTCTGTGGCGCTCAGCGTGTAGCCGGGGAAAGTTCCGTCGCAGGCGTTCGCGGCACACGGGTTGGTCGCGGTTGGGATCCAACCCGATCCCGGGATATACAGCTGCACGGACTGCACGGCGTCGTACGTGAGCAGCGGGTCCATCGCGGGCGTGATCGCCGGGATGGAGATGAGGTTGAACTCGTCGTACGCGGTGCCAGCGACGGTTCCGAGCGAGGGGGACTGGTTTTCAGAGTCTGAGATGACGACGGAGTGGAAGCCCAGCGATGCGGTGCCCCAGTCGAGGATCGCCGTCGCAGACTGACCTGTGCGGGCCTGCACCAGCGCGATGCCGCCGGTGCCCTTCTTCCAGGTCTTCGTGATGAGGTCGAGCCCTGCCCCCGGGTCGACCGGAAGCAGCATGAGCGAAGCCGAGCCAGAAGCGGTGACCGTCGAGGGAGTGGTCGACGCACTCGTTGCGATCGAGCCAACCGTGTTCTGTACGGTAACGGTGTCGGTGGTGCTTGCGTTCGGTGCGGTCGATGGGTCGGACCGGAGCGCGGAGCGGAGCGTTGCGCGGATGTTCGGCTGCACACTGAACCCCGGAGCGAGGGTGCCGGAGGTCGGCGTGTAGACGAACTGCAGGCCGTCGGCTGCGGCGCTCTGGCCCGAGGTCAACGTGTAGCTGAACGACTGCCGGCCAACGATGCCGGTAGCACCGACCAGCGGCACCCAGGCCGAGGATGACGCGTCCCAGTAGTTGACCGTCATCGAGACGTTGTTCGGCACATCCGTTGCCACGATCGAGGATGCGTCGAAGTCGTCCCAGAAACCGTTCGGGCCTGGTGTCGCCTCGTCGTTTACCGTCAGGCTGTCAGCGCCGACCGTGGAACCGCCGGTGTCGCCCGCTGCGGTCGGCTGGGCGTCGATGCGAGCCGGGAGAGACACGACCGTGTGTGCGCCTGCCACCGAGTAGAGCTTCGAGGGGGTGAGCGACTTGCTCACCGACGTGTTGATTCGGGCGGTGCGCAGAGTCAGGTCAGCATGCGCGAGAGCCTCAGCAGTCTGCGAGTCGTCGGTCGTGACATCCACCGCAATGGTGTTCGTCACGGTCTGGTCTGCAGTGACCGCGGAGGTCCCGAACGTGAACGGCAGCGTCGCGTACTGGCCCGGCAGCATGGTGCCGATGAATGTGGCGCGGAAGCCAATGACGGTCTTGGCTGGATCTGCCACAGGGATCGGGCTGCCCTTTGCGATGGCCTGGCTGGAGGCGTAGCTGCCCGCGCCATCCGAGTAGAGGTATTCGATCGTTCCGGCGGTCGCGCCGACCGGCCACTCGATGTTCGCGTTGTCCCAGCCGGTGAAGCTGATGCCCTGGTCTGCGAGCGTCGGGTCGCCTGCCGCAGGATCGGTGACGGCGAGCTTCGTGATCGTGTACTGGCCGCCGTTGGTGCCGACGATCGTCGCGCGGTCGGCAACGCCGCCGAGGATGCTCGCCTTGTCGTACGTCTCCGTCGCGGTCGGGTTGATGGTGACGTGCGTGATCGCGAGGTTGGCGCTGCTCGAAACGGTGGTCGAGTTCGTGGCGCCAGAGGTAACGAAGGAGGATGCCGCGTTCGCGACGGTGGTGTTGCTTGTGATACCCGTGACGTTCGACCGAAGCGCCGTCTGGATATCGACCTCGCCCGTGCCCCCGGTCGCGATGGTACCGGCCGAGTTACGGAAGACGAAGCGGAGGCCGAGGATGCCGGAGGCGGGGACACCGGACGGCAGCGCCGCCGCGGAGGCGAACGTGCCGGTGTTCCAGGCCGCGCCATCCCACCAGTCGACTCGCACCTGGTTTGCTCCGCCCGGCCAGTGCGGCACGGTGACGCCGGTGATGCCGACGTACTGGAACGACGTGGATGGAACCGTCGCCGGATCCTGCACGGTCATCGTGTCGACCGCAGTGTTCGAGGAGTTGCCGACCGCGAGCGCGATCGTCGAGGTCTTGCCGGGAG
Organism: Galbitalea sp.; assembly: GCA_036499165.1. Lineage (GTDB taxonomy): Bacteria > Actinomycetota > Actinomycetes > Actinomycetales > Microbacteriaceae > Galbitalea. The sequence goes on along the minus strand of DASYEE010000153.1, from coordinate 24,099 downwards.
CGCTCGTGAGCGTCGACGGGCTAAAGGTGTTGGCGATGGATGCCGCGTAGCTCTTCGGAACGGCAATCAGGACGTCCGCCGATGATGTCACCGGGTCTGGCACATTAGTGGCTGTCGCTGTCGCGGTGTTCGTGACGGTCTTGCCGTCCCAGTCGGCGGAGACACCGGTTGGCACCGTTGCCGATACGGTGAATCCGACCTGGTGTCCCGCGTCGAGGCCCGTGCTGCCGTCTTCGAGCGGCTGGGTGAAGGTGACCGTAAAGGTGTTGCCCGACTTCGCGACCGTGCTCTTGATGCCGCTCGGCGACGAGACCGCGCCGAGTACGAGGGGCGCCGGGATGGTGTCGGTCACGGCGAACCCGTCGCACTGGGAGTCGAGGGATGAACACTCGACGTTCAGTGTGTAGGTCGCGGTGTCGCCAGGGTGCAGGGCTGTGGGCGGTGCGGGTGAGACTGTCTTCGAGAGGTGGATGGTCGGAACATCCCCGCCGTCTGCGAACGCCACGGCCGGTGTTGCTACCGATGCAATGACAATGATGGATGCCGCGGCCGCGACAAAGGCGCGCAGAGATTTCCTGCCAATCACGTATTTTTCCCCTTGAATCATGGCTACCCAAGGGGTGACGTGACACGGCACGGTGTGAGAGACAGCGTGCGACCTCGGGTTAGCCAAGTCCGACGATAGGGGGACAGGTTTGTCCCCCAAAAGTCCCCAGTCAGGGGAGCCCTCGAAGAGGGGGTGATCCGGGGAATCGATACGCCTCTGCTAGGGTTGGACTACATGCGAGCCCAATGTTGGGCTCCTGCGTCGTTGAACGCTTCCTCTTTGCGCTTTCGAGAAGCTCCGCTTCCTGCCAAAGCTCGTAGATACTTTTCACGGCGATCGATTGCGGCCACTGCCGCTCTCGCCAATCAGGTCGATACCTTCGTGCCACGTGCACGAACAGGTCGGCAAGAATCCGAAAGAAACACTTTTGTCTGACATCACGTTCAGCACGCTTGGCGTGCCCGCCCCGCTCGTCGCCGCACTCGGCGCCAGCGGTATCACCGACCCGTTCCCCATCCAGGTCGACACCCTGCCGGACACACTCGCCGGGCGCGATGTTCTCGGCCGCGGCAAGACCGGATCGGGCAAGACGCTCGCCTTCGGCATCCCGATGGTCGCCCGTCTCGGCGGCAAGCTTGCCGGTGGCAACCGCCGGCCCGGCCGCCCGCTCGCCCTGGTGCTCGCCCCGACCCGTGAACTCGCAACCCAGATCACTGCAGCCATCCAGCCGATGGCCGACGCGTACGGCCTCAAGTCGACCACCATCTTCGGTGGCGTCTCGCAGCAGCGCCAGGTCGCGGCCTTGAAGGCCGGCGTCGATATCGTCGTTGCCTGCCCAGGCCGCCTCGAAGACCTCATGAAGCAGGGCTTCGTGTCGCTCGATGCCGTGGAGATCTCGATCCTCGACGAGGCCGACCACATGGCCGACCTCGGCTTCCTTCCTGTCGTCACCCGCATCATGGACAAGACCCCGCAGTCCGGCCAGCGCATGCTCTTCAGCGCGACGCTCGACAACGGCGTCGACAAGCTGGTGCGCCGCTACCTCCACAACGAGGTTCTGCACTCTGTCGACGAGGCCAACTCACCGGTCGCTGCGATGACCCACCACGTGTTCGAGGTTTCCGGCGTTGAGGCCAAGCGGGTGCTCGTTGAGAAGCTCGCCTCGGGCTCCGGCCGCCGCATCCTCTTCATGCGCACCAAGCACCACGCCAAGAAGCTGGCTCGCCAGCTCACCGACTCCGGTATCCCGGCGGTAGACCTGCACGGCAATCTCTCGCAGGTGCAGCGCGACCGCAACCTCGCTGCGTTCTCGAGCGGGGACGTCCGCGTGCTCGTCGCAACGGACGTCGCGGCTCGCGGCGTGCACGTCGACGACATCGAACTCGTGATCCACGTCGACCCGCCGGCCGAGCACAAGGCATACCTGCACCGCTCTGGCCGTACGGCTCGCGCCGGCGCCGAGGGTGACGTCGTCACGCTCGTGCTCCCGGAGCAGCGCAAAGACACCGCGGCACTGCTGCGCAAGGCGGCCATCGCGGTCACCCCGCAGCAGGTCGACGCGTCGTCTGCCGCGGTGACAGCCCTCATCGGGGATGTCGCCGCCTACGTCAAGCCGGCGCCTCGTGCGGCGGCTCCCGTTCGCGGACAGTCCCAGGGCGGACGCTCCCAGGGCGCCAACGCACAGCGCAAGCGTGCCGGGCGTGACGGTGGCGGTCGTGATGGCGGCGGTCGCGGCGCTGGTGCTGCTCGCGACGGGCAGGCTCGTGATGGCCAGGCTCGTGATGGCCAGCCGAGGCAGCAGCGGTCTGACCGCTCCGGTCGCCCGGCCCAGGCATCCGGAGCCCAGCGCTCCGGCGGTTCAGGTTCTTCCTCGAACGGCGCAGCTCGTTCGGGCGGCTCCTCGAACGGCGCAGCTCGTTCGGGCGGACTCAAGGTCGGCGGACTCGTCGGCATGAGCCAGGCCGGCACCCGCCGCCGCGGTCGCTAACCCGCCCCGTTTCCTGCTGAGGGGCGGCACATCGCCCTTCCCGAGCTTCGGGAAGGGCGATGTGCCGCCCCTCACCGTTAGAAGAGTCTGCCCACCGAGGCGAGAGCCGAGCGGAGCAGTGCGCCACGGCCACCCTCCATCTCGGCGGCGATCGCGTCGGACGCCGCCTCGATCGGGGTCATCCAGGTGAGCTCCAGCGCATCCTGCCGGGGTTCGCAGGTGCCGGTGACGGGCACGACGTACGCGAGCGCAACCGCATGCTGGCGGTCATCCGTGTACTGGGCACCGGGAAACGGGAAGTACTCCGCGACCGAGAACGGCACGGGAGACGCGGGCAGCAGCGGAAAGGCCATCGGCCCGAGGTCCTTCTCGAGGTGGCGGTAGAGCGCGTCGCGAAGGCTCTCGCCGAACAGCACCCGGCCAGAAACCAGGGTTCGGGTGATGTCGCCGTCGGAATTCGCTCGCAACAGGATGCCGACCTCGGTCACCTGGCCGACGCCATCCACGCGCACGGGCACCGCCTCGACGTACAGCAGCGGCAGTCGGCTGCGGGCGTTGGCGAGCTCCTCGTCTGAGAGCCAGCCGGGGTTCGGGTCTGGGGTGCCTACTGAACTCATGCTCTATTGTCGCCGACCGCGCGGTCGAATCCCGGCAGCAGGTACCGCGAGCGGTCCAATCCGAGCATCAGGTACCCGATCGGCGAGAACAGCACCAGCCCGAAAATCGCCATCAGGACACCGCTGCCGAACGCATACGACACCTTGCCTGCCAGATAGAACGCGAAGCCGATGTTCACGATGGGGATGATCGCGAGGATCATCGTGAACCCGGACAACCCGCCGAGCTTGATGAGCAGATAGAGATTGTAGATCGGGATGATCGCGCCCCAGCCGGGCAGACCGGCTTTGCGCAGCATCCCCCAGAGTCCGATCACGAACAGGATGTACCAGACGAAGCCCCACGGAGCGGCCGAGGTGTAGTCACCGGTCGAACCGTAAGTGAAATTCACGTCTTCAACTTAGTCCTAGAGTGAAAGTGAACGACCGCGGTACCCGCCGCGAGACCAGTGCCCGGCCGCTCTCCACGTGATTCTTCCGGGAGTGAAGCGGTGAACAGATCTGCCATTGTGACGGGCGGCTCGCGAGGTATCGGGCGTCGCATCGCCGAAGTCCTCGGTGCCGACGGCGTGCATGTCGTGCTCACATACCGCCGAAACGGCGACGACGCGGAGGCGGTCGCGGAGGCAATCCGCGCCTCAGGGGGCTCGGCCGTGGCTGCCCGCATGGAGCTCGAGTCTGAAGCAGACATCGACGCGCTCTTCGAGACGCACTTCCCCGATGGCAGGGCCCTCGACATCCTTGTCGCCAGCGCGGCGGCGAGCGCCTTCTATCCCGTGGCCCACCTGAAGCCCCACCACCTCGAGCGCTCGTGGGCGACCAACGTGCGATCGTTCGTGCTCCTTGCGCAACGCGCGGCAGAGCGGATGACAGACGGCGGCCGCATCGTGACCCTCACCAGCTATGGCAGCATCCGCGCGTTTCCTGGCTATGGCGCGATCGGAGCGGACAAGGCTGCGCTCGAATCCTGGGTACGTCACATGGCCGCGGAGTTCGGGCCTCGTGGAATCACCGTCAACGCGATCAACGCGGGCCTCGTCGACACCGATTCGCTGCACCACTATTACGAGCTGCCTGGCGTGCCGGGCCTTGCGATGATGACCGCGCGCGTTCCGCTCGGCAGGTTGAGAACCGTGGATGACGTCGCTGCCGCCGCGCGCTACCTCACGAGCGAGGCGGCAGGCTACGTCACCGGCCACACGCTCGTCGTCGACGGCGGTCTCACGATCGCCGCATCGCCGTTCTGGTCAGAAGTGGACGCCGGTCGATCCGACGGCGCCAGCCCGAAGATAAAGGAACAAGAGGAATGAGCAACAGCGAATACGACCCGACCAACCTGAAGAACGTGTTCGAGAGTCACTTCACGTACGCGGCCGGAGTCGAACGAAACATCCATCGATATGCCGGCCAACTCGCCCTCACTGACTCCGACACCGGCCAGACCTGGACCTATCGCGAGTTCGGCGCGGTCGCCGGGCAGCTCGTCGAGGGGCTCAGGCAGCACGGTGTCGGAGTTGGCGACATCGTCGCGTACCAACTGATGAACCGACCGGAGTTCGCCTTCCTTTATGTCGCGGCACAGGGCCTGCGCGCGGTGTCATCGCCGATGAACTTCCGTCTGGCGCCCGCCGAGATCGCCTTCATCCTGAACGATTCGAGGCCCGCGATCTTCTTCTACGACGCGGCAGACTCAGAGACGATCGCGAAGGCGCTCGACCTCTCCGAGTTTGCACCGCCCGTTATCGTCGCGGTTGGCGATGGCACGCCAGTAGCCGGCTCGCTCGCCTGGACGGACCTGCTCGTCGCCGGGGCGCCGAGCTTCCGTGCACCGGCCGACGCCAGCACCTGGGATGAGACGAGTCGCCTGTACACGTCTGGCACGACGGGAATGCCGAAGGCCGTTCCCCTCACCAGCCTCAACGAGGTGCTGACCGCCCACGACGTGATCATGCACATGTCGCTCGTGCCGGGTGACAAGACCATGAACATGTCGCCATGGTTCCATCGGGGCGGCAACTACTGCGCAGGGCCCAACACGATGTTGTACGTCGGCGGCTCGGTCGTAACCTTCCCGCGATTCGACCCGAACAGGATGCTCGACCTCATCGAGAGCGAGAGCCTCAGTTACATCATCGGCGCCCCCACCAACCTCGAGCGTCTCGCGGAAGCGCAGGAGGCGAACGCTCGCGACCTGTCGAGCCTCAAGGGAATCGTGACCATGGGCGCGCCGTTCGAGCGCACAGCCGCGCTGCGATACCAGCGCATCCTGCACCCGCGGATCGCGAACGGCTATGGCACCACCGAGGCGTTCTGGAACACCTTCCTTCGTCCGGAAGACCTGACGAGCGCGGCGGGTGCTGCGGGCCGCGCGTGCATCGACGACGACGTCGTCGTCGTGAAGGTCTACCCGGACCGGCTCGCCTCCCCCGACGACCTGGTCGCACGCGATGGCCACGAGATCGGCGAGGTGATCGTGCGGTCATCCAAGTCTGGGCACGCATACATGCACAACCCGCAGGAGCAGGCGAAGAAGTTCCACGACGGTTGGCTTTACGCGGGCGACCTCGCGAGCTGGACCGACGACGAGATGATCACGGTGATCGGCCGCAAAGACGACATGATCATTTCGGGCGGTGAGAACGTGCATCCCGTGCAGGTCGAGGCGCTACTGGCCGAGTATCCCGGCGTCGCAGACTCCATCGTGGTCGGGATGCCGCATCCGGAGTGGGGCGAACTCGTCGTCGCGTACGTGCAGCGAAAGCCGGGCCAGCTCGAGGATGCGGCGGCGGCCGCGAGCGCCCTCGACACGTTCTGCAAAGACAGCGATGCGCTGGCGGACTACAAGCGTCCGCGGCAATACGCGTTCGTCGACGAGCTCCCGTACACGGCAACCGGGAAGAAACAGCACTTCAAAATGAAGGACCAGTCGACGGCGGATGACGCGGCGGGCGTCTTCGTGCGCCCCTAGCTTCGAGCCCAGACGCCCGGCGCGGATGACAGGGAGCGTAGCGTGGAGCGGTGAACATCGACGCATCTGCCGTGATCTGGTCGGCGCCCGAACGCGAACGTGCGGGCCGAGCGCTGATCGTGCTCCTGCACGGCTACGGTTCGCACGAGGGCGACCTGTTCCAGCTCTCTCCTGGGCTTCCGCTCGGGCCGGTTGTCGCATCCCTTCGCGCTCCGGTCGCCGAGAATGGCGGGTGGGCGTGGTTCTCGCTGGCCGACCGTGGCCTCGGTGGCCCCGACGGGGATGCCGCGACCGAGGCCGCTGAGGCACTGCTCTCGTGGCTCGATGGCCAGGAGTTCACGAGCGTCGCCCTGCTCGGATTCTCGCAGGGCGCGATTGTCGCGCTGCAGGCACTACGGACGCGGCCGGATGCTTTCACGTCGATCGTCGCGTTGTCCGGGTTCGCGGCGGGCGGCCAGACGCCGGGCGATGTCGCGCTTGAAGCCAGGCGGGTGCCGGTCTTTTGGGGCCGCGGAACCCTCGACCGCATCATCCCGGCCGAGGCGATTGCGCGCACCGAGACCTGGCTGCCAGAGCACAGCGACCTGACCGCGCGCATCTACGAGGACCTCGGCCACGGGGTCTCGGGCACAGAGCTCACCGACATCTCCGCCTTCCTGCGGGCCCACTGACCCGCAAGCTCCACGCGCGGGACGGTGGTTCGCGCGAGGATGGACGGGTGAGCAAGAACGTGCTCGATCGTTTCTCCCCCGCGACCCGCGATTGGTTCAGCGGTGCCTTTGTCGAGCCCACCGCGGCCCAGGTCGGCGCCTGGGACGCGATCAGCTCGGGCTCGCACGCCCTGGTCGTGGCTCCGACCGGCTCAGGCAAGACGCTCGCCGCGTTCCTCTGGTCGATCGACCAGCTCATCGCGCATCCGGATGCCGCGCCGGATCCCCACGCACGAACCCGGGTGCTCTACATCTCGCCGCTGAAGGCGCTCGGCGTCGATGTCGAGCGCAACCTCCGGTCCCCACTGGTTGGCGTGACGCAGACTGCGAAACGCCTCGGGGTGCCGGCACCATCGGTGACGGTCGGCGTGCGATCGGGAGACACGACGACGCAGGATCGGCGGCTGCTCGCGCGAACCCCACCAGACATCCTGATCACGACCCCAGAGTCGCTCTACCTGATGCTCACGTCGTCGGCGCGGGAGACGCTCGTGAACGTCGACACGGTGATCATCGACGAGGTGCACGCTGTCGCTGCGACGAAGCGCGGCGCGCACCTGGCGGTGTCGCTCGAGCGACTGGATGCCCTGCTCGCGAAACCCGCGCAGCGCATCGGACTGTCGGCGACGGTTCGGCCGCGCGAAGAGGTCGCACGGTTTCTCGGCGGTCGCGCCCCCGTCACGATCGTGGCGCCGCCGTCGGGCAAGCGATTCGACCTGACGGTCGTGGTGCCGGTGGATGACATGAGCGAGCTTGGCACGGCGCCGCAACTCGATGGGTCGTCGGCTGGTGTTCCGTCGCAAGGCTCGATCTGGCCACATGTGGAGGAGAGGATCGTCGACCTCATCCTCGGGCACAGGTCGACCATCGTCTTCGCCAACTCGCGGCGGCTGGCCGAGCGACTCACCGGCCGCCTCAACGAGATCTACGACGAGCGCATGGCATGGGATCTCGTGGCCGCCGGCGTCGAAACTCCGGCGCCCGCCGATCGACCGGCGCCGTTCCCCGCCCAGGCGGTCGGCGCATCCGGGATCATTGGTGGCTCCGAGAGGCTGCTGGCCCGCGCCCACCATGGCTCGGTCTCCAAAGACCAGCGCGCGATCATCGAAGACGACCTGAAGTCTGGCCGCCTGCGATGCGTCGTGGCGACATCCTCGCTCGAGCTCGGAATCGACATGGGTGAGGTCGACCTCGTGGTGCAGGTGGAGTCACCGCCGTCGGTTGCGAGCGGGCTGCAGCGCGTCGGTCGAGCCGGGCACCAGGTGGGCGAGATCTCGCGCGGCGTGCTGTTTCCGAAGCATCGCGCAGACCTGATCCACACCGCTGTGGTGAGCGAACGGATGGTGGAGGGCGCGATCGAGGCCCTGGCGATCCCGCAGAACCCCCTCGACATCCTCGCGCAGCAGACGGTCGCGGCCGTCGCACTTGAGCCGCTCGACATCGAGGACTGGTGGGATACCGTTCGGCGCAGCGCTCCGTTTGCGACCCTCCCGCGCAGCGCCTTCGATGCGACACTCGACCTGCTCGCCGGGCTGTACCCGAGCGACGAGTTCGCCGAGTTGCGACCGAGAATCGTCTGGGATCGGGTGGCCGGCACGATCACCGGTCGGCCCGGTGCCCAGCGTCTCGCCGTAACGAGTGGTGGCACGATCCCCGACCGCGGGCTCTTCGGCGTGTTCATGGTTGGCGGCGCCAGCGCCACCGGCAATCGGGTTGGCGAGCTCGACGAAGAGATGGTGTACGAGTCCCGGGTCGGCGACGTCTTCGCTCTCGGAGCGACCAGTTGGAAGATCGAAGACATCACCCACGACCGCGTGCTAGTGACGCCGGCCTACGGACAGCCAGGGCGAGTGCCGTTCTGGAAGGGCGACGGTCTCGGCCGACCAGCTGAACTCGGCGAGGCGATCGGCGCGTTCACGCGCGAAGTCGCATCCAGCGCACCGGATGTCGCCCTCGAACGTGTTCGCCTGGGCGGTCTCGACGACCGCGCCGTGACCAACCTCGTCGCCTTCATCGACGAGCAGAAGGTCGCGACTGGTCACGTGCCGACCGACAAAACGCTCGTGGTCGAGCGCTTCCGCGATGAGCTCGGCGACTGGCGCGTCGTTTTACATTCCCCTTACGGCATGCAAGTGCATTCGCCGTGGGCGCTTGCTGTCACCGCTCGCGTTCGTGAGCGTTTCGGGTACGACGGCTCCGCGGTTGCGGCTGATGATGGCATCCTCGTGCGCCTGCCAGACACGGATGCCGATCCGCCGGGAGCAGAGCTGTTCGTATTCGAGGCGGGTGAGCTCGAGCAACTGGTGACGGACGAAGTCGGCGGCTCTGCGCTCTTCGCCGCGCGCTTCCGCGAGTGCGCGGCGCGAGCCCTCCTGCTCCCGCGGTACAACCCCGGCAAACGGTCGCCGCTCTGGCAGCAGCGGCAGCGAGCATCCCAGTTGCTCGAGGTCGCCCGCAAGTTTCCCAGCTTCCCGATCGTGCTGGAGACCGTGCGCGAGGTGCTGCAGGATGTCTACGACCTGCCCGCCCTGATGAGCCTCACGGCGCGCATCGCCCGCCGCGACATCCGCATCGTCGAGACGGAGACGGAGACTGCTTCGCCGTTCGCGCGCTCGATGTTGTTCGGCTACGTCGCCGCGTTCATGTACGAGGGCGACTCGCCGCTGGCCGAGCGCCGGGCCACCGCGCTCAGTCTCGACTCCACGTTGCTCGCCGAGCTGCTCGGTCGCGCCGAACTGCGCGAACTGCTCGACCCGAAGGTGCTCGAGCAGACGGAGGCGGAGCTGCAGCGCCTTGCCCCCGATCGCCGGGCCAAGGGCCTCGAGGGCGTCGTCGACCTCCTCCGCATCCTCGGCCCGCTCTCGCTCGAAGAGCTCGCCCCCCGCTGGTCGAGTAGCACGACCGAACCCGACCCCCGCTGGTCGAGTAGCACGACCGAGCCTGCGAGGCCGGGCGTTATCGAGACCACCCCCGAACTCACCGACATCCTCGCCACCCTCACCGCGGCCCACCGCATCCTTCCCGCCCGCATCGCCGGTGACGACCGTTTCGCGATCATCGAAGACGCGAGCCGCCTGCGCGACGCCCTCGGTGTGCCCCTGCCGATCGGCGTGCCGACCGCGTTCATCGACCCTGTAGCCGACCCCGTCGCAGACCTCGTGAGCCGTTATGCCCGCACGCACGGGCCGTTCGCGGCCGCCTCCGTCGCCGACAGGTTCGGCCTCGGCATCGCCGTGGTCCTCGACGCACTCCGCCGCCTCGGCAGCGAGCGCCGCGTGGTCGAGGGCGAGTTTCGGCCGGGCGCCACCGGCAGCGAATGGGTGGATGCCGAGATCCTGCGTCGCCTGCGCAGTCGCTCGCTCGCCGCCCTCCGTCACGAGGTCGAGCCGGTCTCGCAAGACACGTTCGGTCGTTTCCTGCCCGCGTGGCAGCACGTTGGCAGCAAGACGCTCAAGGGAATCGACGGGCTGGTGCAGGTGATCGACCAGCTCGGCGGGGTCGCGTTGCCGGCATCCGCGTGGGAGACGCTCGTGCTGCCGGCGCGACTGCGCGACTACTCACAGGCGTGGCTCGACGAGCTCACCGTCACCGGCGAGGTGCTCTGGTCTGGTGCCGGCGCGTTGCCCGGCAGCGATGGCTGGGTGAGCCTGCACCTCGCGGAATCCGCGGCCGTGACCCTCGCGATGCCGCAGGATGTCGAGACCAACGAACTGCAGCGCGAGATCCTCGTCGCCCTGGCCGGCGGCGGCGCGTTCTTCTTCCGGCAGCTGGCCACCGCGGTCGGCTCGACGGATGATCGCGAACTCACGACCGCCATCTGGGACCTCGTCTGGGCAGGGCTCATCACCAACGACACCTTCTCGCCGCTGCGCTCGTTCCTCGGCGGCAAGGCTGCTCCGAAGCGGGCGCCGCGCACCCGCGCATACCGTGCGCGCTCCCATCCACTGCTGCCGAGTCAGTCCGGGCCACCGTCGGTGGGCGGCCGCTGGTCGCTGCTCCCGCTCGCGGAAGGAGATACGACCGTTCGCGCGAAGGCGAGCGCGGAACTGTTGCTGGAGCGCTACGGCGTCGTTACCCGCGGATCGGTCGTGAGCGAGGGCATCCGCGGCGGCTTCGCCCTCGCCTACAAAGTGCTCAGCACGTTCGAGGAGTCGGGCCGCGCCCGCCGCGGCTACTTCATCGACGGCCTCGGCGCCGCCCAGTTCGCCACCGGCGCCACCGTCGACCGCCTGCGCCAGTTCACCCGCGACGACGACTCGAAAGCTGAGCCGGTCGCCGTCACGCTCGCCGCAACCGACCCAGCCAACCCCTACGGCGCGGCCCTGCCGTGGCCACCGCTCGAAGGTCACCGCCCCGGTCGCAAGGCTGGCGCGCTGGTGGTGCTGGTCGACGGGATGCTCGCCCTCTACATCGAGCGCGGCGGCAAGACCGTGCTCACCTTCACGTCGGACGAGAGGATGCTCGCGGCCGCGGCCACCTCCCTCGCATCCGTGGTGCGCACCGGCCTCGGCCGCCTGCGCATCGAACGCATCAACGGCGACTTCGCAATCGGCACCCCGCTCGGCAACCTACTCGTGGACGCCGGCTTCGCCGCCACCCCGCAGGGGCTGCGGTTGCGGAATCAATAGTGCCCGCGTCGCGAGCGCGAAGTGTGCTTCACCATGACCCGGTTGGCCAGTCACTTATTGCGCTGCGCCTTGCGGGCCGCATATTCCTCGACGGCCGCGAAGGTTTTCTGCACGCGTCGCCTCAGTTCGTCCTCTGTGATGGACTCGGTCATGTCTAAGAATTGGTAGTCAAAATCCTCGGCGTCAAAGAATGCGGGATCAAGGATTGCGAATAGCTCAGGGTCCATAAAACGGTTGTGTGGATACAACGCCTGATAGATCGACTCATATGTGGACGCGTCAATCCGGCTCTCCACGAACGCCGACATCAGTGCCGCATACGTAAACAAGCTCGGTTGATAGATATCCCTGTTAACTGCCACCGAGGCTCCTCCGCTGTACCACGTTGGCAAGCTGCTTTTCCGACATCACGAACGTTGTCACGAATGTCCCGTCTTCCTTCTGAACGACCACGGTACCCGTTGTGGGGTTGTAATTGAGCACCGAGTCGGACCCACGAAAGGTTCCCTTCACTCGTATCGTCCCAGCATCGTTTACGAATGCTTCGAGTGCGTCTCCATACGCTGCGGCTTTTTTGGGGTTGCAGTCACGGCGGACGCCGACGGCGCTTGCGTGCTTGAATTTGTCTACGTCGATCACGCATCGAATCCGGGAGTTCGGATATGGAACGTTTTGAGCAAGGGGCAGCACTACCAACGCACCCCGAGCGCCTCGCCCGGCACTATCCCCTGCTCGGACTGAGCCTCGGCAAGGCTCACCTGCCGCAAAGACGCGGCTTCAACTACCACGCGGGCACCCTCAGCTATTGACGGTTCCACGCGGTCAGGTCTTGGCACCATGCTGCTCTCAACCAGTGCGCACTCCGGTCCGTAGAAATCGGGGTTGAACACGTCGATTCCCAGCGCTCGACAGTAGCGCTCCAACAACTCGGGGGTAAACCTGTCACGCACCCGGCGCGACAAATATGCGTCCGGGTCCTCGAACCACTGCTCGGTTCCGGATGCGAAGAAGCTGGCTTTCTTGTCGTTGTCAGCAACGCTGACCGTTCTCACCTCGTTCATCCAATCCGTTTCAAGTGGACCAAACAGGGTAAATCCCACAAGCCCGTTGCGGCGGCGCACCCCAGGTTCCTTGGGTGAAGGTGCTGAGGACGCCACGATCAGGCCTTGGCAGAGAGCTTCCTTTGAAAGGTGACCGACGAACGATTCGGGATCCGTTCCCATTGCGCGCGAATCAAAACAGGCTGTCCAACGGCCGGCCGCAACCAACAGCTCTCGCGGTCGCGAGCCATATACCAATGGCTGCAAATCGTTCAGCGCCTCAGGAAACGTCGTCTTGGGGCGACGTACCTTTACCCACGTGTATAGGGACTCGTTCCATTCACGCAAACGAGCAAGACACTCATCGAACGGTAGCTCCAAGAACCCGATACGGGACGTAATCGGAGCATAAAACTCATCCATAAAAGTCTTCATAGCCTCAATTGACTCGCTTCAACTCAACGACACCGTGCGGATCATTCGCGAGAATCCGTTTCTCTTCGCGATCGGCACCACGCTCGGCAACCTGCTCGCGGATGCCGGCTTCGCGGCGACTCCGCAGGGGCTGCGGTTGCGGGGGTAGGCGCTACCAGCGCACGCTGAGAGCCTCACCTGGCACTATCCCTTGCTCGGTCTGAGCCTCGACAAGACTCACCTCCCGCAACGATGCCGATTCGACCACGACTCGAGCGCCCTTGCCCACCACTGGATCGGCTCGCCCGGGCCTGGGGACCATGCTGCTTTCGATGAGCGCACTCTCGGGCCCGTAGAAATCTGGATTAAATAGGTCGATGCCCAGCGCCTGGCAGTAGCGCTCCAGAAGTTCCGGTGTAAATCTGTCCCGCACCCGCCTCGCTTGGTGGGCCGATGGTTCCTCGAACCATTGCTCGAGTCCAACCGCCTGGAATGCGGCCTTTCCGTAGTTGTCGGTCACACTCACCGACCGCACTTCATTGAGCCAGTCCGTCTTCAGCGGGCCGTAAAGGGTGAACCCCACGACTCCATTGCGAATCGGCCTCCCTCCCGGATCGCCCTTCGACGGCGCACAGGCCGCGACGATAAGCCCCTGGCACAGTTTCTGCTGCGATAGGTGCCCGACGAAGGCCGCGGGATCAGTGCCGCGAGCCAGGGAGTCAAAGTATGCGGTCCATGACCCTGCCGACACAAGGAGCTGCCGTGGCCGAGAGCCATAGACCAGCGGCTGTAATTCCTTCAGTGATCCAGGAAACGCACGTTTGGGCTGGCGTACGGTGACCGATGTGTAGAGGGACTCGTTCCATTCTCGTAGCGCTGCCAAGCATTGATCGAATGGCAACTCCAAGAACCCGAACGTGGACGTGATCGGTGCGTAATACTCGTTGAGAAGAGTCTTCATTCCTTCAATTCACTCGCTTGAGTTCGACAACACCGTGTGGATCATTGGCTACGATTCGTGCCTCATGTGCAAGCCCACGATCAGACTTGTCAGTGTCATATTCGACGTGGTACCGCTTGCCATTCAGTGTGTACTGCAAGTCAGGGCGATTGATGCCGACGCGCACGCCCGCCGCGTTCACTTGCTGCTGAATCACTCCAGCATCTTCCGCGTGGCGAAAAGCACCATAGTCATGATGTGGGTTGTTCCCGAACTTCATATCTTGAGGGTTTCTGGGCGACGGCGCCCTCTCGAGCGGAGGTTATTGTCGCGATGCGCGATTCCAACTCGGCCCTCCGTCTCGGTCTCCTGCGCGCTGCTCGGCAGCTGCAACGACGCGCCAATCAGCTCCGGTCTCGAACTCGAATTTGTCCCGCCGCGCGCGATCGATCGCAATCGAATTCATTTCCCCAACGATCAGTAGGTGCCTGCCAAATAGTGGACCGGATTCTTCAATCGCCACCCCATCCTTCGAGAATGCGGTTGGGATGTGGCGGGAGTGCCATGAATATGACTCAATAAGAGGAGACGTTCAGAAGGTATACCCAGCGCAACAAAGCTGGGTAGACCGATCCGTGTTCATTTGCCGACGGCGTGGCCCCAGTTCGGGGGGGCACCAGAACATCGCGACCGCTGAGCTATACGGAGTCTGCCGAACGCCGTCGCATCACCACCGCGAGCACGATCGCCGCCGCCGCCACCGGCACCGCCGCCGCCCAGGCCAGGACCTGCAGGTTGCTGTGATCGAGCACGATCCCGCCGAGGAGCGCGCCCGCGGCAATCCCGACGTTGCTGGTCGCGTTGATCCAGGCGCCGGCCATTTCGGGGTCAACCGCGCCGCTGCGCACAGCCGCGCCCTGGAACAGGGCCGCGACAGGTCCATACGCCGCACCCCAGACCGCACCGAAGACCAGCAAGGGAACGAGCGACGACGAGGCAGCACCCACCGCGAAAATGCTGGCCGCGACCAAGACGAGAACGACCACCGAGGTGGCACGCGGTCGATGATCCAACAGAGACGCGGTGCCCCAGATCGTGATGAGCCCTACAAGGCCGAAGACCAGCAGCGTCACCGCCACGAGCGACTGCGGCAGGTGCGCGTGCAGAAGCAGAACAGTCACGTAGGTGTAAATCGCATACTGCCCGAAGTACGCAAGCCCGTTCGCAGTCACGATGCCACCCGCGCCACGGATGGATATGCCGGGTCGCGCCGGGGTGACATCCTGTTCTGGCGTGCTGTTCGGCAGGAGCCAGACCAGCAGCAAGAGCACCACCAGGGTCGCGCCGACGAGCACCGCGAATGGAAGCTGCCAGCCGCCGGCATTGCCGAGGGCCGTTGTGAGCGGGGATCCGAGGACGTAGCCGGCCGAGATGCCCGCGGTGACGATGGCGAATGCCCTCGCGGTTCGGCCGGGGGTTGCCAGTCTCGCTACCTGTCCGATGCAGGCCGAGAAGAAGATGGCGTGGGCGATGCCGCCGACGCACCGAGCCGCGATGAGCACGCCGAAGTTCGGCGCCAAGGCAGACAGCAGGTTGCACAGCGCGTAGCCCGCGAGCGCGATGATGAGCATCCTCTTGCCGGAGATGCGGCGCATCACGAGCGTCAGCGGCACGGCGAACACCATGACCATCACCGCGTAAACGGTGACGAGAATGCCGGTCGTCGCGACGCTTTGGTGGAACGCGCGGCCGAGGTTCGGGAGGAGTCCGACCGGTGCAAGTTCAGTGGCCAGCGCGACGAATGCGGCAACCGCCAGGATGAGCAGCCCGACCAGGCGGGCGCGGCCGTCTCCGGCTGCACTCGGGGATACCGGCACGGTGCTCATATCGCTTCATGCTTTCACGGTTCACGTGTGCACAACTCAGGATGGCGCGACTGGGCGCGTGCACCGATCCGCGGAAGTACGCGGCTGCATCCGTCGCCGCCGAGCATCCAGCCTGAGTTATGCACACGGTGGTCTCGATAACGCCGGGCTCCGCCGCGGCTACTCGACCAGCGGAAGGAACCAGCTCCGCCGCGGCTACTCGACCAGCGGAAGGAACCAGCTCCGCCGCAGCTACTCGACCAGCGGAAGGAACCAGCTCCGCCGCGGCTACTCGACCAGCGGAAGGAACCGGCTCCGCCGCGGCTACTCGACCAGCGGAGACAATCGGTGGTCGAGTAGTCGCGGCGAGGAACGAGCCCGGCGTTATCGAGACCCGGCAGCATTGGCGGAGGTGCGAAGCTAGAAGCATGCCGTTCACGCCGCCTGACGCCTTCACCACTCGCCCAACGCTCCGCGGATCGTTCGGGATGGCGGCGTCCACGCACTGGCTGGCTTCGCAGAGCGCGATGGCGGTGCTGGAGCGCGGCGGCAACGCGTTCGACGCGGCGGTCGCGGGCGGCTTCGTGCTGCAGGTCGTCGAGCCGCACCTCAACGGGCCGGGCGGCGACCTCGTCGGTCTCGTCGCCGAAGCCGGCAAGAACCCGAAGGTCCTTGCGGGGCTTGGGGCTGCTCCGCGCGGGGCATCCGTCGCCAGCTATCGCGCGCTCGGCCTCGACCTGGTTCCGGGTGCCGGCTTGCTCGCGGCGACCGCACCCGGCGCGTTCGACGCCTGGCTGCTGCTGCTGCGCGACCACGGCACCTGGGAGCCCGAAGGCATCCTCGAGTTCGCCCTGCACTACGCAGAAGCCGGCTACCCGGTGCTGCCCGCAGTCAGCCGCACGATCGGCAGCGTCACAGAGCTGTTCCTGAACAACTGGAGCACCTCCGCGACCCAGTGGCTGCAGGATGGCGCACCCATCGAGGCTGGCAGCATCCACACGCGCCCGGCGTGGGCTGCGACCCTCCGTCGCCTGCTCGGAGCAGCAGAGGGGATGGGCGCCGAGAGCAGCCGCGAGGCGCGGATCGATGCCATCCGACAGGAGTGGCGCACCGGTTTCGTCGCCGATGCGATCGACGCGTTCACGAAGACCGAGTGGCTCGATTCGAGCGGCGCCGCGCACGCAGGCGTGATCACGAAAGACGACATCGCCGACTACGAGGCGACGTGGGAAGCACCGCTCGCCGCCGAGTTCCGCGGCCACACCGTGGTGAAGGCGGGCGCCTGGACGCAGGGACCGGTGATGTTGCAGTCGCTGAACATCCTCGACGGCTTCGAGGATGACCGGCTCGACCCGTCGAGCGAACTCGGCGCCCACACGATCCTCGAGACCCTCAAACTCGCCCTCGCCGACCGCGACGCCTGGTACGGCGACAATGTCGAAGTACCGATCGACACCCTCCTCAGCACGGAATACACGGAACAGCGGCGAGCGCTCATCGGCGGCACCGCGGCCCACGACCTCCGCCCCGGCAGCCCCGACGGCCGAACGCCGCGCATCCCCGAGGTCGGCGCCGCTGCCACGAGCGGGGACGGACTCGCCGGATCGGGTGAGCCGACCATCGCCCGCGACGGTACGACGAAGGGCGACACCTGCCACATCGACGTCGCGGATGCCGCCGGCAACCTCGTCTCGATCACGCCGTCGGGTGGGTGGCTGCAGTCATCCCCGTGGATCCCCGATCTCGGCTTCTGCCTCGGCTCGCGCCTGCAGATGACCTGGCTCGAGGACGACCTGCCCACCAGCCTCATTCCCGGCCAGCGACCGCGCACCACTCTTAGCCCGACCATGGTCCTCAAGGATGGCCACGCGATCCTCGCTCTCGGCACCCCCGGCGGCGACCAGCAGGACCAGTGGCAGCTGCCGTTCATCCTTCGGCGACTCGTCGGCGGCTATGAGCTGCAGCAGGCGATCGACGCTCCGACCTTCCACACGACGTCGGCCAACGAGTCGTTCTGGCCGCGTGCGCGGGTGCCGGGCGGAGTCGTCATCGAAGACCGGATCGGCGAGGATGTCGTTGCCGGCCTCCGAGCGCGCGGTCACGTCGTCACCGAGTCCGGCCCGTGGAGCCTCGGCCGTCTCACCGCGATCGAAACCACCAAGGCCGGCCCCGGCAAACTGGATCTCCGGGCAGGGGCCAACCCCCGCGGCGCGCAGGGCTACGCGGTAGGCCGCTAGTGCCAGAGGGCGACACCGTATTCCGCTCGGCGCGGGCCTTGAACGAGGTGCTCGCGGGCAGGGTGCTGGATCGCTGCGACATCCGCGTTCCCGCCTTCGCAACGGTCGATCTCACCGGTGAGCGGGTCGAATCGGTCGTCAGCATCGGCAAGCACATCCTGCATCGCATCGGCGAATTCACGATCCACAGCCATCTCAAGATGGAGGGGTCGTGGCACATCTACCACGGCGACGCGGCCTGGCGGCGTCCGGCGTGGCAAGCGCGGGCGATCCTCGGGGTGCCCGGCGTGACCACGGTCGGCTTCCAACTGGGCGAGCTCGAGATCGTGCCACGGGAGCGCGAAGGCGAGCTGGTCGGATACCTCGGGCCAGACATCCTGTCGCCAAACTGGGACGCGACGAACGATCTTCGCGATCGCGCGCTCCGCAACCTCACGGCCGATCCCGACCGGGCGATCGGGCTCGCCCTTCTCGATCAGCGCGTGATCGCCGGACTCGGCAACGTCTACCGCAACGAGCTGTGCTTCCTTCGTGGCCTGCTCCCGACAAGGCCTGTGAAGGATGCGCCAGACCCGACCGCGCTCATCGACCTCGCGCATCGCCTGATCCTCGCCAACCGCGATCGCGTCGAACGGAGCACGACCGGCAACCTCCGACGAGGGCAACTCACCTGGGTACATGGGCGTGCGCGGCAGCCCTGCCGACGCTGTGGAACGCCGATCCGCGAGGGCTCTCTCGGTGATACGGAGCTCACCGAACGCATCACCTATTTCTGCCCGGTCTGCCAGACCTGACGACGCACCAGAGACGATACTGGCACCATGCCGACCCCGCAGCTGACAAAACTCGGCATCGTTCCGGGCGCGCGATGGTGCGTCGTCGACGCCGACGCCGATTGGTCTGGACTGAGACTCGTTTGGCGCAAGGAATTTCGCACGACCAGCTCGAATGGCGACGATGTTTGAGCATGCGTCGGCTTGAATAGGCGAGCGCACACCGCGACAACCGAAGGAGCACGATCGTGACGAACTACCAGCCACAGTCCACCGAGGTTCCCCTGTCCGCGCCGTACTACGGAGCCCCGTTCGGGGTCGCGTTCTCGCGCTTCTGGAAGAAGTACGCCACGTTCAGTGGTCGCGCCAGCCGCGCAGAGTATTGGTGGTGGGCGCTGGTCGAGGCAATCATCGGAATCGTCTTCGAGGTCGTCGGCCTTGCCAGCGGCACCATCGGCGCGGCCCCGGGGGCCAACGGCACGATGACCCTCGGGCCCGGCTTCCCGATCTACGTCACGATCACCTCGCTTTGGGGCCTCGCGACCATTGTCCCGACGCTCGCCCTCACCTGGCGACGGCTGCACGACACCAACCGCAGCGGAGGCTTCTTCTTCCTCAGCCTGATCCCCTTCGTCGGGCCGATCATCGTGTTCGTATTCACGCTGCTGCCCGCCGACCCAGGCGGTGCCCGCTTCGATCGCTAGCGTCGCGGGCGCGGGGCGGCGGGCCGGGCGCGGCACGCGGACGCGCGAGTTACTTGCGCTTGCGCCACTTCGCGGCGAACAGGAACAGCACGCCGATCGCGGTGGCGACTCCGAGCAGCGAGATGTACGGCGCCATGAGAATGGTCGCGTAGATCGTCATGTAGTCGCCCTGCGACAGCACGTCGCGCGAATTGAACGCATCCCCCGACTGGATAAACAGCCAGATACCGACCCCGACCAGGACGATCGCAATGATCGCGAGCACGACGAGGAACGGGTTCCGCGCCTGGCTTGACTCTGCCAGCGGTTCGGGTTCGTCCGCGTCCTGGACGGTCGTGACGAGGGGAGCATCCGGGTCGCCGTCGGGGGAAACCACGAGCTCGGGGATGACCCTGGGTGGCTGAGCGGGCCGGGCCGCCTCCCGGGGCGGAGCGGCTGGCGGAGCGGCTGGTGGGGCGGCGGCCGGCGCGAAGGCGGGTGGGGCCGCAACCTGCTCGGCTGGCGACTGGACGCGGGGGCGCACTGCCGGCAGTTCCTCGCGGATTGGTGTCGCTGGATCGAAGCCGCGCTGGAACGCCGGGTCGAACCTCGGATCGAAATCCGACGTGGTTGGCTCACTCATCAGGCGCATCCTCGCTTCCACTTCCGAGCCTAATCGCCAAAGCAGCAGCCCACACATATGAGGCTCATAGGAATCTCGTGCACGATGCCCCCATGAAATTCTCCCGTCCCGTGGTGATTAATACCGTGCTGATCGCGGTAATCGTCATCGCTGCCCTCGCAGCATTCATTGTCTTCAACCCGTTTGCCGCCAAAACCGCCGCCTCGACGACCCAGTTGACCGGCACAGTCCAGCAGGGCACGGTGAGCACCACGATCACAGCAACGGGCTCGATAGCAGCAGCCAGCGAAGTGACAGCTTCGTTCGGCACCTCCGGCACGATCAAGACCGTCGCGGTGGCTCTCGGTGCGACGGTGAAGAAGGGGCAGGTTCTCGGCACCCTCGCGACCGCAGACCTCCAGACAGCGGTGACGAATGCAGAGCAGTCGCTGACACGCGCGGACGAAAACCTGTCGGACGCATATTCGTCGCTCAGCGCGGCAGAGACGACAAAGCCAGCACAGGGAGGGAGCAACGTCTCGAGCGTCAACTCGGCGAAGCAGCAGGTCAACTCTGCTGAGGATGCCGTCGATACCGCGGCCGCGGCAGTCACGACCGCGAAGGAAGACCTGGGGGATGCCACCCTCAAGTCTCCGATCGCAGGACTCGTGGTCGCGGTCAACGGCACGGTCGGCGCCACGACATCCGGCGGGTCGAGCACCTCGAGCAGTGGCTCGAGCGGCAGCTCAGGCAGCGGCAGCAGCAGCTCGGGCAGCAGTACGTCGAGTTCATCGTCTTCGTCGTCTTCGTCGGGCTTCATGACGATCGCGAATGTCTCCAAATACACGGTGACCGCAGCGATCGCGGAGGCTGACATCGCGGATGTCAAGGTCGGCCAGGTCGCGAAGATCACGTTCCCGGCGATCGCCGACGCGACATCCGCCGCCACGGTCACGGCCATCGCGCCCACCGCAACGGCCAGCAACTCGGTCGTCACCTACGCGACCACGATCACCCTGAGCGACCCACCGAGCACGCTCCGGCTGGGGCAGACGGCCGACGTCACGATCACGACGTCGAGCTCAGCGGCAACGGCGCTCTATGTTCCGGCGGCGGCGATTACGACCTCCGGCGGAACATCCACAGTCAAGGTCGTCGGCAGTAACGGCAAGACCACGAGCGTCACAGTGCAGCTCGGGATCGTCGGTGACGACGGCACGCAGATCACCTCCGGACTGAAGGCGGGGCAGACCATCGTCATCGGATCTGTGTCGACCGCAACCACGACGGGAACGGGCACCGGAACAACGGGGACAACGGGTCGCAGCGGGTTCGGCACAGGCACCGGTGGATTCGGCGGCGGGGCGGGGACAGGCACGGGCGGTTTCCGTGGCGGTGCCGGCGGATTCGGCGGAAACAACTAGTGACCACCGCAGAGGTCGTGGCCTCGGGCGGAGTGCTCGAGTTGCACGGCATCCACCAGTATTACGGGACGGGCGACGCCCAGGTACATGCCCTTCGCGGCATAGACCTGAACGTCGAGTCGGGCGACTATGTCGCGATCATGGGCCCATCGGGTTCCGGCAAGTCGACGCTGATGAACCTCCTCGGATGCCTCGACGTCGCGAGCGAGGGCGCGTACCTGCTCGCAGGCACCAACGTCAACGACCTCGACGAGAAGCAGCTGGCTCGGGTACGCAATCGCGAGATCGGGTTCATCTTCCAGTCGTTCAACCTGGTGACGAGGATGTCGGCGCTCGCGAACACGGAGCTCCCGCTCGCCTACGGTGGCGTTCGGAGGGCCGAACGCAAACGCCGCGCGCTCGCGGCGCTCGACATGGTTGGGCTGTCGCATCGGGCGGATCACCTGCCGCAGGAGCTCTCTGGCGGCCAGCAACAGCGCGTCGCGATCGCCCGCGCGCTAGTCACCAACCCAACGCTGATTCTCGCCGACGAGCCAACGGGAAACCTGGACTCAGAGTCGACGCACGAGATCCTCGCGATCTTCGACCAGCTCGCCGCAGAAGGCAGGACCATCGTGATCATCACGCACGAGGAGAACGTCGCCGCGCGGGCGCATCGCGTTCTCGCGATCAGCGACGGCCTGATTGTGGCCGACCACTCGAACTCGCTGGCGGTGGCGCGATGAAGGTCGGCGACATCCTGCTCTCCGCGCTTCGCGGGGTCACGGCCAACAAACTGCGGTCGATCCTGACCCTCCTCGGCGTGCTCATCGGGGTCGCCTCCGTGATCCTGCTGATGGCCGTCGGCAATGGCTCGGCCGAGAAGGTGCGCGATGCGATCACCTCGCTTGGCACGAATACCCTGACCGTGAGGGCGAACGGCGGCGGCACCTCCTCGTCGGCGATCACCCTCGCGGTCAGTAATAAGCTCGGCTCATCTGGGCTCGGGCACGTCAGCAAGGTCGTGCCGGAGGCCAACACCTCGCTGACTGTCTCGTCGACGAGCGAGTCGGAAGACGACATCTCGGTCATCGGCTCAAGCGCCGACTACTTCACCGTCTCTACGGCGACCGTTGCAAGTGGAACAGCCTTCACGGCGGCCGACGTCACGAGCGCTGCCAAGGTCGCCGTCATCGGGTCGACGCTTGCGACCGAGCTGTACCCGACGGGTTCCGCACTCGGCCAGTCGATCTCGGTGGACGGCACCCCGTTCACTGTTGTCGGCATCCTTGCGACCCAGAGCAGCGTCGGATTCAGCGACCCGAACTCGGAGCTCATCGCACCGATCACCCGCGTACAGCGCTCGTACACCGGCTTCGGCGCGGTGAGTTCGCTGCTCGTACAGGCCAGGACGTCGGATGACGTGGCGGCCGCGCAGGGCGAGGTGACGGTCGAGCTCGACCAGCTTCTCGGTGTCGCCGCGACCGCAACCGCTCCGTTCACGGTGACCAACCAGAGTTCGCTGCTCGCGACACAGGAGGCGAGCGCCGACAGCTTCACGGTGCTGCTCGCGGCTGTCGCTGCGATCAGCCTGCTCGTCGGCGGGATCGGCGTCACCAACGTCATGCTGGTGACCGTCACGGAGCGCACCCGTGAAATCGGAATCCGCAAGGCGCTCGGGGCGACCAGGGGCGCCATCCTCGGCCAGTTCCTGACCGAGGCCGCGACGCTGACGCTCTTGGGCGGGATCCTCGGGGTGCTGATCGCGGTGTTCGCGTCGCAATACGAGATCTACGGAACGCAGCCGATCATCATCGGCTACTCGATACCGCTCGCCCTCGGCGTCTCCGTGGCAATCGGTGTCTTCTTCGGCGTCTACCCCGCGGCTCGCGCCGCCAACATGCGGCCCATCCAGGCGCTCCGCTCCATCTGACCTGCTCACACAAAACGAAGGACAATCATGGCTGACAACACCCCAACGACACCGATCGAGCCGAATTCCGAACAGGCTCCTTCACATTCGGCGGCACCGACTCCGGCTGCCGCTCCCGCAACTACTCCGCCCAAGAAGAAGGGCGCATCCCGCATCGTGACGCCGGTGCTCGCGCTGGTCGCGGCCCTCGTCATCGGGCTGTTCGCCGGTGTGCTCATCGGCCACGCGACGTCGTCCACCAATGCGTCGGCGCGCGGCAACTTCGGCCAGGGCGGGTTCACCCGCGGCGAGGGCGCGGCCGGCGGCGGAACCGGGACGGGCACAGGCCAGGGCGGCACGGGAACCGGCGGCACCGGAACCGGTGCAGGACGCGGCGGATTCGCCGGCGGCGGCTTCACGACGGGAACGATCGTGAGCATCAGCGGCGACACGATCACGCTGAAGGCGGCGGACGGGTCGACCGTGAAGGTGACGACCTCTGGCAAGACCACGGTGTCGAAGACGAGCAAGTCGACCGTGTCATCCCTCAAGTCGGGCGAGAGCATCACCGTCATCGGCGCCAAGGACAGCTCCGGCAACGTCACCGCGACAACGATCTCGCAGGGTCAGGCTGGCTTCGGCGGCTTCCGGGGCGGCGCGGGCACCGGCGGCGCGAACAACTAACCCCGCGAACCCCGGTAGACGTCGGTGAGGGGCGCCAGATCGCCCTAAAACCCCGTGGGGAAGGGCGAT
>DASYEE010000152.1:0-12602 GCA_036499165.1 Galbitalea sp. | reverse complement strand
AAGGAATATACGTACCTGTATGGTCCGCATGAGACCGACGTGATCCTCTCGACCAAGGAAGGGACCGTACCGGGCGATGGATTCCACCTGGACGACGCGCACATGTGCACCCTGCCGAAAGCAGGCCTGACAATTCTCGCGTTCGGGACAACAAACGGCTGATCACCACCGAGGCAGGGAGAGGAGCCGAGTCATCGTGCTGGTGGGGGAACTTCGCTGGCCCTCGCGTGACCGTCACCTGTCCGTGCGACCGCGTCCTGTCAGGCGGAGGCCGAGCAGCACCAGGATGATGCCCACAATGGCGACGACCACCCCGATATAGAGCCACATTCGTTCACCAGTCATGGAACTGCCCGGGATCAGGTTCGCGCCCTGGCCGGCGAACACTGCGCCAACGATAAAGGCGATCACTCCGACGACGATCAGGGCGACGCGCCCGGTACGGCTATTCACAATTCTCAACCTACCCTCGAGCGTCCTGTGGATGTCGGCCAAAGTGCAAGCAGAGTACGGCTCACCGTCCAGTCGAACCGTTGGACTCGGACTGAGCACCGGGCGCTGGTGACGTACCGACGACCTGAGTTTCCCCAAATGGTGGTCAAAGTCGCGTATTGGCGACCACTTGGGGAGACTCAGCGCCTGCCGACCACTGGGGAGACTCAGCGCGCCCGCACGTCAGACCGAATTGTCGCGAGCGTGGTGAGCGCAGAATCCTGAGCGACGCGTGATCCGTGTCCTGATTCGGGCGGTTTGCGTCCGGGTCGACGCTGTGCCGATGCGCCCGACTGCGCCATCCTTGGACTGAGGATGAGTTCGCGAAACCACAGGTGCGCGATCGGAGCAGACGGAGGATCGACTATGGACGCCGAGCAAACGGCAACCGGACAGGCCACTGGCACGATGATGGCGCTTCGCGCGCACGAACGTGGCGGCCCCGAGGTGCTTGTCTATGAGGAGGCACCGCTGCCTCACGCCGGTCCGGATGAGATCCGCGTTGCCGTGCACGCGGCGGGAATCACCTTTGCCGAGCTGACCTGGCCGGAAACCTGGACATCGAACGGTGTCGACCGCACCCCGATCATCCCGTCGCACGAATTCGCGGGAGTGGTCGCCCAGGTCGGCGCAGGCGTCAGCGACCTTGCAGTGGGCGACCCAGTCTTCGGGCTTGTGCCATTCAACCGTGACGGCGCGGCCGCGGAGTTCGTGGTGGTCCCGGCCGCCGATGCCGCTCGAAAGCCTGCTGGCGTAACCGATGTCGATGCCGCAGCCGCGGTGCTGCCGGCATTGACCGCGTGGGAAGCGCTGCGCGAGCAGGCGCACCTCGAGGCGGGCCAGCGCATCCTGATCCTCGGCGGCACCGGGGGAGTCGGAGCGTTTCTCGCCCAGTTTGCGCACGGCATGGGCGCCGAGGTGACGGTTACGGTGAGCTCCGCATCGAACGAGGCGCGTGCGAAGTCGCTGGGCGCCGATCACGTCGTCGTGGCCGGCCACGACGAGGACCCGCGCGGGCTTGCCGGATTCGACGTCGCCATCGACGCCGCAGGAATCCAGGTGCCGGAGTGGGTGTACATGTCGCTTGCGCCGGGAGGACTGCTCGTTGTCCTTCAGGAGCCCCCGAGCGAAGAGCTGGCCGCCAAGTACGGCGTGCGGAGCGCGTTCTTCGTTGTGACGACCAGTCGCGAAAGGCTGGACGAACTGGGCGCGCTCCTCGCCGCGGGAGGCGTCGGGGTCGCCGTCGCCCAGACATTCGACCTGCCAGGTGGGCGGGCGGCATACGAGAGCGGCACGGCACCCGGGCGCGCGCCCGGCAAGACGGTCATCGTCGTCGACTAAGGCGGATTGGGGTGCCTGTCGCCGGTAGAGTCGGAGGCAGCCCATGACCGCAACATCCGATCCCGCCTCGGCGCGCCATCCGGTGCCAGCCGCGGCAAAATACGCCGCCATGCTGGATGACCTGAAGCGACGCATCCTCGATGGCGAATTTGCCGTGGGCTCACGGCTGCCCGGTGAGGCGACGCTTGCCGAGGACTACGGGGTCACCCGCAGCCCGGTGCGGAGGGCGATGGCTCAACTCGCCAGGCAGTCGCTCGTGATCTCGCGCCCGCGCGGGGGCTGGATCGTGCAGGCGCCGCACCAGACGCAGGGCTTCGATCGCATGCTGTCGTTCGCGCAGTGGGCTGAGTCCGGAGGCCGCATCCCCGGCGGACTGATCACCTCGCGGGAATACCTGCCAGCGACCGCGCGCGAAGCGCTGGTGCTCGGCATCAGGCTCGGCAAGCCGCTGCTGCGCTTCACCAGGGTGCGCACGCTCGATGGCAGGCCGGTGATGGTCGAGCGGTCGGCCTGGGCGCCGTGGGCGGCGCCGACGATCGACGCATTGCCGGATGACGTTGTCTCGACCACCGCGGCGCTCGCCGAAGCGGGTATCCGCGTGACATCGGGCAATCACCGGATCGAAGCAGTGGCCGCATCGATGCAGGATGCAGCGCTGCTCGGGGTGCGGCGCGCCAGCCCCCTGCTCCAGGTTGGGCGCGTGACCACCGCACGAGGGGGCCGAGTTGTCGAGCTTGGCGTCGATCGCTATCGCGCAGGAACCCTCGCCTTCGAGGTCACAGCCGGAGAGACAACGCGCACCGTCTTGTAACCTCTGGGGTCGCGGAATCCGCCCAGTGTGCGCATTCGGCTTGCGGATATTGCCGGTGAGGCCTGTTTCGAGCGATTCGTCGTCTCGCGTTCACCATTGGTTCTCCTCTCCTTGTTTGCCTGAGGTCGTCTTCCCAGCAACTCGAAGTAAGGAATCCCCCTGTGTCCAGCGAGCCCACCCCTTTCACGCCGGATCCGTACGATCGCAAGAACACTGTTCCGCCGGAGGTGCTGCGTTCAGGGCTCTCCCGTCGGGGGATGCTGAAGGCGCTCGGCCTGCTGGGCGGCGCCGCGGCACTGGGCGGCGCTGCCTCAGGATGGGCCGACTCCGCCGGCGCGCAGAATATGCGCGAGGCGGCATATGTGCTTCCTGACGGCTTCAAGGGCGACATCACCGACATCAAGCACGTGGTGGTTCTCGTGCAGGAGAACCGCGCGTTCGACCACTACTACGGAGCGCTTCCGGGCGTGCGCGGCTTCAGCGACAAGCAGGCGCTGCGGTTCCAGAACGGCACGGACGTCTTCTCGCAGCCGAGTGGGTCGTCGTTCGCGAGGCCAACGCGGGTCACCACGGTGGCGGGAACGACGACGGGTCTCGACCACTCCTACTCCGGCGGCCTCGGGGCATGGTCATCCGGTAAATACAACAACTGGGTCGGCGCCAAAGGCACGGCCACGATGCAGTACGTCACCGGCGAGGAGATCCCGTGGCAGTGGTCGCTCGCGAGCGCGTACACGATCTGTGACAACTGGCACTGTTCGATCATGGGGCCAACGACGCCCAACCGTCTCTATCACTGGACCGGGACATCCAACGGAGTCACCGACAACGGCGGGGAGTCGAACGGCACGCGGGCGTGGCAGACCTACCCGGAGGCGCTGCAAAATGCCGGGGTCTCATGGCGCATCTACGTCGATAACACCAACAACGGCAGCAGCTGGGTCGGCGATTACACCGACAACCCGATCCGCGGCTTTGCCGCGTTCACGACCTCCGGTTCGACCGCGACCGACATCGCGAACCGGGCGGATGCCGTGAAGAACGCCCCGGGGACCGGCCTGGTCTGGCGGGCGGGCTCGGCTCCATACGCAGCCACGGGAGCCGCAAACAATGACAGCGACGCGAACCTGACTGCTGTGCTTGGTGGCTTCATCGCGGCCTGCCAGCCAGGTGCCCAGTTTCCGCTGCCGCAGGTGTCGTGGATCGTCGCCCCCTACGAATGGTCGGAGCATCCGTCAGCGAACCCGGAGCATGGCGCGCACTACAGCAACCAGGTGATCAAGACGCTGCAATCGAATCCCGACCTGTGGAAGAGCACGCTGCTCATCATGACGTTCGACGAGAACGATGGATACTTCGACCACGTGCTTCCGCCGTACGCCGAGCCTGGAACGGCGGGGGAGTACTCCGGAAGTACGCCGATCGGGTACGGCGCCCGGGTGCCCGGCGTGCTCGTCTCGCCGTGGACTCGGGGAGGCTGGGTAAGTGGCGAGACGTTCGACCACACCTCAATCGTGCAGTTCCTCGAGACCTGGACGACCGCGATCGGAACCCCCGCGCTGTCGACGACCATCACCGCATGGCGTCGCGGCATCAGCGGCGACCTGACGAGCGCGATGGACTTCGCGCATCCAATCGTGGACACACCAGCGCTGCCGGACACGGAGGCGCTGGTGCAGATCGCTCGCGCCGGCGGGACCATCAGCACCCAGGTGCCGCCCGCCGACAAGTGGGAGGGTGTGACCCTGCGCCATCGCCCCTTGTCGTTCCACCCGCACGGCACGTTCGTCGAGGATCGCAACGCTGGCACCGTCAGCTCGCACCTCAGCCTTGTCGGCGGCCAGAAGGGCAAGACGGTCAGTCTTCAGGCGTTCCCGGACAAGTACGCGACCTTCTCCAACACTCCGCACACCGTCTCTGCCGTGGCACCGGCGACCTACGACTGGGATGCCACGGCTCACGATGGCCGGTACGCCTTCTCGGTCTACGGTCCGGACGGATTCGTGCGCTCGCACGCCGGCACCGTCCTGCCAACCGGACAGAACAATTCCGGTGTCCCACGCGTCGATGTCGACCTGGTGGTCGGCGACGACCCGGTGGTCAAAATCACGCTTCACAACGACGGGCTGCAGCCCGTGCACTACGCGCTCGTTGCGAATGATTTCGCGGGCGGGAGCCAGAGCGTCTGGGTTCACCCCGGCGCCACCGAGCTGATCACCTGGCCGACGAGTGAGGGCTACTACGACGTCATCCTCGATGCCGACACCGGCACGGGCTGGCAGCACCGCTATGCCGGCAGAATCGCCCAGCTCCAGGCCTAGCGGCCGTTTTTCCGACCACCTTTCCCGCCACCGTCGCCCCGCCTCGTAGGAGAACCCGATGTCCGTGCACGCCCTCGTGAAACGCATCACCGCCCGCAGCCGCACGCGCTTCACCATCGTCGCCGGCGGGATCGTCGTTGTTATCGTCGCGGCGGCGGTCATCGTCGGCCTGCCGCGCGCGGCATCAGCCGCGACCCCACCCTTCGACCCGCAGGATTCCATCAAGCCCGTTGCGTCGTACACCTTCGACACCGCAAATGGCGCGACGGTTGCAGACACCTCAGGCAAAGGCAACGACGCTGCGTGGAAGGGCACGCCGTCATATGCGGCGGGTATCTCTGGCAACGCGGCGGTAGTCACGAGCGGCGCGAACTACGTGAAACTTCCGCTGGTGACCGGGCAGACGGATGCCGCCTCGAGCTTCTCGTACGAGTTTTGGATGTCAGAGCAGTCGCGCACGAGCTACGGCCCGATCGTCAGCAACCAGAACTTCGCGGCCTGCAATAACAAGGGAATGACGCTGTACAACCAGACAACTCCTGGCGTTCTCCAGGCGTGCTGGGGGCAGACATCAGGGGGCACGAAGGAGTACGTGACCGGTGCATCCGGCAACCTGGTCGGCGCGTGGCACTACGTCGCAGTTACGGTCGACCGCTCTGCAAACACCGCCACATACTATGTCGACGGCGTGCAGACGACGACGGCGCCGGCCGGCTCGATCACCGCTTCGACGGCGTTCACCAGCGGGCTCGCCTTCAACATCGGCGGTCTGAGCGGAAGCGAGACCGACACGAGCGACGGGTACACCAACGCGTCGATTGATGATTTCAACTTCTACAACGCGGTCGTGCCATCGTCGCAGGTTGCCGCAGACTATGTCGCGAGCCGGCCGAACACGGTCGACTACACCGTCGCCTTCAACGGCAATGGCGCCAGCGCAGGCGCCACTGCGTCGGAGGACATGCCTGCGGGCGCAGCTCCCGCGCTGACGAAGAACGGCTTCACGCGCGTCGGCTACCAGTTCGCGGGGTGGGCGACCAGTGCTGCAGGGCCAATCGCTTACGCCGATGGACAGGCGGTCGCCAATCTCTCGACGACATCGGGTGCAACGGTGACGCTCTACGCGGTCTGGAACCGCTATCGCGCCGCCGGTGATACCGTCGCGCCGATTCTCTCGTACGACTTCGATGGCGACACCGGCTCGACCATCACCGACAGCTCGGGCAACGGCAACGCCGGCACGTGGTCTGGGTCACCGTCGTACGCCACCGGGGTTAGCGGCAAGGGCGCATACGTCAACTCGCCGGACGGCAGCAGTAAAGGCGTCAACTTCTTCTCGCTCCCCATGATCGCCGGCAAGACCGACGCAACCTCGAGCTTCTCCTATGTCTTCTGGCTGAACGAGTCCTCGGCGAGCTCGGATTCACCGATCGTCTCCAATCAGGACTTCACACACTGTTACGACAAGGGCACCACCCTCTACAACACGTCTGGCCAGCCGGGCGTCGTGCGGGCCTGCTTCGGGCAGAACGGCACCTCGACCGGGCAGAACTACCTTGCCGGCATCAGCTCTACCTCCGTGATCGGCGACTGGCACCAGGTCGCGATCGTCGTAGACCGCAGTGCGGGCACGATGACGAGCTACCTCGATGGCCAGCAGGCCGTGCAGAGCACTGCGCTGACCAGCGCGTTCACCCTGGCGAGCGGATTCCCCTTCCGGGTGGGCGCTGAAGGCTCCGGCAACGACACCGTCGACGGGTTCGTGAACGCATACATCGACGATTTCGACTTCTACGCTGCTCCGATCACCGCGGCACAGATCGCGAACGACTACGCAGCGACGAAGCCGAATACCGACCCGACGAACTCCGGGTCGACGCTCGAACCCGGCTTCGTGACCGACACATTCCGGGTGCCACCGGTGCGCGCCGGCGGGGCCATTGCGCAGCCGATTGCGGGTCTCTGGAACGGAGGAGCCGTAACGCAGTACAAGAAGCTTTCGGGCGACGCGTGGCTGAGCGTCGACGGCGCCGGTACGGTCACCGGGACAGCGCCGGCGACGGCCTCGGCTGACCCCGCGACGATCACGGTGCAGGCGACCGACGGCACGACTACGTCAGAGATCACTCTCGAGGTGAATGTCGTGGGAGCCGCCGATTCGCCGCAGCTCGCGACCGCGACGTGGAACCTCTGGGATGCCGGGAGTCACGTGAGCGACTCGGCGCTGAAGGATCTCGCGGTGATCGCGGCGAACGGCCTCGATATTGTCGGCGTGCAGCAGGACGGTGGCACCGTCGCAACCGACCTGGCAACCGCGCTCGGCTGGTACTCGGTCGAGGGTGCGGGCGGAGTCGGCATCGTGTCGGCGTATCCGGTGGATGGCGAATCCAAGCCGGATGCAGCGGACGCGCTTCCCGCGGTCGGTGTGACCGCGCACACGCCCGGCCGCGACCTGCGAGTGTGGAGCGTCGGGCTCGACAGCGCGGCGTACGGCCCCGAAGCGGCCTGCCAGGGGGGTGTCACGAGCCCTGCCGACCTGGTCGCGGCCGAGGACTCGGCGAAGCGCGTCGCCCAGGCGCGAGCCGTCGCCAGCGCTATCACGACGGATGTCGCGGCAGCAGCACATGCTCCCGTGGTGCTCCTCGGCGACCTTGAGTCTCCATCCTCGACCGACTGGACGGCCGCAACCGCGAGCGCCCACTGCGGCGTTGGTGCGGTCGACTGGCCGGTGCCTGACCAGTTCGCCGACGCCGGACTGACCGACTCGTTCCGCGCATCCAGTTCGGATCCAGCCACCGCGCCCGGCACGACCTGGTCGCCCATCGTCACGACGAACGCCGCAAGCGGCACCGCCGAGCCGCAGGATCGCATCGACTACGTCGACTTCGCAGGCAAGCCACTGACGGTCGTCGGGTCGAACACGCTCGTCGCGGGCTTCCCGACAACGAAGGCGGGGAAGGACAACTCGTGGACGAGTGACCACCGGGCGGTCGTGACGACGTTCCGGCTCGCGCCGGTGCCGCCTCCTACGGTGACGGTCACAGCGACCACGGTCACGTATCAGGTCGGCGCAGCGCCCACGGCGAGCGACCTGTTGACGAAGGCGGGCGCAGCATCGCCATCGGTCGGAGCCATGCTCCAGATAGACCAGAGTGCGGTCGACTTCACGACTGCCGGCACGTACACGGCGCCGGTCACCGCAACGGATCCGTCGAGCGGCGTTACATCCGCGCCGGTGGCTGTAACCGTACGAGTGGTGCCGGTGGTCATGGTGACTCTCGCTCACACGACGGCAAACGTGACGCTCGGCAAGGGCGAGAAGCTCACGGAGGCGAAGGTGGAGGCGGCCCTCGATCCGACGCTGAACGTCGCGGGCACGATCACGGTCGACCTCTCGCTCGTGAACGCGAACGCCTCGGGCAGCTACCCGGTCACGGTCGTCGGAACCGACGGATTCGGGTTCACGGGAACCGCGGGCGCAACGCTGACGATCACGGTGTCCGCGCCGAGCCCGGGAGCGCCGACCTCAACCGCGGGTGGCGGCGGGGGAGAGATCGCCTGGACGGGTGTCGACCTCTGGCTGCTCCTTGGCGTCGGCCTGTTGCTCCTGCTCCTCGGGGCGCTTGTCGTCGGGGCGCGGCAGGTGGCAGTTCGGCTGCGCTGATCAATCGGGCGCGTGCGGTTGAGCGCCCCAGAAAATAGATAGCCAACCTGGTTTCGAAGCGTGATGAGGCATTAATCTCGGCGGTGATGGCGGGTTCGCGACCAAGCCTCCGGTTGTCTCCATGTGGCCTGGGTATCCGGGATCTGCGCCGGATGCCGAGACTCTGCGCCAGGCGGCGCGAATCCGCCGCATCAACAACCAGCTTCTGCTGGTCTCCCTCAGGCTGGCGCAGGACGACGTGACAACAGGCAGAGTGCGGTTTGCGATGATCTCCCTCATGTCGCTCGCCACGCTAGGAGTCGGCGCCGCCTTCATCATCATCGCCACAACGGGTGCCGAGAACATCGCGGCGCTTTCCGTGACTGGCGGCATCACGGTGCTGGCATTGGCGAGCGTGTTTTTCGTCAATCCGGTGCAGACCGTCGAACGGGACATGGTTTTTCGGCGATGGTCGGACACGATCTCGGGCAAGGCGAACGACACCCTCCTTGTTGCGATCGCAGCCCTCACGGCATCGAGCGCCAAAGACGATCAGGATGCCGCCCCGTAAACCTGCCAAGGCGGGTAAGTCGAACGTCGTGGTCACTGTCAAGAGCGACAAGGATGGCACGTCGTCCGCGAGCATTTCATTCACCTGGACGGTGGCGGTCGCGACGGCGGCGCAACTACCGAGAAGTAACGAGAGGGTCGATGGCCTGGCGGTGGTAGAGCAGGGCCCGGTCGAACGCTGCGGTCGCGCGCTCGACGTCTCCGCTGACGACGAGTCCGACCTGGATTCCATAGAACGTGTCGAGAAGGAGCTGGCCTTCGACCATCGCGTCGGCCTTGTCGACGCCAAGAGCCATCAGGGTGTCGCGCGCACGTGCGTGTAGCTCCTCGTGCGCCGTCCTGGTCAGTGCGTGGTCTGGCGCAAGAGCCTCGAGCATCTGCGCCTCGAACTCAAGGCGCTGCAGCGCCCTGTTACGGGGGAGCAGGGTGAGCTCAAAGGTACGGCGCAGTCCGGCGAAATAAGAATCGACCGTGACCTCACCGGGAGCGAAGACTGTCTCGAATCCGCGCTGGCGCGTTGCGATGGCCTTGATGATGTCTCGCACCAGCTCGTCACGGGTACCAAAGTGATAGACGAGCGTGAAAGAACTGACCTGCAGCGCGCTCGCCAATGCTCGAAACGTCAACGTGGAGAGCGGTCGGTCGACGAGATAGTCGACGATTTGCTCAAGCAACGCGGGTTTTTTCGCGAGATCGGCTTGGCGTGTCATCGTTTAAACATAACGCACAATTGCTATAACAAGTGCATTGTAAAACAAACGCATGTTTTTTATAACAAGTGTTAGGTAAATCGCCAATGCTGTGCCATGCTGATGTTTAGCAGGTTGCCGAAGCATTCAAGGGAATGGCAAGCGATCGGTTTCTTACTCCGGCACCCTCCTGGGAAGTGGCTGTCGGACTATGCGAAGTGTGGCGCTCTTTCCAATTCGGGTTTGGAAAGAGCGCCTTCTTTCGTTAACGGGTGAGTGCTGCCGTTAGTGCAGGAGCTCCTGCCAGTTTGCTGGAACGCGCTCCGATGGCCCGGGGACGGTCTGCTCGCTCGGGTGGCTGAGCGGCTCCGAGACGCTCACCGGGTCTGTTGTCGCACCGACCGAGTAGTCCCAGAACCAGTCTTCTCCCGGCTCGAAGCTGCGCATGATCGCGTGGCCCGTCGCCATGTAGTGCGCGGTTCCGTGCTGGGATGGTGAACTGTCGCAGCAGCCGACGTGACCGCACTCGACACACCGTCGAAGGTGCAGCCACCAGCCATCCGTCTCGTCGCACTCTTCGCAGCCGACGCCACTCGGTAGGGCAGAGACTTCTGGGGTCGCGGGGGAACTCACGTTGGCAATTCTGGTCTTGTTCTCGCCGGGCTGCCAGCCCCATGAGTGCGTTCCCGCGCTCCTGGGGGCACCAGGGCCACGCATCCTCGAGGTCGATCGGATTACGGTGGGCAAATGAGCGACGAACCGAACCTGCTTGGAGACTACCTTCGCGCGCGGCGTGAACTGGTCACACCGGAGCAGGCGGGAATCCCCGTGCTCGGGATGCGCCGGGTGGCGGGGCTGCGCCGCGAAGAGGTCGCGATGCTGGCGGGGATCAGCGCCGACTACTATCTGCGGCTCGAGCAGGGTCGCGATCGCAACCCGTCCGTTCAGGTCCTCGAATCGATCGCTCGCGTGCTGCAGCTGGATGACCTCACCCGCGACTACCTGCTTGGCCTTGGCGCTGATAAGCCGAGACGAAAGCGCCGACAGTCCCGCCGGGAGACCGTTCCAGCAGGGATTGCAAAGCTGGTTGGCGCACTGCCTTTTCCCGCATTCGTCGAGGGGCGATATCTCGACGTCCTCGTCGCGAACACACTTGCAACCGCGCTTTCACCGCGGCTGGTCGCCGGTGGCAATCGGCTGCGAGATGTCTTTCTCGATCCGGAAGAGCAAGCGCTGTTCGACCCGAATTCCGACAAGGCGGCAGAGGCCCTGATCGCGGGGTTCCGCCAGTCGGTTGGCACAGACATCGACGACCCGCGTTTCATCGAGTTGGTCGGGGAGCTTTCGCTCGCCAGCCCGGATTTCCGCAGGCTCTGGGCACGCCACGACGTTGGTCCTCGGCAGGGCGCGGCCATGCGGCTCGATCATCCCCAGGTGGGCGAACTGTTGCTCAACCGCGAGAAACTCGAGGTGAGCGGCGCGGACGGACTCATGCTCGTGATTTATCACGCGGATGCAGGCACGGCAACCGCCGAGAAACTCGCGCTTCTCGGGTCGGCCGCCGTGACCTCGACGGGTGCGCGTGAAATGGGCTCGTCCGACCTCGACCGACGACGGCGATAACCCCAGAGGGCGTCGAAAGTAATCGCAGGGAAGGCTAACTCCCTGGTTCCCTGGCGCTCAGGCGCCGACATAGGCTGCGAGGTGTTCACCGGTGAGGGTGGAGCGCGCAGCGACCAGCTCGGCCGGCGTGCCCTCGAATACGACGCGGCCGCCGTCGTGGCCGGCCGCCGGGCCGAGGTCGATGATCCAGTCGGCGTGGGCCATCACAGCCTGGTGATGTTCGACGACGATCACCGATTTGCCTGAATCGACCAGGCGGTCGAGCAGGCGGAGCAACTGCTCAACGTCGGCGAGATGGAGACCTGCCGTTGGTTCATCGAGAACGTAGATATCGCCCTTCTCGGCCATGTGCGTCGCGAGTTTCAGGCGCTGGCGTTCGCCACCGGACAGGGTGGTGAGGGGTTGGCCGAGGCTGATGTATCCGAGGCCGACATCGGAGAGCCTCGACAGGATGGCATGGGCCGCGGGCAGGCGGGCGTCTGGGGATCCGAAGAAGTCCATGGCTTCTTCCACGGACATCCCTAGTACCTCGCTGATGTCGCGCCCGCCGAGATGGTAGTCGAGAACTGACGCGTCGAAGCGTTTGCCCTCGCAGACCTCGCAGGTGGTCGACACGCTGGCCATGACGCCGAGGTCGGTGAAGATCATTCCTGCCCCGTTGCAATTCGGGCACGCACCCTCTGAGTTGGCGCTGAACAGTGCTGGCTTCACGCCGTTCGCCTTGGCGAATGCCGCACGGATCGGATCGAGGAGTCCCGTGTATGTGGCCGGATTGCTGCGACGAGAGCCGCGGATGGCGCCCTGGTCGATCGAGACAACGCCGTCACAAGTGGCGATTGATTCGGAGACCAGCGAGCTCTTGCCGGAGCCGGCGACCCCGGTGATGACCGTCAGGATGCCGAGTGGAACGTCGACGTCGACGTCCTGGAGGTTGTGAGAAGTCGCACCGCGGACGGCGAGCTGGCCTGTTGGGGTGCGCGGGGCAGTCTTGACTGCGGCGCGATCGTCGAGGTGGCGGCCGGTCAGCGTGCCACTCGACTGCAGCCCGTCTACGCTGCCTTCGAAGCAGATCGTGCCGCCGGCACTCCCGGCGCCCGGCCCCAGATCGACGA
>DASYEE010000151.1:0-10583 GCA_036499165.1 Galbitalea sp. | reverse complement strand
CCGGAACATCCTCGTGGCCGCCGTCGCGTACTACGACGACACGGGCCAACCCGCCGAGCAGCCGACCTTCTTCCAGTTCCCCGCCGATCCCCTGCTCCACGGGCAGCGCGTGCTCGTCGTCGACGAGGTCTGGGACACCGGGACGACGATCGCTGCCGTGGTCGAGCGGGTGCTTCTCGCCGGCGGTCGCCCGACGACCGCGGTGCTCCACTACAAGCCGGGACGCTCGAAGGTCGACCTGGTGCCGGATCACCACGTGGTCGCCACGGACGCGTGGGTCGTCTATCCGTTCAAGCACGGGAAGTAGGGCCACCGCAGGGCTGCCGTCGCGATCCCGCCGGCGCGTCAGTTGTGCTCGAGCTCGTGCCGAGCGAGGGCCTTCAGGAGGCGGTCGATCGCGCGGAGGAAGGGCTCGGTGACCTCCTCCGGCAGCGCATCCCGGATGGAGTCCTTCGGGCCGAACGCCGCCCGCCCGAGCCGAGCCGCGCGGCGCAGGTCAGGAAGCGGTTCGTCACGCAGCCGGTCCGGCAGCGGGGCGAGGTAGCGAACCCACCGCTCCGAGGCCATCTCGTGGGCGACAGCGAGCAGCCGATCCGCCGCTCGCGCCGCCTCGAGCGCCGTCGCGTCGATGTCAGCGATCTCGTGTCTGGCCGGCCCGGAATCCCTCGACATCGCTAGCCGGATCGGACCGCCACCCGGCTGACCTCGACTGGCGACACGGGCCGGCGCGCCTTGCCGTTGCCGCGGCCGGCAGCCTCGGCGAAGGTCACATCGGAGAGCGGGACGAGCGGCTCGCCGCGGAGCACCCGAGCGAGGTACTCGCCGGTCGCCGAGTGTCGCGCTTTCGCGACCTGCTCCGGCGTCCCCTGCGCCACGATCTGGCCGCCCCGCGCGCCACCCTCCGGTCCGAGGTCGATGATCCAGTCGGCCGTCTTGATCACGTCCAGGTTGTGCTCGATGACGATGACCGTGTTGCCGGTCTCGACGAGCCGATGCAGGACCTGCAGCAGCTTCTCCACGTCGGCGAAATGGAGGCCGGTCGTCGGCTCGTCGAGGACGTACACGGTCTTGCCGGTCGCCCGGCGCGACAGCTCGGTCGAGAGCTTGATCCGCTGGGCCTCGCCGCCCGAGAGGGTCGTCGCGGGCTGGCCGAGATGGATGTACCCGAGCCCGACGTCGTTGAGCGTCTGGAGCTTGTTCGCGATGTTCGAGACGGGTCGGAAGAACTCGAGCGCCTCCTCGACGGTCATCTCGAGGACCTCCGCGATCGAGCGGCCCTTGTAGTGGATCTCGAGCGCCTCGCGGTTGTAGCGGGCGCCCTTGCAGACCTCGCACGGGACGTACACGTCCGGCAGGAACTGCATCTCGATCTTGATGATCCCGTCGCCCTTGCAGTTCTCGCAGCGGCCGCCCTTGACGTTGAACGAGAAGCGACCGGGGCCGTAGCCGCGAACGCGTGCCTCCGGGACGGCCGCGAACAGCTCGCGGATCGCCGTGAACAGCCCGACGTACGTCGCCGGGTTCGAGCGCGGCGTCCGACCGATCGGGCTCTGATCGATCTCGATGACCTTATCGACCTGCTTGAGTCCCTCGATCGAGTCGTGCTTGCCGACCGGCTCGCGTGACCCGAACAGCTCGCGCGCGAGGGCCCGGTACAGCACCTCCGTTACGAGCGTGCTCTTGCCGCTCCCGGAGACGCCGGTGACCGCGGTGAACGTGCCGAGCGGGAACGCCACGTCGAGGCCCTTGAGGTTGTGCTGCCGGGCACCCTTGATCACGAGCTGCTTGCCGTTGCCCTTCCGGCGCCGCTCGGGCACGGGGACGCGGCGGTCGCCCCGCAGGAAGGCGCCGGTGATCGAGCGCGGAGCGGCGAGGACTGCGTCGAGCCGGCCGTTGGCGATGATCTCGCCGCCGTGCTCCCCCGCCCCGGGCCCGATGTCGATGACCCAGTCGGCGGTGCGGATGGTCTCCTCGTCGTGCTCGACGACGAGCACGGTATTGCCGAGGTCACGGAGTCTCGTGAGCGTCGCGATCAGCTTCGCGTTGTCTCGCTGGTGCAGCCCGATCGACGGCTCGTCGAGGATGTACAGCACGCCCATCAGGGTCGTCCCGATCTGGGTCGCAAGCCGGATCCGCTGCGCCTCGCCACCGGACAGGGTCTGCGAGGTCCGGTTGACAGTCAGGTAATCCAGCCCGACGTCGACGAGGAACCCGAGGCGCGCCCGGATCTCCTTCAGCACTTGGTGCGCGATCGTCCGCTCGCGCTCGGAGATGCGGCTCGGAAGCGTGCGTGCCCACTCCAGCGTGTCGGTGATCGCCAGGTCGGCGACCTCGGAGATGTCCCGCCCGTCGATCGTGACGCCGAGCGCCTCCGGGCGGAGCCGCTTGCCTTTACACGTTGGACACGGCCGCTCGACCATGTACTTCTCGAGCTCCGCCTTGATGAACTCGGACTCGGTCTCCCTGTAGCGCCGCTCGAGGTTCGTGACCGCGCCCTCGAACGTCGCCTTGTACGAGTTCTCGCCGCGCTCGTGCTTGTAGCGAATGATCACCTGCTCGTCCTTCGGGGCGAACAGGAGGTGCTGGATCGCCTCGGCGGGCAGGTCGCGGAGCGGCTTCTTCGGGTCCCAGCCGTGGCTCAGGAAGACGGCCTCGGTGATCTTGAGCCGCCAGCTGGCATCGGTGATCAGGCGCGCCCAGGGGACGACCGCGCCCTGTACGACGCTCTTGCCTCGATCGGGGATCACGAGGTCCGGATCGATCTCGAGTCGGACGCCGAGGCCCGTGCACGTCGGGCAGGCGCCGTGCGGCGAGTTGAACGAGAAGCTCCGCGGCTCGAGCTCATCGATGGTCGTGCCGTCGTAGGGGCATGAGTAGCGCTCGCTGAAGCGGCGCTCCTCGAACTCCGGCGCCTCGCCCTCACGCGCGGCGGGCGCGATCAGGACGACGCCCTCGCCCAATCGAAGGGCGGTCTCGACCGAGTCGGCGAGCCGTGGCCGGTCAGGATCCTCGAGGGCCTCGCCCGTCTCCGGATCGATCGGTCGACCGCGTTCGTCGCGCGCCCACGGCAGCGGCGTCGCCCCGTCCTCGCCCATCGGCGGCTCGGCCCGCCGGACGACGTACCGATCGACGACGACCTCGATCGTGTGGCGCTTGTACTTGTCCAGCGTCGGCGCCTCGGCCAGGTCGTACGTCTCACCATCGACCCGCACCCGGACGAAGCCCTGCTTGCGCGCCGCGTCGAAGATCCGATCGCCCTCGGTCTTGCGGTCCTTGATCAACGGGCCGAGGACGAGCAGGCGCGTGCCCTCGGGCATCTCGAGCACCTGGTCGACGATCTGCTGGACCGTCTGGCGCTCGATCGCGTGGCCGTTGGGGCAGTGGGGAATCCCGATCCGCGCGAACAGGAGTCGCAGGTGGTCGTAGATCTCGGTGACCGTCCCGACGGTGCTCCGCGGGTTGCGGCTGGCGCCCTTCTGGTCGATCGAGATCGCCGGGCTCAGGCCGTCGATCTGGTCGACGTCCGGCTTCTCCATCTGACCGAGGAACTGCCGCGCGTACGCGCTCAGGCTCTCGACATAGCGGCGCTGGCCCTCGGCGTAGATCGTGTCGAATGCGAGGCTGCTCTTGCCGCTGCCCGACAGGCCCGTGATGACGACCAGCCGGTCGCGCGGGAAAGCGACATCGACATTCTTGAGGTTGTGCTCGCGCGCTCCGCGAACGACGAGCTGATCCTGGGGCACGCTACAAGTCTACCGGAATCGCTCGAAACCGAACAGATGTTTCATCAGCGCTCCCGGTCGCCTCGATCGGCGCGGCTCTGATCGAACATCGAGCCGCTTTTCCGCGATCGGCTTTCCCGGGCTGTCCCTTCCGTCGGTCCAGACCTCCCAGGGCTGCCGATCGGCAGAGATGCGTCGATCGCACACCTCTCAGGTCTGATCCGGCTCGGAATGAGGCTCGGCGAACGCCTCAAAGGCGCTCGGCGCCATCACTCTCAGCCCTGCCAGGGCCGAAAGCGCTTGATCTGCGTCCCGGGGCAGCCCTCGCAGGTGTGTGCGAGATAAGCCTGCGGTGAGGGTGAGGCGCTTCACTCGTTTCGTGGAGTCTCGTGGCCTCAAGCGATCCCAGCGCCAGGCGGCCAGCCGTGCGGCGGAGCGGGCTCGAGCTCGGCTCGTCGAGGACATCGAACGCCTGTGCGCCGACGCGGGCATCGCGCCTGAGAGACTGGCCAATTCCGCGGGCGTGCCGGGGAGCTGCCTCCGGCGGATCATGGCGGGCAAGGCGAGCCCGTCGCTCGAGACGTACGCGAAGCTGGCGGTGC
Organism: Galbitalea sp.; assembly: GCA_036499165.1. GTDB lineage: Bacteria > Actinomycetota > Actinomycetes > Actinomycetales > Microbacteriaceae > Galbitalea. Next base: position 6,259 of record DASYEE010000151.1, on the reverse strand, counting down.
CGCTGGGTGCGGACCTGTCGACGCGGCTGTATCCAAATACCGGTCCGCTGATCCGCGATCGCCATCAGGGGAGAATCGCCGAGGCGCTGCTCGGGGCGCTGCATCCGCGATGGCGGGCCGCGACGGAAGTCGGCGTGCGGCAGCCGGCACGAGGCTGGATCGACGTCGTGCTGCACGAGGAGCGCGAACGGCGCGTGGTTGCCGTCGAGATCGAGTCGGACATTCGCCGAATCGAGCAACAGGTTCGATGGGCGCAGATGAAGGCCGAGTCGCTGCCGTCGTGGGAGGGCTGGCCCGTCGAAGGCGCGGAGATCTCACGCCTGCTGATCGTCCGCCGCACGCGGGCGACGCAACAGACCGCGCTCGAGTTCTCGCGTCAGCTCTCCGCGGCCTATCCCGCACACCCAGAGGATGCCGTGGCGGCCCTCACGGGAATAGCTCGGTGGCCCGCCGCCGCGATGATCTGGGCGCAGATCGGGCCCGACCGAGTCCGGTTCCACACCAGTCGCTGAACGCGATTCGCGAGTACCAGAGCGCCTCCCGGAATGCCTCGCTTCGCCAAGGGCGCGGCTTCGCCGATGAAAGGTCCCTTTGCGCTACAGCAGTCCCGCGGCAGCCATGTTCGATGCGCTGCCGACAACACCAGCCAGGATGGCCACGCCCAGCACGATCCCGATGATCGCGCCCTGCGCTCGACCCGCCGGCGCAGCTGTGAGCACCGCGACGACGGCCGTCACGAGCGCCAGCAACGCGACCTTCGCCGTCGCGACCACCGGGAACCCGTAGGCCCCGAACAACGCGCCAACCAGCGGATTCGCCTCCGCCCGCGCCCCGACCTCCCTGACCATCAGGTCGAACGTCACGAGGTCGAGCAGCTGCGCCACCGCCATCGTCACCACCGCCGCGACCACGACCCGCATGCCGCCATCATCCACCGACCGCTCATCAAACGGTTATCGGCGAGTTTGCTGTCCCTTACATACGCAGCTCGATTCGACTACGGCGTCGGACACGGTCAAGCGATGGGACCGTCGCGGGTCGACGGCGTCGGTGCTGTTCGCGTCGGACTTATCAGCCGACTCCTGATCGTGTCGCTGAGGCCCTTGCCGCCTGCCCGAGCGCGACGGGGTCAGTCGCCCTGAATCACTGTGATGGTCCAGGGACCTTGGGCAACCACCTCGATGAAGAAATTCCCCGTGGGCACGGGCGATGTGATGCCGTTTCCGGGGCCGTTCTGGGTAATGACCTGACCGAACTCGGTGTCGCCATGGATCGTGTACGAGAAGTACGTCCCGGTGTTCTGCCACTGAATGGACCATCCGCTGCGGGCGTCGAAGTGCGTACTGACCTTGTTGCCGTCGCCGCTCATCTCGACAACGGACGATCCGGGTTCACCGCCGACTCTCCCGGGATGAAAAACGGCGATGAAAGAGATGCCCACCAGGACGAGCGCGATCAGGATGGCGCCAACCACCCAGACCATCGGCACTCCGCGGCGACGCGATGCGTCCTGGCGGGACATGCCGGACGAGGACCGTGGCGTCACTGGCTGATCCTAACGAGCCAAAAGGCTCCGGCGTGAAGCCGGAGCCTTTGGTGTGTGCAACTCGGATCGCCTACTTGGTGAGCTGGAAGAAGGCCTCGAGCGTCGAGTTGTCCGCGAAGGTCACCCATACGCGCCAGCATTCAGTGCTGCTGACCTTGTTGGTCTTCCAGTTCTGGATCCACTGATGCGCGGTGGTGTCATACCTCAGGGTGGTTCCGCCGGTGTCGGCCACATCGTCAACTGGGTCGCTGCCGACCCCACCGCTGCAGTTGGCCAGCTTGGATTGGTTGAATGACTTGATGTCGGCCAGGCTCGTCTTCTCGACTGTGCCCGCATAGACATTGAATTTCAATGGGACGGTCTGGCCGCCCTTGACCGTGTTCCACAACACGGTGGAAGGAATGACGAGCGGTGCGCTGGCAGGTGCCGCAGTGAACACCGAGCCCGGGATACCGACAGGCTGATAGAACCCAGTGCCGGCGGCGGTCCAGGCGGTGATGCTCGCTGTCGTCGTTATCGCGCCGAGCGCCAGTTTGTAGTTGCCGCATGCGGCGCCAGACAACGATGCCCCGCTGAGGGTCAGCGTGTATGGCCCACCAACGAGGGCGCTCGGGAAGGCGGTCGAGCCGCCAGCCAGGGTACAAACCTCCGACCCGATCACCCCGGTCAACGTTCGGGTAAGGATCGTTGCGCTGGTGGTCGTGTCGAAGATCTTATTGGCGACCGTGAAGTGGCCCGTGACTTCCTTCTGGTTGATCGTGATCGCGACGTCGCCGCTCGTGTCGTTGTAGTTGGTGCCGCCGGTGAAGACCCAATGGGCCGTGCCACCGGGGTAGTCGGTGAAGGTGGCGCCGTGATCGAGCGAGCTGCCGGCGGCCGTGCCACCTGCATCAACGCCCGTGCAGTCGCCGGTAGCGCCGTGGGCGCCCGCGTCATAGGTCCCTGAGTAGCCGACGATGCCAATGCAGCTGGCATCCGCCTTGGCGATCGAGTCGGTGATCGTCACCGGGGCTTGATCGTTGTAGTTGGTGCCGCCGCTGAACGACCAGGTGTCGCTGGTGTAGGTGCCGGCGTTGGTGTGCTTGGTGTTGCTCAGGTCGAGGCTGGTGCCGGCAGCGGTGCCGCCCGCGTCAACGCCGGTGCACGAGCCGGAGGCGGTGTGCTCGGTGGCGTCGTAGGTCGTGGTCGCACTGGTGTAGGGCGTCACGGTGCAGCTGGCATCCGCCTTGGCGATCACAAAGTCATGCGAGTCGTTGGACCCGGTGTGGTTTGAGTCACCGTCGTAAGTGGCCGACGCCGTGTAGTCGCCGGAATTCGTTGGGGCGGTGGCGCTCGGACCATACGAAGTGGCGTTGCGACCGCTGTAAACGACCGTCAAAGGCTGGTTGAGGTCACCGACGCCAGTCGCAGTGGCTGTACAGGCGTGGGAACCGCCGTCGTAGGTGAACGGTGTGCCGGTGCAGTCGACCGTCGTGGTCGAGCCAGCCTGGCCAACGGTGAATACCTGCGTGACCTGGGGGGCCGCGCTGTAGTTCGTGTTGCCAGTCTGGTCGGCAGTGACTGTGCAGGACCCAACGCCTGACATCGTTACCGTGGGGGCCGAATATGAGCAGGCGCCGCTTGCGCCAAACGTAATGGCATTGCCGGATCCGCCCCCGGTGGCGGTCGGCGCGTAGGTGTCTCCGAAGACCGCAGCACCGGGTGCGGTCGACGTAAAGGTGATTGCCTGGCCGGCTTGCGCCACGACAAGATCGCCCGAAGCGCTACTCGCGTCGTATCCCGAGTCGCCCGCGAAGCTCGCGCCGACTTCACCAGGCACTGTACCTGCGTTGTAACCGGACATGCTCACTGGAGATAGCGTCGCAACGCCATTGACGTCTGTTAGCGCAGAGCCAACGGTTACGCCGTTGAGGCTGAAGGAAATCGACTTTCCACTGAGATTCGTAGCACCCGAGGTGAGCTTCGCAGTGAGTGATCCGGTCGACCCGTAGGTGCCGCTGCCGGAGACGTTGGTGGTCGACGTCGGCTGTGTCGCGCTGAGGACACCGAAGCTGAACACATAGTTCGAAGCCATATTGTCGGGCGGATCGATTGCGTCCTGGTCGGCGACATCTGCCGCAAGGATGGTGACGGTGCAGCTCTCGCCGCCTACGAAATCCGTGGTCGGATTGATCGTGATGCTCGAGGAATTGTTCGGGGCGGCAACGCCGGCATGCGCTCCGCTCGTACCGCATGTGACGGTGAAGAACGTTCCTGTGAAGTGGACGCTCTCGTTGAAGTTAACCACGATATTCGCGTTGGTTGCTACACCGACGGCACCGTTGGTAGGGGTCGTCGAAGCCACCGCTGGCGCCTCGTCAACGGTAAACGAGAAGACATAGTCAGCTGCGAGATTGTCGGGAGGATCGCCGGTGTCCTGATCGTGAACCTTGGTTCGGTCGATCGTGACCGTGCACGAATCGCCTTGGGTGAAGTCGGTCGTCGGATTGGCCGTGTACGACGTCGGGCCACCGGTAAGTGCATAGGCATGCGACCCGCTCGCGCAGACGATCGCCGCCCAGCCTGCGTCGACGTTGACCGGTTCGCTGAACGTCACCACTACGTTGGCATTGGTGGCCGCAACACCGCCGTTTGAAGGCGTCGTCGCACTGACGGTCGGCACCTGGTCGACTGTGAAGGTAAAGACGTAATTCGATGCCATCGTGTCCGGCGGATCGCCGGTGTCCTGGTCATGAATAGCGGTTCCCGTCACGGTGACAGTGCACAGTTCGCCCGCGACGAAGTCCGAAGCAGGATCGAGGGTGAACGTGCTCGGGCCGCCTGTCTGAGTAGCCGGATGCAAACCAGAGGTAGCGCAGCTGATCGAGAACCCGCCAGCATCGACGTTAACGTTCTCGTTGAATGTGACCGAGACATTGGCCTGCGTGCCGACACCCGTCGCACCAGTCGTGGGTGTCGTGCTCAAAACCGCGGGTGCGGTGTCTACCGTAAAGGTGAACTGGTAGTTGGCCGCCATCGTATCCGGCGGATCTGCGGTATCGGTGTCGTGGATCTTGCTGCCCGTGACGGTAACGATGCAGACGTCCCCAGAAGCGAAGTCCGCCGTGGGATTCAGGGTCAGCACAGTCCCCGGGCTACCGCTCGGCGTCGCTGCCTTGTTGTTGCCACTGGTGCAGTCGATGTCGAACCAGCCCGCACCGGAGTTGTCCGCCGAAACGCTCTCGCTGAAGGTGATCACGACATTCGTGTTTGCGGCAACACCGGTCGCCGAGTCTCCAGGTGTCGTACCGACGACAGTCGGCGCCGAATCCGGTGTCGTGAACGAGAACACAACGTTCGACACCATGTTGTCGGGGGGGTCGATCGTGTCCGTGTCGTGAACGCTCGTGTTTGTGACCGTGACGGTGCACGCCTCGTTGTTCACGAAGTCAGCCGTCGGATTCAGCGTGAACGTCACGGAGGGGCTTGCACTCTGCGTGAACGTATGAGCCCCTGAGGTCGTGCACACGATCGTCGTGTCCGCGTCGAGGGTGACGCTCTCATTGAACGTGATCACGACGTTCGCGCTTACGGCGACATTGGAGGTGCCATTGGCTGGGGTCGTACTCGCAACGCTCGGAGGCCCATCGACGGTCTGCGCGACCGATGCGTTGCTGTCGCCGAAACCCGACGGTGCGGTGAAGCACGCAATGATCGTCGTGTTGCCCGCTGATAGCGAGGAGGTCGTATAGGTGACCTGGCCGCTCCCGCTCACCGGCTGGTTGGATTGGAGCTGCGTAAAGCCGCCTGTGCAGTTGCCTCCGGAACCGAATTTGACCTGGCCGGTCGTCATGGCAGCGTTCGTGTCGTTGCGCTTCACGGTCGCGGTAAAGGTGACCGATTGGCCCAGACCCGATGGGTTCACGCTCGATCCGATGGTAGTCGTCGTGCCAGTCGCGTCGGTGAACGTCGAGGTCTCGACTACGCCGGAAGCCTCTCCGGTCGCCGTGTACGAGTACGCACCAACTGCCTGATCCGTGTTCCAGAGGGTGACCTGGCATGACCAGGCCCCACTGTCGTCGGCTGTGGCGCTACACGAAGCCGCGTAGCCGTTCGGGCCACTGACCACGACATCGATGGTCTCGCCAGCGAGGTAGCCAGCGCCGTTCGAGTTGTCGCCGCTGATCGTGACCAACGAACCTGGTGCGTAGTCCGCCTGATCCGTGCTGACCGCCCCGAACGTCAGGGCTGGCACGATCAGTGTGGCCATGAGGAGCATGGCCTGGAACGCCGCCGTGAATCGGACGATTCGACCGCGCATGGACAGGGTCCTCCCGGGGGCACATGGCCACTGGCTGTCGCGCCTGCCGGGAAGATCGATTGGTATGAGTGCGGTATGTCCGGCGGGCACAGTGAGACGGTATTGAATTGAGCCCGGATAGTACCCGACTCCCATTCAGGGGCAAGTACCAATGCGCCCGACCGTGTGCCAGAACGCACCACCCGGTCCGCTGCGATCCGACCCGAACCCGACCACGCTCGACTGGACCGACCAGGACGATGGTCCCGGTCGGATGCGAGGTACCGCTACTTGACCTGGAACGTCGCCTGGAGCGAGCTCCCGTCGGCGGTCACAACCGCGACGACCCAGCAGCTACCCGGAGAGGACGGCACGGCCCATTTCACGAGGTACTGGCCGTTGTTCGAGTCGAAGGCGAGGCTCGAGCCCTTTGC